>DASUCK010000302.1:0-23424 GCA_036276095.1 Nonomuraea sp. | reverse complement strand
TGATGACCGCGCAGGGGCTCGCCACGACGCTGGGCGTGCCCGCGTACGGCGTCTGCACTCTTGACGCGGTCGCCTACGGCAGCGGGCTCGCCGAGCCCTTCCTGGTGGCCACCGACGCGCGGCGCAGAGAGGTGTTCTGGGCCCGCTACGCCGATCTGCGCACCAGACTCGATGGGCCGTTCGTCGAGCGGCCCGCCCAGGTGCCCGCCGAGGGGCTGCCCGTGGTCGGCGCCGGCGCCGACCTCTACCGCGACGTCTTCGGCGAGCGGGGCGGCGACCGCCCTCCCTACCCGTACGCCGGAGCCCTGGCCGGGCTCGCGGTCGAGCGCCTGGCCGCGGGCGTCCCGCTCGACCCGCCCCGCCCGATCTACCTGCGCCGGCCCGACGCCGTGATGCCCGGCGCGCCCAAGAGGGTGACGGCGTGAGACTCAGGCCGATGACCGAGGCCGACCTGCCGGCGGTCATGGCGATCGAGCGGGTCACGTTCCCGCTCGACGCCTGGAGCGAGGGCATGATGCGCGGCGAGCTGGCCGACATGCCGCGCTCGCGCTACTACGTGGTGGCGGTGGTCGACGACGAGATCGTCGCCTACGCCGGGCTCGCCGCCGCGGCCGACCAGGCCGACGTGCAGACCATCGCCGTGCTGGAGAAGCACCGCGGCACCGGCATCGGCGGCGCGATGCTCGCCGAGCTGCTCGCCGAGGCCCGCCGCAGGGGAGCGCGCGAGGTCTTCCTGGAAGTACGCGCCGACAACCCGCAGGCCCAGGCGGTCTACCGGCACTACGAGTTCGAGGAGATCGGCACCCGCAGCCGCTACTACGACGACGGCACCGACGCGATCATGATGAGAAGGAAGCTGGATGGCTGACGCACCACTGGTCCTCGGCATTGAGACCTCCTGCGACGAGACCGGCATCGGCATCGTCAGAGGCCACACGCTGCTGGCCAACACCATCGCCTCCAGCATGGACGAGCACGCCAGGTTCGGCGGCGTCGTGCCCGAGGTCGCCTCGCGCGCCCACCTGGAGGCCATGACGCCCACCGTCGAGGCCGCGCTCGCCGCGGCCGGGCTGGCGTTCTCCGACATCGACGCCATCGCGGTCACCGCGGGTCCGGGGCTCGCCGGGGCGCTGCTGGTCGGGGTGGCCGCGGCCAAGTCGTACGCGCTGGGGCTCGGCGTGCCCCTCTACGGCGTCAACCACCTGGCCGCCCACGTCGCCGTCGACCAGCTCGAACACGGTCCGCTGCCCAAGCCGTGCGTGGCCCTGCTGGTTTCCGGCGGCCACTCGTCGCTGCTGATCGTACCCGACGTGGCAGAAGACGTGATCTCGCTCGGCTCGACCGTCGACGACGCCGCCGGAGAGGCGTTCGACAAGGTGGCGCGGGTGCTGGGGCTGCCGTTCCCCGGCGGCCCGCACATCGACCGGGCCGCCCGCGAGGGTTCCGGAACCTCCATCGCCTTCCCGCGCGGCAAGATCGACGACGGCACTCTCGACTTCTCCTTCTCCGGGCTCAAGACCGCCGTGGCCCGCTGGATCGAGGCCCGCGAGGCCGCCGGCCAGGCCATCCACGTGCCCGACGTGGCCGCGTCCTTCCAGGAGGCCGTGGTCGACGTGCTCACCCGCAAGGCGCTGCAGGCGTGCCGGAAATACGACGTGCACGACCTGCTCATCGGCGGCGGCGTGGCGGCCAACTCGCGGTTGCGCGCGCTCGCCCAGGAGCGGTGCGACGCGGCCGGCGTGCGGCTGCGGGTGCCGCGGCCCGGGCTGTGCACCGACAACGGCGCCATGGTCGCCGCCCTGGGCTCCGACCTGGTCGCGGCCGGGGTCACGCCGTCCACGCTGGAGATCCCGGCCGACTCGTCGCTGCCGATCACCACCGTCCACGTCTGAGCGCCTGGACCGAGTGCCTGGGCTGAGTGTTTGCACTGAGCTTCGGGACTGAGCTTCGGGACTGGGCGCGCTCAGTTCCCAGGCACTCCCCGGCTCGCCCCTCGGCTCACTCCTTGGTCCTGCTGGGGCGCAGCAGCGCCTCGGCCAGGGCCAGCATGGTCTCCTCCAGCGCGCTGAGGCGCTTGGTCAGGTCGGTGGTCGCCGGCTCGACGACGCTGGTGACGGTGCTGGTGACGGTCTGGGCCAGCTCGTCGCGGTCGGGGCGTGAGCTGACCAGGTCGGTCAGCGCGTCGGCGGCCGCGGCCAGGCGCTCGGCCTGCTCCCCGGACTGCGACTGGAGCAGCTCGGGAAGGCCCAGCTCGGCGGGGAGCCGGCTCACGCGCTGGCTGACCGCCTCGATGCGGTCGTCGACCGCCTCCAGGTGGGCGCCGGCCTGCTCGGCGCGGGTGGCCAGGCCGTTCATGTGGGTGTCGAGGCCGTTGAAGCGGGAGTCGAGGCCGCCGAGGTGGCCGTCGATCGCGTCGAACCGGCCGCACAGGTGCTCCTCAACCTCCACCAGGCGCTCGTCAAGGGATTCGAGGTGGCCGTCGAGCTTGTTGAAGCGGCCCTCGTTGCGGGTGGCGGTCTCGCCGATGCGCTGGTCGGTGGCGGCCAAACGGTCGTCGAGCGTGGTGAAGCGGGCGTCGAGCGCGGTGACGCGGGCGTCCACGCGTACGTCGAGGGCGTCGAACCGGTCGTCGTGCCGGCCCAGGTGACCGTCTATGGTGCCGAGGCGCTTGTCCACGCCGCCGAGCCGGCTGTCCATGCCGGTGAGCCGCTTGTCGACACCCGCCATCCGGCCGTCGAGGCCGTCGAGCCTGGTGTCGATGTCGGCCAGGCACTCGTCGGCGGACTCCAGCCGGCCGTCGAACGCGGTGAGCCTGGAGTCGACGCCGAGCAGCCTGCCCTCGACCCGGTCGAGCCGGGCGTCGACGCCGTCGAGCCGGGCCGCGAGCCGCTGCTCGCTCTCGCCGAGCTGGACGGCGAGGTGCTGATCGGTCTCGTCGAGCCGGGTGGTCAGCCGCTGCTCGACGTCGGCCAACCGGCCGCTGAACTGCGCGTCGGCCTCCTCCAGGCGGGCCGAGAGCCGGTCGCCGGTGTCGTCCAGGCGGGAGGTGAGGTCGCGGCCGGTCTCCTCCAGGCGGGTGGTGGCTTGGTCGAGCTTGGCCGTGAGGCGCTGGTCGGTCTCCTCCAGGCGCGTGGAGAGCCGTTCGTCGGTCTCCTCCAGGCGGGTGGTGAGGCGCTGCTCGGCGGCGTCGACCTTGACGGCCAGCTGCTCGGTGGCGCCGGACACCCGCTCGCCGATGCTCTCGGAGAGGTCGCCGAGGCCGGCCTCCACGCGGTCGGTACGGGTGGCCAGCTCGGCCACCGACTTGTCGAGCCTGGTGAAGCGGCTGGCCGCGGCCTCCATGCTGGAGTTGAGGCCGGCCAGCAGGGCGGCGAAATCGGACATGCCTTTGGTGATGCCATCGGTGGTGTCGAGCACGGACTGCAGGCGCTTGAGCGCTTCGTCGACGTTTTCGCCCATGGTGCTGAGGTCGGCCCACAGGCTCGGCAGCTCGGAGACCGGGCCCACCCGGGCGTCCACGTGGCGGACCCGCTCCCCGACCGCGTCGACGTGGTCGCGTACGGCCTCCACGTGCTGGGCCAGCCCCTCCGCCCACATCGGCGGCTTGACCGAGATGTCCTCCAACCGGCCGTTGACGGACTCCAGGGTGCCGCTGAGGCCGCCCAGTTCGCGCTCGCGCACCTCCCGGAGCAGCCACTCCATGCCTTCGAGCCGCTGGCGGATCTCGTCGAGCACCGCGCCCTGGGTGCGCTGCTCGTACACGTGGTCTTGGGCGGCGCGCTGGAGCAGGTCTCGCATCCTTTCGGAGACGAGAGAATGGCCTCCTGCCGGAAGTAGGGACGTGTGGTTGGAATTGTCCACCGAAAGGCTCCTTCGCTCGCCGACGGTCTGCCGCGCAGCGGTGGGATAGGTCCGGTTTGCAGATGAAAGAGCGAGAACGCGGGTCACCGCATCTGGGGGGAGGACTCGCGCCCGTCCACCTTAGCCCTTCGATCAAGGTTCGTCAGGGTCGAATGGAAAGCTCGTTCAGGCAGGTGGGGTGGTGTCACAGATGAGCGCGTAAGGTTTATCCATAATTCGGGTCAAGATAATGACAGCTGACTTTTCCCCGATAAGTCGCAGGTCCGTACGGAGGCGCTCGATGTCGACAGCGGAAGCGCGCTTTTTAATGGTGACATTTCCTATTTTCCGGTCGCGCAGCGCCGCGCGGAGCTTCTTCAGCGAGAACGTCATGATGTCGTCGACCGCGTACCTGGAGGCCCAGGGCGTGTCCAGCGCCAGGTCCGAGGCGATGTAGGCCACGCGCGGATCGAGCAGGCGGCCGCCGACCCGCGCGGCCACCTCGCCCACCAGGTGGGCCCGGATCGCGGCGCCGTCGGGCTCGTAGACGTACCGGCCCATCGCGCCGACCTCGGCCCTCGCGCCGGTGGCGGTCAGCGAGTGGCCGCCGGGCAGGAGCGTGGCGCGACGGGCCGGCCGCTCGCCGGTCCACAGCGTCGCCTCCTTGACCTCCCCCTTGTACGAGACCCACTCGGCCTCGGCCGGCTGGGGGATGTACTCGTACGGGATGCCGGGGGCCACCTTGAGACAGGCCCGCTCGGTCCGCGCCACCAGGTCGAGCACCACCGGCCAGGGCGGCGAGTAGGCCATGGGGTCGAACGTCCGCCCCCGGCTCGTCCGGCGTCCCGGGTCGGCGAACAGCACGTCGTGGTCCTCAGGCCGGACCGCCGCCGCGTCGCCCACGGTCACCGTCACCCGGTCCTCCATCCCGAACGCTTCGGCGTTCGCCCTGGCCACGGCAACGGTGAGCGGGTCGAGATCGACGGCCGCGACGGTGCAGCCGGCGCGGGCGAGGGCCAGGAAGTCGCCGCCGACGCCGCAGCACGCGTCGGCGACCTTGGCGCCGGCCAGGCGGCGGGCGCGGTGCTCGGCGACCTCCTTCCTGGTGGCCTGCTCCAGGCCCTGGGGCGTGAAGTACATCCGGCCGGCGTCCGCGCCGAACTTCGCCCTGGCGCGTTCTCGCAGGCCGGCCTGGGTGAGGGCGGCGGAGGTGAGGGCGGCGTCGTAGGTCCTGCGCAGCGCGGTGGCCGCGGCGACCGGGTCGGCGCCCGACAGCTCGACCGCCTCGGCGAGCGCGCGTTGGCCGCGCGGGGTCAGCAACGCGTTGAAGCCGTCAAGGTCCACGCCGCCCGACGCTACCGCCCCCGCGCGCCCCCGAGCGGCCGCCGGCCCTCGAACAGCCGCCCACCGGCCTCTGGAGGACCGTCAGGCGGGGGTGTCGCCCGGGGAGCGGGGCGGTTCGCGGAGGAGCGGGGCGAGGGCGTCGCGTCGGGCGGTGTGACCGTTCCGGCGACCCGCCCGGACGTCCGGTCGGCGGATCCGGGCGGAAAGACGGGTGAATCGGGGGTTGCCGCAGGGTGGCGGGTGCGTTCGAAGGGGTCTGATCGCTCTCAGCAGACGCGTTCGTGTTGACTGTCAAGGCCCTCTTGCATATGTTTCCTGTTGGCACTCTCCCCTTGAGAGTGCCAACGTGCGACGAGGCAGGTCTGACACCCGCGACGGCAGGCCCAGCTGGTCGCCTCTTCTAGATCATTCAAATCTGAAGGGGAGGTCCGATCGTGACGACCGCCACCAAGGTTCCCGTTAAGCCGCTCGGCGACCGCATCGTGGTCCAGCCGCTTGAGGCCGAGCAGACCACCGCTTCCGGCCTGGTCATCCCAGACACCGCCAAGGAGAAGCCGCAGGAGGGCAAGGTCCTCGCGGTGGGCCCCGGCAACTGGGACGAGGACGGCGACAAGCGGATTCCGCTCGACGTCTCTGAGGGCGACATCGTCCTCTACAGCAAGTACGGCGGCACCGAGGTCAAGTACGGCGGCGAGGAGTACCTCGTGCTCTCCGCCCGCGACGTTCTCGCGATCATCGAGAAGTAGGCCGGATGTGTCGAGCCCCGGGCGCTCTGGAGGGCGGCCGGGGCTTTCGACGCTAGGAGAGGACTCAACCAATGCCGAAGATCCTGGAGTTCGAAGAGGACGCCCGCCGCGCGCTCGAGCGCGGCGTCAACGCCCTCGCGGACGCAGTGAAGGTCACCCTCGGCCCGCGTGGCCGTAACGTCGTCATCGACAAGAAGTTCGGTGCTCCGACGATCACGAACGACGGTGTCACCATCGCTCGTGAGATCGAGCTGGAGGAGCGCTACGAAAACCTGGGCGCCCAGCTCGCCAAGGAAGTGGCGACCAAGACCAACGACATCGCGGGTGACGGCACCACCACGGCGACCGTCCTGGCCCAGGCGATGGTCCGCGAGGGCCTGCGCAACGTCGCCGCCGGCGCTTCGCCGCTGTCGCTGAAGCGCGGCATCGACAAGGCCGCCGCGGCCGTCAGCGACAAGCTGCTGGACAGCGCCCGCGAGGTGGCCGACAAGAAGGAGATCGCCAACGTCGCCACCATCTCCGCCCAGGACGCGCAGATCGGCGACCTGATCGCCGAGGCGTTCGACAAGGTGGGCAAGGACGGTGTCCTCACCGTCGAAGAGTCCAACGCCATGGGCATGGAGCTCGAGTTCACCGAGGGCATGCAGTTCGACAAGGGCTACCTGTCGGCCTACATGGTCACCGACCCCGAGCGCATGGAGTCGGTGCTGGAGGACGCCTACATCCTGCTCCACCAGGGCAAGATCTCCTCCATCGCCGACTTCCTGCCGCTGCTGGAGAAGATCGCCCAGACGAAGAAGCCGCTGCTCGTGGTGGCCGAGGACGTCGAGGGCGAGGCCCTGGCCGTCCTGGTCACCAACAAGATCCGCGGCACCTTCACCTCCGTCGCCGTCAAGGCCCCCGGCTTCGGCGACCGCCGCAAGGCGATGCTGCAGGACATGGCCATCCTCACCGGCGGCCAGGTCGTCAGCGAGGAGGTCGGCCTCAAGCTGGAGCACGTCGGCCTGGAGGTGCTCGGCACCGCCCGCCGCGTCGTGGTGACCAAGGACAACACCACGATCGTCGACGGCGCCGGCGACACGCAGGCGATCGAAGACCGCGTCAAGGAGATCAGGCTCGCCATCGAGCAGTCCGACTCCGACTGGGACCGCGAGAAGCTGCAGGAGCGCCTGGCGAAGCTGGCCGGCGGTGTGTGCGTGCTGCGCGTCGGCGCCGCCACCGAGGTCGAGCTGAAGGAGAAGAAGCACCGCCTCGAGGACGCGATCTCCGCGACGCGCGCCGCGATCGAGGAGGGCATCGTCTCCGGCGGCGGCTCCGCGCTGATCCACGTCTCGAAGGACCTCGACGACCTCGGCCTGACGGGCGACGAGGCCACGGGCGTCGGCATCGTCCGCCGCGCGCTGGTCGAGCCGGCCCGCTGGATCGCCGAGAACGCCGGTCTGGAGGGCTACGTCGTCACCCACAAGATCGCCGAGCTGTCCGCCGGCCACGGCCTCAACGCGGCGACCGGCGCCTACGGCAACCTGATCGACCAGGGCGTCATCGACCCGGTGAAGGTCACGCGGTCGGCCGTCCAGAACGCGGCGTCGATCGCGGGCATGCTCCTCACCACCGAGGCGCTCGTGGTGGACAAGCCCGAGGAGGAGGCCCCGGCCGCCGGCCAGGGCCACGGTCACGGCCACGGGCACTGACCCCCACCCTCACCACCGCTACGGCCCGCACCCCGCACTACGCGTGGGTTGCGGGCCGTACGGCTTTCCGGGCGCCGAACCAGGAGCGGCCGACGACCGGCCGGCCGGCCTCAGGGGTCGGTGGGGGCGGTGCTCCGGCGGATCGGGCAGGGATGGTGGGTGTGGCGGTTCGGGCAGCAGATCATGCTGATCGTGGCGAACCTGCCGCCCGGCAGCCATTCGCCCCACTGCACGTCCACGCCGCGGGGCAGCAGGTCGCGGGCGTTCGCCAGGCGCTCGGCCAGGGGGACGCGGTCAGGTGCGGGGAGCAGGTCGCGGATCTCGCCGTACGCGCCCGCCAGCCAGGCGATGGCGGGTTCGACGGTCTCGAAGGTGGCCGCGATGCGGGAGGCGGGTTTGGCCAGCCAGTCGCCGGTCCGCATCGGGGGCAGCGGCGAGGTGCGGAAGTCGGGCGAGTCGGGACGGCGCTCGGCTTCGTGGCCGCGGTCGGTGCCGGCGCCCGTCCACCGGTAGGCGTGCCAGTGCATGATCGAGTGCGGGCCCCCGGTGTCGTACGCGGACGGACTCCTCCGATGATTCCCGTTCGCCCGGCCGGCCGAACGGGAGCCGCCTACCGGTTTTGGTCGGAAGTGGGGGAAAAGTTGGATTAATGGAGTAAACCGCCAGTGCTGGATAAGCGTCTGGGGTCTGACAATTCTCGTGCAATGCAGCTAAAGAGGTGAAATATTATGTCAGGTGGAAAGGCTTAGTGTGGTCGGCTGATTACTGCTCGTTATCGTCGCTTCAATGTGACCAATCCGTAGCCGTTCGCTATGACGACAGGCCGGATCAGTGCGGGCATCATGCCTATCGTGAGCGAGGGAAGCGTCGCCGACGCCAAAATTGGGGTAAGGCTCGCGTCGAGACTTCCGGCACGGACGGATGACTCCGACCTTAGGGAACTGACGAGCCTCGCCGTACAGGGGGATCGCAGCGCGATCGAATCCCTGCTCGGCGAGTTGCGTCCGATGGTGGTGCGGTATTGCCGCGCCAGGCTGGGCAGGGTTTCGGGGCAATATCACATTGCCGACGACGTCGCCCAGGAGGTGTGCATCGCGGTGTTGTCCGCGCTGCCGCGATACCGGGACATGGGGCGGCCGTTCGCGTCCTTCGTCTTCGGGATCGCCTCGCACAAGGTGGCCGACGCGCTGCGGAGCTCGGTGCGCTCGGCGGTGCCGACCCAGGATCTGCCCGACGGGCCCGACGACGGCCCCGGGCCCGAGGAGACGGTGGTTCGCTACATCGAGGTCGAGCAGGCGCGCCGGCTGCTCGCCCGCCTGCCCGACAACCAGCGCGAGTTGCTGCTCCTGCGGGTGGTCTCGGGGCTGTCGGCCGAGGAGACCGGTAATGTACTCGGTATGTCACCAGGTGCGGTCCGCGTCGCCCAGCATCGGGCGCTGGCCAGGTTGCGGCAGATGGCGGAGCTGGAGTCGGCTTGACGCCTGAGGAGGAGACCGACGCGCTGTTCGACGCGCTCGGCCGCGGAGAGATCCCGTCAGGCGAGCCGGCGCTACGCCTGTTGGCCGTTCTGGTGAGGGATGTCCTCGATGCCGACGGACATCCCTCGCTGTGCGGGGGTGAGGCCGGTCGAGCGCGCCTCTGCGTGCTCCACGACTCGTCGGAGCTCTCAGACGGCGGCCGCCCGGGCCCGGCTCCGCTCGATGGGGTCGGTCAGCGGCGTTCCTCCGTGTCGATGACGCCGTCGACGTAGCCTCTGGCGTAGTCCCAGCTGACGTAGTCGGCGGGGTCGGGGTGGAAGGCCGGCTCGTGCACCTGCGGCTGGCCTTTCTCGATCATCTGTCGTAGGTTGCCGCGCAGCAGCTCCCAGTCGAAGTAGTGCTGCTCGCCGCATTCCGGGCAGTCGAGTACGAGACCCAGCACCCCCTGCGGTTCGAGCAGGGAGCGGAAGACCTCGACGTCGGCGAGGTCGGTGATGGCCTCGTCACGCTCGGCCGCGGTCAGTGGCTCGGCGTCGTCGAGCGCTCCCATCGCCGAGGAAGGGTCGTTCGGGTCGTCCGCGAACGGGTCGCGGGGGACGTCTTCCAGCACCTTCCCACCATATGACCGATGCGGCCCCAGCGGTGAGTATTAGCCGAGCCATCCGCGCCGGGTGGCCTCCACACCTGCGTGAAAGCGCGACTGCGTGCCCAGTTCGGCCATGGCGGCGGCGAAGCGGGCGCGTACGGTGCGGACCGACACGCCGAGCTGCCGGGCGATCGACTCGTCGCACATGCCCTGCGCCGCCAGGCGCAGGACCTGCACCATCCCGTCGTTCCTGCGCGGCCGCGAGATCGGCACGGCCCGCGCCCACAGCTCGTCGAAGAGCGCGCGCAGCACGCCGACGACGACCGGCGTGCGGACGAGGCAGAAGTTGTAGGCGTGGTCGGGCAGGTTGCCGCCCCAGAACGGCGGCAGGCCGGCGACCTCCGGCCCGGCGGTCATGAACCAGCTCGGCACGCGGCGCAGGGTGCGCACCTGGCCGCCGGTCTCGATGAGGGCGCTCAGCTGGTCGCGAACGCCGGGCAACGTCAGCGTGCCGACCGGGATGACCGCACGGACCGTCATGAGTTTCCGTTTCTGCGCGTCAATCCAAGGATCCGCAAATTTACGCGCAAAGTCGGTCATAGTGCGTTCATCGGGAAGTGCCGTCAGCAATTCCATTCCCGGGGACTGCACGGCGATGCCGACCACGCTTTCGTAGAGCACGTCCGCGCCGCTCACCATCTCCACCGTGAACGGCCCGCTCTGGTAGTGGCGGCCGGCGTCGTAGTCGCGGATGAGGCCGCGGATCGAGCCGAGCGCCGAGTCGATCATGCGGCTCTCCTCGGCCAGCCGGTCGAGGCGCTCGGCGATGACCCGGCCCAGCGCGGCGGCCGGGTGCCTGGCCATGTACTCCCCCGACCGCTCGTCGACCACCCCCAGCCTGACGAGGTCGTCGAGCTGGCGGCCGACCTTCTCCACGGGGCCGTCGAGGGCCTGCGCGAGGTCGCTGCGCGTGGCCTTGTGCAGCCGCAGGATCGTCGTGTAGACCGCGCGCTGGGCGGGGTCGAGACCCAGCGTCTCGAAAGGATCGGATTCGATTCGGGACTCATTGCGCATTGTGTGCGGCTCCGTTGGGGGAACACGGGCGTGCCGCGAGAATAACGCCGCCTTACCCTCGTGTCCGCTTCTTGGGCCGACTCACAGGCGACTCACGGGAAATGCGCCGCGCCGGATGCAACTTCCTGCAAGTGCACGTCCGCACATTGCGATGTGCCGTTGAGTAACGCAAGCTTTACTTAGCGTCGGCATCCTCCAGAGAGCGTGGTGGCGCCGCCCATCAGGACGCGGAGGGGGGTTCGGTGGCGCTGCGCGCCACCACATCGGATGCCGATGGCCGGGGGATGGGACGGATCACCGACCGTCCCATCCCCCGGTTTTGGTGCCGGGAGAACGACGACCGTGGGGGGCATCGTCCTCCCGGCATCAGGCGGCCCGGCCGGGTCATGACGACCCGTTTTGGAGGCAGGCCCTAGACTTGGCTCAATCAAAGCATCGCCAGAGGGGGCCGCTGCATGTCCAAGTTCACCGAAACCGGACTGACCTTCGACGACGTGCTGCTGGTGCCCGCCTATTCCGACATGCAGCCGGGGGAGGCGGACACGAGTTCCCGCCTGTCACGCCGCATCTCGCTGTCCATCCCGCTGATCTCCGCGGCCATGGACACCGTCACCGAGGCCCGCATGGCGGTCGCGATGGCCCGCCAGGGCGGCCTCGGCATCCTCCACCGCAACCTGTCCGTCGACGAGCAGGCCCAGCAGGTCGACCTGGTCAAGCGCTCCGAGGCCGGCATGGTGACCAACCCGGTCACCTGCAGCCCCGACGACACCCTGGCCGACGTCGAACGCCTGTGCGCCACCTACCGGATCTCCGGCGTGCCCGTGACCGACGCCTCCGGCACGCTCGTCGGCATCGTCACCAACCGCGACATGCGGTTCGAGACCGACCAGTCACGACCCGTACGCGAGGTCATGACCAAGATGCCGCTCGTCACCGCCAGGGTCGGGGTGTCGCGTGACGAGGCGTTCGCGCTGCTCAGGAAGAACAAGATCGAGAAGCTGCCGCTGGTCGACGCCGACGGCCGGCTCCGCGGCCTGATCACGGTCAAGGACTTCACCAAGAGCGAGCAATACCCGCTGGCCACCAAGGACGCCGACGGCCGGCTGCTCGTGGGCGCGGCCGTGGGCGTCGGGGGCGACGCCGAGGTGCGTGCCAAGGCGCTCATCGAGGCCGGGGTCGACGTGGTCGTCGTCGACGTGGCCCACGGCCACTCCAAGGGCCTGGCCGACATGATCGGCAAGATCAAGGCCAACAGCAAGGTCGAGGTCATCGGCGGCAACATCGCCACCAGGGCCGGCGCGCAGATGCTGGTCGACGCCGGCGTCGACGCGGTCAAGGTGGGCGTCGGCCCGGGCTCCATCTGCACCACCCGCGTGGTGGCCGGGGTGGGGGCGCCGCAGGTGACGGCCATCTTCGAGGCGTCCAAGGCGTGCGCGCCCGCGGGCATCCCGGTCGTCGGCGACGGCGGGCTGCAGTACTCCGGCGACATCGTCAAGGCCATCGCGGCCGGCGCCGACACGGTCATGCTGGGCTCGCTGCTCGCCGGGTGCGAGGAGTCGCCGGGTGAGCTGATCTTCATCAACGGCAAGCAGTTCAAGTCGTACCGGGGGATGGGGTCGCTGGGCGCGGTGCGCAACCGCGAGCGCGGCGGCCAGTCCTTCAGCAAGGACCGCTACGCGCAGGCCGACGTCGGCGGCGAGGACAAATTCATCCCCGAGGGCATCGAAGGGCAGGTGCCCTACCGCGGCCCGGTCGCGGCCGTGGCGCACCAACTGGTCGGCGGCCTGCGTCAGGGCATGTGGTACGCCGGGTGCCGCACCATCGCGCAGATGCACACCGCCGGGCAGCTCATGCCGATCACCGCGGCGGGCCTCAAGGAGAGCCACCCCCACGACATCCAGATGACCGTGGAAGCTCCGAACTATCACAGAAGGTAAGTCCACATGACTCAGCAGGTGGAGATCGGCCGGGGGAAGACCGGGCGGCGGGCGTACGCGCTTGACGAGATCGGCCTGGTGCCCTCGCGGCGCACCCGCGACCCGGAAGAGGTCTCGATCGCCTGGCAGATCGACGCCTACCGGTTCGAGCTGCCCCTGGTCGTCGCGCCGATGGACAGCGTGGTGTCGCCCGCCACCGCCATCGAGATCGGCCGGCTCGGCGGCCTGGCCCCGCTCGACCTCGAAGGGCTCTGGACGCGCTACGAAGACCCGCGGCCGCTGCTGGAGGAGTGCGCGGCCCTCGACGCCGCGGCGGCCACCCGGCGGCTGCAGGAGATCTACGCGGCGCCGATCAAGGAAGACCTGATCGGGCGGCGCATCGAGGAGATCCGGGCCTCCGGCGTCACCACGGCGGTGCGGCTGTCGCCGCAGCGCACCGTCCAATACCACAAGGCCGTGATCGACGCGGGCGTCGACATCTTCGTCATCCGCGGCACCACGGTGTCGGCCGAGCACGTGTCGTCGCGGGCCGAGCCGCTCAACCTCAAGCAGTTCATCTACGAACTCGACGTGCCGGTGATCGTGGGCGGCTGCGCCACCTACACCGCGGCGCTCCACCTCATGCGCACGGGCGCGGCCGGGGTGCTGGTCGGGTTCGGCGGCGGCGCCTCCCACACCACCCGCAACGTGCTGGGGGTGGCGGTGCCGATGGCGACCGCGATCTCCGACGTGGCGGCGGCGCGGCGCGACTACCTCGACGAGTCCGGCGGCCGCTACGTCCACGTGCTCGCAGACGGCGGCATGGGCACGTCCGGCGACATCGCCAAGGCCATCGCGTGCGGCGCCGACGCGGTGATGGTGGGTTCCCCGCTGGCGCGGGCGGTCGAGGCGCCCGGGCACGGGTTCCACTGGGGCTCGGAGGCGCACCACCCGGATCTGCCGCGGGGGCGGCGGGTCGAGTTCGGCACGGTGGGGACTCTGGAGCAGATCCTGCACGGGCCGTCCAGCGTGGCCGACGGCTCGATGAACCTGATGGGGGCGCTGAAGCGCACCATGGCCTCGACGGGCTACTCCGACATCAAGGAGTTCCAGCGGGTCGAGGTCGTCGTCGCCCCGACCCAGCACTGACGTCGATCGGCCCGCCCCCGCAAGGGCGGGCCAACGGGGTCAGTCCCAGGGCTTCCATCCGTTTGTGGGGATCTCCAGCCCGATCGGGTCGGGCAGGGCGATCGTCTCGCCGAGGCCCCAGCTCTCCTCATGAAGGTAGGCGCTGGATGCCTGGTTGGGGATCGAGTAGAGGGTGATCCTGGAGACCGCCGGATCGAGATCGATGAGCAGGTAGTAGGGGATCTCTGCTCGCGCGTAGCCGCACCATTTGCTCTTCACTCGCTCCTTTTGGACTGGAGGGCGGTCCCACTTCGCCGTCGACGGTGATGTCACCTCAATCACCATTTCGGCCTGGTCAGGGACCAGATGGGCCGGATTGAGGTCCCATGAGTCTTCCCAGATCTCGGTCTCCATGATCATGACGTCGGGGACATAGCCGTTCTCTTCGGCGACGAAGTTCAGTCCGTTGCCGAGAGCGCAGCGCCAGCGGTAGGACGGATCTTTGACCTCCGCATCGTGGAAGTGGTTATTGATCTTCAAGCAGATGCCATTGTGGCGGAACCGGGGAGCGGGGGACACGACGATCTCTCCATCGATGACTTCGACTCGGCTGCCGTCGTGCGGGATGTGGAGATAGTCGTGGAGCTCGCCGTCGTGCCACATCTGATAGGCCGATTTGGGCAGGACGACGTTGTGCGCGGTGATGACTGCGGCAGTCACTTGTTGTGACTCCTCCTTCACGATCAGCTCCCGTCATCCTAGAGACATCCATCGCCGAATGTACTGGAGACTGACTCAGAGTGAGAGCCACGATGCGGAACGAGCCGCCGGGGCGCGTAGGGTTTGGGGGTATGGGGGTCCCTTGAGGGCAGCGTCGCCCGGCTTGCCGGGCGGGTCGCGAGGCGGCGGCTGGGCTGAGGGTGGTTCGGTGGGCGAGGTCGAGCGGGTGTTCCGGGAGGAGTACGGGCGGGCGGTCGCCGTGCTCGTACGGGCCTTCGGGGACATCGACGTCGCCGAGGAGGCGGTGCAGGAGGCGTTCACGGTGGCGGTGGGGCGGTGGCCCGTCGACGGGGTGCCGCCGAGCCCGGCGGGATGGATCATCACCACGGCGCGTAACAGGGCTGTCGACCGGCTGCGCAGGGAGGCGGTCCGGCATGACAAGCAGACGCGGGCCGCGCTGCAGGCGGCGTTGGAGGAGGGCGCGCGGGCAGGGGCGGAACCGGCCGTGGACGAGGGGCCCTTCCCCGACGATCGGCTGCGGCTGATCTTCACGTGCTGCCATCCCGCGCTCGCCACGCATGCGCGGGTCGCGCTGACGCTGCGGCTGCTCGGCGGGCTGACGACGGCCGAGATCGCGCGGGCGTTCCTGGTGCCCGAGGCGACCATGGCGCAGCGGCTGGTCCGGGCCAAGGGGAAGATCCGGCAGGCGGGGATCCCGTACCGGGTGCCGGGGGAGCGGGACCTGCCGGAGCGGCTCCGGTCGGTGCTCGCGGTGATCTACCTGATCTTCAACGAGGGGTACACCGCCAGCTCGGGAGAGCGGCTGGTGCGCGAGGAACTGTGCGCGGAGGCCATCAGGCTCGGACGGCTGCTGGCCGGGCTCATGCCCGGCGAGCCCGAGGTGATGGGGTTGCTGGCGCTCATGCTGCTCATCGAGTCGCGGCGGGCGGCGCGTACGGGGCCGGCGGGCGAGCTGGTGCCGCTGGGCGAGCAGGACCGGGGGTCGTGGGACCGGGGCCTCGTCGAAGAGGGGCAGGCCCTGGTGCGGGAGTGCCTGCGGCTGGGCCGGCCGGGGCCGTACCAGGTGCAGGCGGCGATCAACGCGGTGCACGGCGACGCGCCGGCGGCCTCCGGGACGGACTGGAGGCAGATCGTCGAGCTGTACGATCTGCTGCTGACGTTCGACCCGAGCCCGGTGGTCGCGTTGCACCGGGCGGTGGCGGTCGCCGAGGTGGACGGGCCCGAGAAGGCGTTGGCGCTGGTGGAGGGCCTGGAGGTGGCCGGGTATCACCTGGTTCATGCGGTACGAGCTGATCTGCTGCGGCGGTTGGGGCGGCACGCGGAGGCGGCCGAGGCGTACGCGGCGGCGATCGCCGGGGCCGGGAACGACGTCGAGCGGGAGTTCCTGCGGCGCAGGGCGGCTGTTCGCGGCTGAGCGAGGTATCGGACGCGTTCCCGCCGGCTGGCGGGCGCCCCTGCCATCGTGATCCGCGAGTGCCGGTGATCCGCGGGCCATGGTGATCTGCGGGCCATGGTGATCCGCGGGTGCCGTCCTAGTATGCCGAGTGTGGCCGATCTTCAGCACACGCACGACGTGGTCGTCGACGGGGACGTCGTGATCAAACGGTTCCTCGACGGCAAGCAGGGCGGGGCGGAGCGGGAGTGGCGGGCGCTCACCCTGCTGGCCGAGTACGCGCCGGGGCTGGCACCCGAGCCGGTCGCGTACGAGCCCGGCGTGGTGTCGATGACGAGGGTCGACGGGGCGCCGCTGCGCGGGCTGCTCGTGGGGCCGGCGCACCTGGCGGCCATGGCGGCGGCCGTCGGCGAGCTGCACTTCGCGGTGCCGCGGGCGGTGCTCGACACCGTGCCGGTGCGGCCGTACCAGCAGGGGGAGTTGTGCGACTGGCTCTGGAGGAGGGCCGAGCGGTGGCGGCCGCGCGACCCGTCGGCCGACCGGGCGGTGAAGGAGGGCCTGCGGTGGCTGGAGACCTGGCGGCCGGGCGAGTCGGGCGTGACGCCGGTGTTCGGGAGCGGTGACGGCAACCTGTCGAACCTCCTCTGGGACGGCGCCCGGGTGCGCGCCGTGGACTTCGAGGACTCCGGGCGCAGCGACCTGGCGTACGAGCTGGCCGATCTCGCCGAGCACGTGTCCATGTGGGTGGACGGCGAGGTGCGGGTCGCCGACCGGTTCGAGCTGGGGCCGCGGGAGGAGCGGCGGCTGCGCGAGTGCCGCAGGGCGTTCGCGCTGATGTGGTTGTTCCTGCTCCAGCACGACAGCTCACGTAACCCGCCGGGCACCTTCGGCCGTCAGGTGGAGCGGGTGTTGGCGGCATTGGGCGCATGAGGCCGGCGACGGCCGCGGACGGACCGATCGGCGCGGCCCGGCCCCGCCCGGCGCGGCGCGGCGCGAAGAGCTCAGCCCGTGAGCACGCCGAGCAGGTGGGTGACCTCGCGGGCCACGGCGTCGCGGCCGGCCTTGACGTACTTGCGGGGGTCGACGACGCGGCGGTCATGGTCGAGGTAGTCGCGTACGGCGGCGGTGAACGCCTTGTTCAGGTGGGTCGCGATGTTGATCTTCTTCATGCCGTGGCGTACGGCCGCGCGCAGCACGTCGTCCGGCACCCCCGACGAGCCGTGCAGCACGAGCGGCACCGGCACGGCGGCCCGCAGCTCGGCGATGAGGGCGAGGTCGAGCACGGCGTCCTTGGTGGTCATGGCGTGGGAGGTGCCCACGGCCACGGCCAGCGCGTCGACGCCGGTCCTGGCCACGTAGTCGACGGCCTCGTGCGGTTTGGTGCGGGCGCCGGGGGCGTGCACGCCGTCCTTGCCGCCGACCTCGCCCAGCTCGGCCTCCACCCACACGCCGCGCTCGTGGCACCAGGCGGCCACCTCGGCGGTGGCCAGCACGTTGTCCTCGTCGGGGAGGGCGGAGGCGTCGTACATGACGGAGCCGATGCCCAGCTCCACCGCGTGCTCGACGAGCGCGCGGTCGGTGGCATGGTCGAGGTGGACGGCGACCGGCACCTCCGCCCGCCGGGCGACGGCCAGGGACGCCAGCGCGACCGGTTCCAGGCCGCCGTGGTAGCGGACGCAGTTCTCGCTGATCTGGAGCACGACGGGCAGGCCGAGCGCCTCGGCGCCGGCGGTGATGGCGGTGGCGTGCTCCAGCTGGATCACGTTGAACGCGCCCACGCCCGCGGGCGACTGGCGGACGATGTCGCCGATGGCGGCGAGGGGCATGGTCGGCTCCTTACGAGATGACGATCTGGGGGTGGATGTCGGCGTAGACGTCGCGGTCGATCTCGCCGGCCACCGGCGCGGCGACGGCGGCCGCGCCGAGTGCCGCCGCCGTCCGCAGCCGCTCCGGCCAGGGCCGGGCCGGGTCGAGCGCCAGCCCGGCGACCAGCGCGTCGCCCGCCCCCGTGGGGTTTCCGTCCACGGTGTACGGCATCCGAGCCCGGAACGTGCCCTCCCCGGTCACCGCCAGCAGCCCCTCGGCGCCCATGGACACGACGACCGACTCGGCGCCCCGGCCGCGCAGCGCCTGCGCGCCGGCGTCAGGGGCGCCGCCGGGCACGGCCCTGGCCAGTTCGTCCGCGTTGGGTTTGACGACCGAGGGCCGGCCTCCGGGCGCGTGGCGCAGCGCTTCGCCGTCGGCGTCCACGATCACGGGGGCGGGCGAGAGGCCGGCGAGCGTGGCGTAGATGTCGGCGGGCACCCCGCGCGGCAGGCTCCCGGACAGCACGACGAACTCGGCGTCGGCGGCCAGCGACGTGAAGAGCCGGGTGAACGCGGCCAGCTCGTCGGCGCCGACCTCGGGCCCCGGCTCGTTGAACAGGGTGGTGGCGCGGTGGCGCCCGGCGGGCGTCTCGCAGACGGCCAGGGTGGTGCGGGACTCGCCGGCGATGGCGCACAGCCGGTGGGGCAGGCCCGACAACCGCAGGTCTTGCTCGATCAGGCGGCCGGTCGGCCCGCCGGCCAGGCCGGTGATCAGCACCTCCCGGCCGAGGGCCGACAGGACGCGGGCCACGTTGACGCCCTTGCCGCCGGCGCGCCGGTGCACGGCGCCGACCCGGTTGACGCCGTCCCAGGCGACGGAGGGCACATCGTAGGTCACGTCGAGCGCCAGGTTGAGCGTCACCGTAAGGATCATCGCGGCTCCGTCACCCAGACGCCGTCCTTCATGACGCCGTCCACCTCCAGGTCGTCGGAGAGCACGACCAGATCCGCGGCCTTGCCGACGGCGATCGAGCCGATCCGGTCGGCCAGGCCGAGCACCCGCGCCGGGGTCAGCGCGGAGACCTGCGCGGCGTCGGGCAGCGACATGCCGACCTCGCGCACGGCCCGCCGGAACGCGACGTCCATGGTGAGCGTGGACCCCGCGATCGACCCGCCCTCGACCAGCCGCGCCACGCCGCCCTCCACGCGCACGCTCATGGAGCCGAGCAGGTAGTCGCCGTCGCCGAGCCCGGTGGCCGACATCGCGTCGGTGACCAGCGCCGTCCGGCCGGGCCCGGCCACCTCGTACGCCAGCCGCAGCATCGCCGCGTGCACGTGGACCCCGTCGTTGATCAGCTCGACCGTCACCCGCTCGTCGTCGAGGAGCGCGGCCACCGGCCCGGGCGCGCGGTGCCCGAGCGGCGGCATGGCGTTGTAGAGGTGGGTGGCGACGGTGGCGCCCGCCTCGATGCCGACGATGGTCTGCGCGTAGTCGGCGTCGCTGTGGCCGATAGCCGCGATCACGCCTTCGGCCACGGCCAGCCGGATCGTGTCGACCGCGCCGGGCAGCTCGGGCGCGATGGTGAGCATGCGTACGTGCCCCCGCCCGGCCTTGACGAGCCCGGCGAACTCCTCCGCCGACGGCTGGCGCAGCAACGCCGGGTCGTGGGCCCCGCAGCGGCTGCGCGCGATGTAGGGGCCCTCGAAGTGGATGCCGGCCAGCAGCCCCTCGTCGCACAGCTCGGCCAGCGCGGACGCGGCCCTGGCCAGCTGCTCGGGCGCGGCGGTGACCAGGCTGGCCATGGTGGTCGTGGTGCCGTGGCGCCGGTGGAGTGTCACCGCGTCGCGGGCGCGTCGCGGGTCGCCGGTGGGGAACGAGCCGCCCGCGCCGCCGTGGTTGTGGAGGTCGACGAAGCCGGGGACGACGTGCCGCCCGCCCAGGCTGAGGCCCTGGCCGGGGGCGGATCCGTGGCCGACGTGGGTGATGCGGCCGTCTTCGATGGTCAGCCACCCCTCGTGCACTCCCTCGGGAGTCACGATCCGGGCGTCGGCGAGAGTGAGGCTCATGGAGAAAGGATCACAGATCGCGTGAGGTGCATGGGCTCGTCGGGGTCGAGCCCGAGGGCGAGGGCCCGGGCGACGGCCACCCGCTGGGCCCGGATCAGCTCGGCCATCGGGTCGAGCCGGCTCTCCACGAACGTGCCCCCGGTCGCCTCGACCTGCGCCCGCAGGCCCTCGGGCGCGCTGCCGAGCAGCCACGTGACCCGGCCGGGGGCGGCGATGCTGATGGGGCCGTGCCGGTATTCCATGGCCGGGTAGGCTTCTGTCCACGACCGGGACGCCTCGCGCATCTTCAGCGCGGCCTCCAGTGCCAGGCCGACCGACCAGCCGGTGCCGAGGAAGCTGAACTGCTCGGCCTCGACCAGTTCGGACGGCAACGGCGCGGCCACGGCCTCCTCGGCGTCGGCGATGGCCCGGGTGAGGTCTTCGCCGAGCGCGGCCCGCAGCAGGGCGAGCTGCGTGGTGGCGAACCTGGTCTGCACGACCGACCGCTCGTCGGCGTAGTCGAGCACGACGACCTCGTCGGCGGCCGTCATGATCGGTGTGTCGGGGTCGGCGGTGACGGCCGTGGTGGGCGTGCCGGCGAGCTGCGACAGCAGCTCCAGGACCTCTGTGGTGGTGCCGGAGCGGCTGAGCGCGAGGACGCGGTCGTAGCGGCGGCCGGCGGGGAACTCCGAGGCGGCGAAGGCGTCGGTCTCGCCGTGACCGGCCCGTTCGCGCAGCGCGGCGTACGCCATCGCGATGAACCACGACGTGCCGCAGCCGACCACGGCCACCCGCTCGCCCGGGCGGGGCAGCGCCGCCACGGGCCCGCTCTCGACGGCCCGCCGCCAGCACGCCGGTTGCGACGAGATCTCCGCCTCGGTGTGGGTGGTCACCATGCCTCCAGGTTTTGATTGTTTCTGCTGGTTTCATATCACAACAGAGCATGATTGTGCAGTGGTGGCTCCAGGTCCACGCCTGTGCCACGCTTGCGTCTGACCACATCCGCTAGGAGGCCTCCGTGTCCCGCTACGACCGCTGGAACGCCATCCTTGAGCTGTTGGCCCAGGGCGGCCGGCTCTCCGTGGAGGAGGCCGCGCTGGCGCTCGGCGTCTCCACCGCGACCATCCGGCGGGACTTCGACCAGCTGGCCCAGCAGCAGATGCTCATGCGGACGCGAGGCGGCGCCGTCGCGCAGAGCGTCACCTACGACCTGCCGCTGCGCTACAAGACGGCCCGGCACGCCGACGAGAAGCAGCGCATCGCCGCCGCCGCGGCCGAACTGGTCACGCCCGGCGCCGTGGTGGGCCTCAACGGCGGCACCACCACCTCCGAGCTGGCCCGGACCCTCGCCACGCTGCCCTCGCTGGAGGCCGGCTTCACGATCGTCACGAACGCGCTCAACATCGCCGCCGAGCTGACCGTGCGCCGGCACGTCAAGATCGTGGTGACCGGCGGGGTGGCCAGGCAGCAGTCGTACGAGCTGATCGGCCCGCTGGCGAGCGGCGTGCTGGAGCAGGTGACGCTCGACGTGGCGTTCGTGGGGGTCGACGGGCTCGACGTCGAGCTCGGCGCCTCGGCGCACCACGAGGGCGAGGCCAGCGTCAACAACCTGCTGATCAGCCGGGCCGGGCAGGTGGTCGTGGTGGCCGACTCCTCCAAGGTCGGCAAGCGGGCGTTCTCCCGGATCTGCCCCATCTCCCAGGTCGACACGCTGGTCACCGACGCGGCGCTGCCCGACGCCATGGCCGGGCGGCTCAGTGACGTGGGGGTCAAGGTCGTACGCGCCTGAGGGATGGGTAAGTAGGGAGCGCAGGCGATCGCAGGGGGAGACATGGCGTCGGGAAGGGGTGTGGCGCGGCTCGGGCCTCCGGAACGCGCCGCGGCACTGAAAAGCATGGCCGGGCGTGAGCTCGACGTGGTCGTGGTCGGCGGCGGCGTGGTGGGGGCGGGCATCGCGCTCGACGCCGTGACCCGCGGCCTCGACGTCGCCCTGGTCGAGGCGAGAGACTTCGCCTCGGGCACCTCCTCCCGCTCGTCCAAGCTGATCCACGGTGGCCTGCGCTACCTGGAGCAGCTCAACTTCGAGCTGGTGCGCGAGGCGCTGCAGGAGCGCTCGCTGCTGCTCCAGCGCATCGCACCCCACCTGGTACGCCCGGTGCCGTTCCTGTTCCCGCTGACCCACTACGGGTGGGAACGCCCGTACGTGGGCGCCGGGGTGGCGCTCTACGACACGCTCGGCCTGGCGACGGGCCTGAGCCGCGGCGTGCCGGGCCACCGCCACCTGTCGAGGTCGCGGGCGCTGCGGCTGGCCCCGGCGCTGAAGAAGACCGCCTTCACCGGCGCCGTCCAATACTGGGACGCGCAGGTCGACGACGCCCGCTACGTCATGACCACGCTGCGCACGGCCGCCACCTACGGCGCGCACATCGCGCCGCGGACGCAGGTCGTCGGGTTCCTGCGGGAGGGCGAGCGGGTCACCGGCGTGCGGGTGCGCGACCTGGAGAGCGGCGACGAGTTCGAGGTACGCGCCCAGCAGGTGGTCAACGCCACCGGCGTGTGGACCGACGACATCCAGGAGCTGGTGGGAGGCCGGGGGCAGATCCACGTACGCGCCTCCAAGGGCATCCACCTGGTCGTGCCGCGCGACCGGATCCACTCGCTGACCGGGATCATCCTGCGTACGGAGAAGTCCGTGCTGTTCGTGATCCCGTGGGGCCGGCACTGGATCATCGGCACCACCGACACCGAGTGGACGCTCGACAAGTCCCATCCGGCCGCCTCCCGCGCCGACATCGACTACCTGCTCGACCACGTCAACGCCGTGTTGTCGGTGCCGTTGACCCGCGACGACGTGGAGGGCGTCTACGCGGGGCTGCGTCCGCTGCTGTCCGGGGAGTCCGACGAGACGTCCAAGCTGTCCAGGGAGCACGTGGTGGCCCACCCCGTGCCGGGGCTGGTGATGATCGCGGGCGGGAAGTACACGACGTACCGGGTCATGGCCCGCGACGCGGTCGACGCCGTCGCGCACGGGCTCGACCAGCGGGTGCCGCCCTCCTGCACCGACCGCATCCCGCTCGTCGGCGCCGAGGGCTACCAGGCGCTGTGGAACTCCCGGCACCGGCTCGCGCAGACCTCCGGCCTGCACGTGGCCAGGATCGAGCACCTGCTCCAGCGGTACGGGTCACTGATCGACGAGGTGCTCGCCCTGGTCGCCCGCGATCCGGCGCTGGGCCGGCCGCTCAGCGGGGCCGACGACTACCTGCGCGCCGAGATCGTCTACGCCGCCACCCACGAGGGCGCCCGGCATCTCAACGACGTGCTCACCCGGCGTACGCGGATCTCCATCGAGACCTTCCACCGCGGGCTCGCCGTGGCGCAGGAGGCCGCGGAGCTGCTGGCCGGGCCGCTCGGCTGGGACGGCGAGCAGGTGAAGCGGGAGGTGGAGTACTACGCCAAGCGCGTGGAGGCCGAGCGCCGCTCCCAGGAGCAGGACTCCGACCAGGAGGCCGACGCGATCAGGCTGGGCGCGCCGGAGATCGTCCCCGTGGTCGCGCCGGAGCCCGCGCGGGAGTGAGACCGGCCACGGGAGGGGCGGGCGGCCAGGAGGCCGCCCGCGGAAGGATCAGAACCTCGTGG
>DASUCK010000301.1:0-12833 GCA_036276095.1 Nonomuraea sp. | reverse complement strand
CCCGGTTACATTCCGAACCCGGAAGTTAAGCTTCTTTGCGCCGATGGTACTGCACTCGGGAGGGTGTGGGAGAGTAGGTCGCCGCCGGACATTTGTGTGGGGAGGGCCTCGACGTTGACACGTCGGGGCCCTTTCTGCGTTTGCGCTGGAGTTTCAGGGCGTGCTGTGGGTGATGGGCTTCGGTGCTTCGGCGTCGGGGCCCTTTTTCGTTTCTGGGGTCCTGAACCGAGGTGATGATCCGCCGTGGCGCGTGGTGGGGCATCAGTCCGCGGGGCGGGGGAGGCGCGGGGCCTGGTTGTCTTACACGGTGTCTCGACGGTGTGGCGGTGAGTGAGCGGGAGAGGGGCGTACCGCTCGTTGCGGTTACCCACCAGGTGCCGGCGCGTTCTGGCGGCGTCACCAGTCGCACAGAGCCGTGTACGTGATGTCGCGGCCGTCACCCCTCTCCTCGATTACCGGAAGGGGAGACCCAGCGTGGGCAGGCAGCCCGACCGGGCTTCAGGGGGTGGGTGGGATTTCGAGGGTGCCGGACAGTACGGTGACCGCATGGCCGGCCAGGTGGACTCGGTCTCCGTCGTGCGTGACGTAGACGATGCCGCCTCGGTGGGAAAGCTGGGCGCCGACGAGGGACGAGCGGCCGAAATAGGACGACCAGTACGGGGCGAGAGCACAATGGGCGGAGCCGGTCACCGGGTCCTCGGCTACGCCGACGTTCGGGGCGAAGAAGCGGGAGACGAAGTCGGTTTCGCTGCCGCGGGCGGTGACGATGACGCCGCGGGCGTCGATGGCGCCCAGGGCGGGGATGTCGGGTGTCAGGGAGCGGACGGTTTCCTCTGAGTCGAGTTCCACGAGGAGGTCGAGCTGGCTCATTCCGACCTTGACGGGTGTCGTGCCGAGCGCTTTCTCCAGGCCGGGCGGCGGCGGACAGGGCGTTACGTCCTTGGCCGGGAAATCCATCGTGATGAGGCCGTTGGGGAGGCGGTTCACGGTCAGTGTGCCGCTGGCGGTGGTGAATGCGAGCGGGCCCGTCGCCGTACCCGTCGAATAGAGGACGTGCGCGGTGGCCAGCGTGGCGTGGCCACAGAGCGTGACTTCCACGGCGGGAGTGAACCAGCGGAGGGAATCTCCGAGCAGGAAGGCCGTCTCGGAGAGGTTCATCTCGGCGGCTACGCTCTGCATCCAGATGTCAGTAACCGGAGAGTCCAGCAGACAGACCGCTGCGGGATTACCCTTGAAAGCCGTGCCGGTGAAGGCGTCCACGGTGTAGAGGCGCATGCGGACGATGGTATCCAGGGGCCGGATATCCAGCTGCAAGCGGGCTGCAAGCCGTACAAAATGGAATTAGGGCTGGGCGTGTCGCGTGGCGAATGCGGAATCGTCGGTTACCGTCCAATGTGTAGGGACGTGCCGATTACGGTGAGTTCCTGAGGAAAGGACAAGCCGATGGGGGCAGTGCGCAAGGTGGTGAGCTACCTTGGCCTGAGCGGGGTCGATCACTACGACGAGGGCTATGACGACGACGAGCACTACGAGGACGAGTACGTCCCCGCGACCGAGCGGGCCGCCCGCCGGTGGCGCGCGAACGTCGACTCCTCGCGCATCGTGATGGTCCAGCCGCTCAAGTACAACGACGCGCCGCTGATCGGGCGGCATTTCCGTGACGGACAGACAGTGATCATGGACGTGTCCGGCATGGCGATGCCCGAGGCGACGCGCATGGTGGACTTCGCCGCCGGGCTGGCGTTCGGGTGCGAGGGCCGCATCGAGCGCATCGCCGACCGCGTGTTCCTGCTCGCCCCGGCGCACGTGGAGATCGAGACGTCGTAACGACTCGATCCGCCGTCCCGACTTCTCTGCCGGTCCTGGCGCGCGGAGCGGTAAGCGACTCAGTTCCGATGCGTGCTCACCTCTGCGAGCACGCCGAAGCTCCTATCCGCGCTCGGATCGCTGGCCGGGTCGAGGCGGGTCGAGGCGGCTGTCCTCCGCGTGAATGGCTCGACAGGTCAGGCGGCGCGCGGGCCGCGACGGATCAGCCGGGTCAGTTCGGCCGCGTCGTCTGCGGCCTGTTTCGCGCGTGCGTCCGATTCGCGGGCGTACGCGTGGAGCGCCCAGACTGCCCCTTCGGCCAGCTCTTTCAGTTCGTTGACCTGGGCGGCCACGAACTCGGCGTCGGCGGCGACCAGTTTGCGCCGCTGCCAGAGCTGCCAGCAGGCCAGGCCGATCATGGCGGCGCCGGCGGCGGCGAGCAGGTCGTTGAACGGCACCGCGCCGGCGATCGCGGCGACCCCGGCCACCACGAGCACGATCGCGGCCCACGGGCGCGGGCGCGGCACGACGCCCTCGGTGACGATGGCGCTCTCGGCGGCGGCCAGCGACGCCCGGTCGGGGCCCTCGGGCCGCAGGTGGATGCGGTGGCCGAGGAGCGGCACGGTCAGCGTGGCCGGCGGCTCCAGGCGGCTGTCGGCCTCCAGCTCCTCGGCGACCCCGCGCAGGATCGGCGCCGCCACGTGCAACGCGATCGCGGCCAGGTGGGGGTCGGCGCCGGGGCGGAGGTCGTCCAGCAGGTATGTGATCAGCGACGCCATCGGCCCCTCGGGGCCGCCCGCGCCGATCAGGGAGCGCAGCACGGCGAGCGGTTCGTCGTCGGCCCAGGTGGTGGCGGGGCTGCCGGAGCTGTTGTCGAGCGGGGCGGCGTCGTGGCCGGACTGCCGCGCCGAGGTGATCTCGGCGCACCGGCCGCGGAGCCGGGCCAGCCGGTCGGCGGCCATCGACGGCCGGGCCAGCTCGGGGATCTCGGCCATCTCCGGGAAGTCGATCAGTGACGGCGGGATGACCACCGACGGCTCGCCGGGGATCAGCGCCTGGACCCACTGCTCGGGGTCGGCGTGTTCCTGGACGGCGAGGGCGTCGAGCTTGCGCAGCACGAAGATCTTGCCGGCGGGGCCGTACGCGCCTCTGGCGGCGGCCAGCCACAGCGAGCGCTGGCCGTGAGTGACCGGCCGGTCGAGGGACAGCTCGCCGAAGGCGGTGCCGAGCCAGGAGGCGTGGATGCGGCTGCCCTGCCCGGACACCGCGAGCGCCAGGCACAGGAAGAGCGCCGTGCGCTGCTGGTCGCGGCCGGCCGCCCGGCTCAGCGGCTCCAGCGGGTCGTCGCCGGAGAGGATGGCGACCAGCGCCTCGATGGCCGGGGGCAGCCAGTAGCCGGGCACGTCGCGCGGGGGCGACGGGGCGGCGGGAGGCTGGCTGCCGTTGGCGGCGAGGTGTGCCAGCAGCGCCTCGGCGTGGCGGTGCAACTCCGTGGGTGTTTGGGGGCTCGCAGTCAGGTCTGTGCTCAAGGCAGAGAACTCCCCCATTTCGGCCTCGTTCATGACCGCGTAAAGCCTAACGGCTGGGGCGGGCCAACCCGGTGAAGGCGCGCCCACTGACGGAACGGGCGCCTTTGCGCTAACTGCACGGTTACATGCGCTCGGGGACGGGCACGCCCAGCAGGCCGAGCCCGGTCTCCAGGACGCTCATGGTCAGCGCGCAGAGCGCCAGCCGGGAGTCACGGGTCTCCGGCGGGACGCCGGGCCGCAGCACGTGGCACCGCTCGTAGAAGCCGCTGAACAGGCTCGCCAGCTCGAACAGGTAGGCGCAGAGCCGGTGGGGCTCGGACTCGACGGTCACCTGCTCCACCAGCGCGCCGAAGTCGAGCGCGTGGAGGGCGAGGGCGCGCTCCTCGGGCTCGCCGAGCACGATGGGGCTCGTCGCGGCCGACGGCTCCAGCCCCGCCTTGCGGAAGATGGAGCGGATCCGGGCCGTGGCGTACTGCATGTAGGGGCCGGTGTTGCCGGTGAGGGCCAGCATGCGGTCGAAGTCGAGGACGTAGTCGTTGTCGTGGCTGACGGACAGGTCGGCGTATTTCACCGCGCCCATGCCGACGGCCTTGGCGATCTCGTCGCGGGTGGCCTCGTCGTAGCCCCGGTCGGCGATCACGGCGGCGGCGCGCTCGACGGCTTCGTGGAGGAGGTCTGTCAGCTTGGCGGTCTCGCCGGAGCGGGTGCGGAAGCGGCGGCCGTCTTTGCCCAGCATCATGCCGATCTGGACGTGTTCGGCCGAGACGGCGTCGGGCAGCCAGCCGGCCAGCCGCGCGGCCGCGAACACCATGCGGAAGTGCAGCGTCTGCTCCGAGCCGACGACGTAGAGGATGCGGTCGGCCTTGAGGTCGTGGACGCGGTAGCGGATGGCGGCCATGTCGGTGGTCGCGTAGCCGTAGCCGCCGTCGCTCTTCCTGATGATGAGCGGCAGCGGCTTGTCGTCGGAGCCGGTGAAGCCGGGCGGGAACACGCACAGCGCGCCCTCGCTGACCACCGCCGCGCCGGACGCCTCCAGATCGTCGCAGGTCTGTTCGAGCATCGGGTTGTACATGCTCTCGCCGGCGATGTCGGCGTCGGTGAGCGTGACGCCGAGCAGGTCGTAGACCTTGTTGAAGTAGTGGATGGTGGCGCTCATGAAGACGTGCCAGAGGCGCATCGTGGCCGGGTCGCCGCCCTGCAGCGTGGTCACCCGCGAGCGGGCGCGCTGGCGGAACTCCTCGTCGGCGTCGAACTTGGCCCGCGCGGCCTGGTAGAACTCGGTGCCCTGGCCGGCCTCCAGCTGCGCGACGGCGGCCTCCTCGCCGATGTCGAGGAGATGCTCGATGAGCATGCCGAACGGCGTGCCCCAGTCACCCAGGTGGTTCTGCCTGATGACGGTGTTGCCGAGATGCTCGTGGAGGCGGGCCAGCGAGTCGCCGACGATGGTGGTGCGGAGGTGGCCGACGTGCATCTCCTTGGCCGCGTTGGGCGCGGAGTAGTCGATCACCACGGTCTGCGACGGCGTGATCGTGCCGACGCCGAGCCGCGGGTCGGCCAGCATCCGCCTCGCCTCGGACTCGATCCACGAGTCTTCGAGGGTGATGTTGAGGAAGCCGGGGCCGCTGACCTCGACCGTGCCGGGGAAGTCGGACAGCTCCGCCTTGATCGCCTCGGCGACCTCCCGCGGCGCCCGTCGCAGCCGCTTGCCCAGGCTCAGCGCGACGTTCGCCTGGAAGTCGGCGAACTGGGAGGGCCGGATCAGCGGGTCGGCGTCGGCGTGCTCGGGGCCGAACGCGCGTGCCAGCGCCTGCTGGACGCGCTCGGTGAGCACTGTCTGCGGGTCGGTCATGCATCAAGGGTACCGGCGGGCCTGACCGCGCTGCCGACCCTTTCCGATCACCACAGCCGGTGTGACCGATGGGTGGCGGCCACGCGCTCGCCGATCCTGGCCACGATGCCGTCGGCGGCCAGGTCGGCGGCGAGTTTGCAGGCCGCGCTGATGGCCGGCGCCCTGGAGGAGCCGTGGGCGATGACGACGGTGCCGTTGAGCCCGAGCAGGACGGCGCCGCCGTACGATTCGGCGTCGAGGCGGCGGCGCAGCTCACGCAGCCGCGAGCGCTGCATGAGGGCGCCCAGCCGGGCCGGCCTGCTGCCCTCGACGGCGTTTCTGAGCTCGGCGAACGCGTACCGTACCGCGCCCTCCATGGTCTTCAGCGCGACGTTGCCGGTGAACCCGTCGGTGGCGATCACGTCGACCTTGCCCGTGAGCAGGTCGTAGCCCTCGACGTTGCCGGTGAAGTGCAGGCCGGGGGAGCTCTGCAGCAGCTCGTGGGCGCGTTTGACGAGCTTGTTGCCCTTCTCGGGCTCGCTGCCGATGGTGAGCAGGCCGACGCGGGGGTTGACGATGCCGTAGGCGAGCTCGGCGTACACGGTGCCGAGGTGGGCGAACTGCACCAGCATCTCCGGCTTGGCGTCGGCGTTGGCGCCCGCGTCCACGAGCAGGGTCGGCCGGGGGAGCGTGGGGAGTGCGACGGCGATGGCCGGTCTTTGCACGCCTTGTTGTGCTTTGAGCCGTAGCCGGCCGGTGGCCACGATGCCCGCCGTGGAGCCGGCCGACACGACCGCGCCGGCGTCGCCGCGGCGTACGAGGTGGCAGGCCACCGCGATGCTGGAGCGCGGGCGGCGGAGGCTGGCCAGGGCGCCCTCGTCCATGGCGATGGCCTCCTCGGCCCGGACGATCGGCACCTCCTTGGTGGCGTCGTGGTCGGCGAGGGCCTCGTAGAGCTCCCGGGGGGCGCCGACGAGCACGACGGACACGCCGAACTCGCGAACGGCGTGCACGGCGCCCGCCACGATCTCGTGCGGTGCGTGGTCGCCGCCCATGGCGTCCAGCGCGATGGGCTTGCTGTCGGACAATGGTCACCTCGTACGGCATCGAGCCCGCCGTCACGGCTTGGCCGGAACGCGGGCTCGGCATGTCCGCATCGTAGGCAAGGCAGGTGTCAGGTTAACCGGCGGGTAGGACCTCTTGGTTCCCGCCGGAGCCGGTTCCAGTCCCACCAGCTGCCCAGGGTGGGGTCAGTGGAGGTTCCAGTCGTCCATCCCGCGGGTCACGATCACCTTGGAGAACGCCGAACGGCCGGTCAGCCTGATCAGCGGTCCGTCGGCCTGCGAGCCGCCCGTCACGTTGCGCTTGCCGAACGTCGAGCCGCCCTCGTCGACCACGTGGGCGTTGTCGGGCACCCGGACGATCAGCTTGGCGAACCAGGCGTCGGTCTCGATGGTGATCTCGCGGCCGGGCAGCACCGCGTCGGACAGGTCGATGACAAGCGCGCCGAAGCGGGCCTTGAGGCTGGTGTGCCGGGAGGCGACCCAGCGGCCCTTGCGTACGATCTTGCTGAACTTCGAGTCGATCACCTGCCGCTCGACCGCGGCGGGCACACTGGACGCGGAGACCTCGGGAAGGTCCCGGGTCAGGGCGACGAGCTCGCCGACCGTCTTCGCCGCGTAGGCGGTGTCGAGGCGGTCCGCGTGTTCGACACTGGTGAGTCTTCCGGTCGCGAGCGCTTCGCCGAGCGCCGCGGCCACGTGGTCGCGGTCGGCGTCTGAGGCGCGCAGGTCGGGATCGTCGGTCACGGATGTCAGTCTATGCGTAAACGCGATATGTCGCGAGGATGGTGAATCTCAAGGAAAACTTGGAGGCCGACGGAACCGGTGACGATACGCCGAGCGTCCGGGTATTAAGACCGTAGACGCGCGACGGGGTCGTGAGGTTTACGCCCGATCGAACAAAAAAGATGGGAAAGGCCTAGTGATCTTGAACCAAGCTGGCACGCGGCGCTTCAAGGCGTACACGTCCAAGCACCTCGACGAGCTCCTGAGGCGAGCCGGGCTCAGCGATGAGGAGCGGCTGAAGGTCCGTGCCGTCGCCACGGTGCTGCCGTTCCGGACGAACGCCTACGTCGTGGATGAACTCATAGATTGGTCGGCGGCGCCCGACGATCCCATCTACCGGCTCGTCTTCCCCCAGGAGGACATGCTGCCCGCCGCCGACGTCGCCAGGCTCGCCGACCTGCTGAAGGCCGAGGCGCCCAACGCCGAGGTCCAGGCCGAGGCCAACCGGGTACGAGCCCAGCTCAACCCCCATCCCGCAGGCCAGAAGGAGCTCAACGTCCCGAAGATGGGCGACGAGCCGGTCCCTGGCATGCAGCACAAATATCACGAGACCGTGCTGTTCTTCCCCAAACAGGGGCAAACCTGTCACGCGTACTGCACCTACTGCTTCCGATGGGCGCAGTTCGTCGGCGACGCGGACCTCAAGTTCGCCTCCGACGACATCGGCCAGATGGTGGCCTACCTTCGCCAGCATCCCGAAGTCACCAGCGTCCTGATCACCGGCGGAGACGCCATGATCATGGGTGAGCCCGTCGTCAAGCGATACATCGAACCCCTCCTCGAACTGGAGCAGCTCGAATCGATCAGGATCGGCACCAAGGCGCTGGCCTACTGGCCCCAGCGCTTCACCACCGACCCCGACGCCGACGACACGCTCAGGCTGTTCGAGCGGGTGGCCGAGGCGGGGAAGAACCTCGCGTTCATGGCCCACTTCACCCACCCGCGCGAGCTGGACTCTCCGCTGGTCGAGGCGGCGGTCCAACGGATCATCGCCAGCGGGGCCACCATCAGGACCCAGGCGCCGCTGATCAGATCGATCAACGACGACCCCGCCGTGTGGTCCACGATGTGGCGGCGGCAGCACCGGATGGGGATGATCCCCTACTACATGTTCGTCGAGCGTGACACCGGGCCCCAGGACTACTTCGCGGTACCGCTGGCGCGGGCGTACGAGATCTTCCGCGATGCCTACTCGTCCGTCTCCGGGCTGTGCCGCACGGTGCGGGGCCCGTCCATGTCGGCCACTCCCGGGAAGGTGTGCGTCGACGGCGTCACCGAGATCGCCGGGGAGCGGGTCTTCGTCCTCCACTTCATCCAGGCGCGCGACCCCTCGCTCGTGGGGCGGCCGTTCTTCGCGCGCTACGACCCGACCGCGGTGTGGCTGACCGACCTGACCCCGGCCTTCGCCGAGCGTTTTCCCTACGAGCCCGCCGGAGCGTTGCTGCCGGCGTGAGCGGTCCAGCGCGTCGACCGCCATGGAAAATCAGCGTCCCCGGCTCGTGACAATTGATTTCGCGACCCCATTGTGCACGGGCCGGGGACCGCTCCCCGTCTTCTCCGAGTGTGCGCGCAATATCGGAAACAAGACCCGTCTATTTCCGTTTTGTCTTCCCGCTCAACGCTGCCCCTTTACTCGGTAACCGAGCTGCAAACCCCTGTCACATGGGCATTCATGCGCCTGCGAGCGATCACGGCGAGTGATAGAACTGCTGGCGTAGCTCAGCCGTGACGGCGCGCTTCGTGTGGTGCCCATAGCGCGTGCGGCACGGCGTACGGGGGTTATCGATTCGCATTTCCACCGCATTCGAGAGCGATCGATCACGAGCCGGGAAGGCAATCATGAATCGAGTAGTCAAGGCGGCTGTTGCCGCCACAGCATTCGGCTTGGCGGCGGCTTTGGCCGTGCCCGCACAAGCGGAAGTTCAATACGACACCGCCAGGCACGCCACCAGCGAGGGCCTGGGCGAGGGCGCCAGCATCGGCGGCAGCCCGCTCGGTGGACTCCTCGGCGGAGTCCCCCTCCTGGGCGGCCTGCTCGGCGGCGGCGCCGGCGGCCTGCTCGGCGGCGGCAAGGCCAAGTCGGCAGGCGCCCCGGCGCAGTCGGGAGCCCAGATGACCGAGGCCGAGCGGGACGCCGCCATCGAGCTCCAGGGACCCCGGCGAGCCGGCGCCCCCAACGCGGCCGAGGACGTCACCCGCACCGGCGGACCGCTGCCGGAGCTGTCGCCCATCCTCGGCGGCGCGCCGCTCGGCGGGGCCGGCCTGACGGGGGCGGTCCCCCTGCTGTCCGGCGGCAAGTCCAGCGGCTCCGCCCGCATGGGGCGGCCCGCGGCCGCGTCCGTCAAGCAGAGCCAGGGCCAGAGCGTCCAGGACGCCTTCGCATCGGTGGGCGGCCTCGTCGAGTCCTCCGTCCAGGGCGCGGTCGGCAAGCTGTCCGGCACCGGCCTGCTGCCGGACACCGGCCAGATCGTCAACGGCGGCGCCGCGGCCAAGGGCATGCAGGCCCCGACGACCGACGCCATGCTGGCCGGCCTGACCCGGGCGGCCCGGCTCGCGCTGCCGACCGCCGCGACCGGCGAACTGTCGCCGGTCGTCGGCCAGGTCGCCCCCGCCGAGATGGCACCCGTCATCGAGACGCTGCCCGGCGCCACCCAGGCCGCCAGCGTCGACGACCTCACGCCGCTCGTCGAAGGGGCCTCCGGCGTCGTCTACTCCAAGGGGACCAAGGCCACCGGCTCCTACAGCGACCTGATGACCGCACTCGGCTGGACGACCGACGCGCTGACCAGCTCGGCGCGCGACGCCTGGATCCGCGGCTAAGCGGCATGCGAAAGGCGACGAACACGGCCCGCCGCAGGGCGGAGGGGCGGTGTGTGAGCATCCCAGGTGCCGACGCTCCACAACCCGCCCCACCCTCGGCCCATCAGGCCCTTCCGCCTTCGACAGGGCCAACGGCCCTGCCTTCGGCTGGTCAGGCCGGCTCGTCTTCCGGGCCTGCGGTCTTGCCGTTGGCCGGGCAGACTGGCTCGTCCTTGGCCGGGCCTGCGGTTTCGCCTGTGGCCTGGCAGGGGGTCGCGCACGTGGTCGCCGCCGGGACGCCGTCGCACTGAACGCGGCCGGCCTTCGGAGCGCCCTTTCAGGTGCCGGGTGTCCGAGGCGATGGCCGTTCGTTTGTTCCGAGCCTCCCGCTGTGGCGGGTGGTCTCATGACGGGCCCGGGCGGACGCGCCCAGGCCCCCGGCTCGCGTACAGCGCCGTTCATTGCAGGGCATCGGCGCCCCGCGAGCCCCGCCGCCGACCCCGATCCACGGGTCGGCGGCTCTTCCAATCTCTTGTGCCGCTGTCGTGTCGTGAGCGCTTTGTGGCGCCGCTCGCAGCCTTCATCCTTGACGCGCTGCCGTGGCCGGCCATCCGCCGTACTCCGGTTGCCGGCCCTCCAGGGAAAAGCCTTCTGACCCTTCACCGGCTGACCGCCGTAACGCAGCGCCTTCTTGACCCGCTGGGGCGGGAAGTGCCGGCCCCGTAGCCTGTCAGGGCAGGCGGACGCCCGTGCGCCGGGCTATCTGCGCCTGCAGTCTGGCCATCTGCCAGTGCAGCTCGATGAGCTGCTCAGCGAGCTGCACCCGGGGAATCTCGGACACGTCTTCGGTGGCCAGGTGGTCGATCGCGGCCGAAAGCTCTCCCATCGCGCGCCCCCACTCCATCACCGGTCCTCGGTTCGAATTGACGTTCGAATCCTAGCGGAACGACGGGCTCGCTGTCAGTCATTTACCCCAGGAGTCTCCCGGGTTTCGCACACAAGATCGAATCACGTGATGGTAGGCGGGTGCGTATGCCTGTTCGCCGCGCACGCCACGGAGGTGAGCAGGGTGGCTCGCGTGTCGGCGGCCGGGGTGCGGAGGGTGGTGGGGGCGGCGGCGCCTGGAAGAGGGCGCCGCTGTCCACGGGTTTGGGCGGGCGGCTGGTGGGAGCCCCGGCTGGGGGAGTGGGGTGTGCTCGCTAGCCCTTGTTGTAGGCGGAGATCACTTCCTTGGGGTCGCCGTCCATGCGGACCTTGCCCTTGTGGAGCCAGATGACGCGGTTGCAGGTCTCCTCGATGACCCGGAGGTCGTGGGCGACGAGGAAGACGGTGCCGGCGGATTCGCGGATCTGGCGGATGCGTTCTTCGCTCTTCTTGCGGAACTCGCGGTCTCCCGTGGCCAGGGCCTCGTCGATGAGCAGGACGTCGTGGGTCTTGGCTGAGGAGATGGCGAAGCGGAGGCGGGCGCCCATGCCGGACGAGTACGTCGACATCGGCAACTGGACGAACTCCCCGATGCCGGAGAAGTCGACGATCTCCTGGTATTTCTTGGCGACTTCGGTCGGCGTCATGCCCATGGCGTAGCAGCCGAGGACGATGTTGCGTTCGCCGGTCAGCTCGCGCATGAGGGCGGCGTTGACGCCCAGCAGGGACGGCTGGCCGTCGGTGTAGACGGCGCCTTTGTGTGGCGGGAGCAGGCCGGCGATGGCGCGCAGGAGGGTGGACTTGCCGGAGCCGTTGCGGCCCACGATGCCGATGGCGTCGCCGTGGTAGGCCACGAACGTGACGCCCTTGACCGCGTGGACCTCCTTCATCTGCGGACGGCCCTGGCGCTTGAGAATGCGCGTGAGCGCGTTGACGGCGTTGCCCTTCTCCGCCTCCGAGGCCGCGCCGTAGACGCGGTAGACGATGTGGAGGTCGTCGACGATGACGGTCGGAGTGCCCGTGGGGACGTCGAGGGGCCGTTTGCCCTGGGGCTCCGGGGCGGGATGTACGCGCACATCCTTGCCGGGGACGGCGGGCTTGTCGCCCTTCACCTGTGACAGCTCCTTGGTCAGTTCAGCCACGCCCGTACCTCTCCTCGGCCCGCCAGAAGTACCAGAAGCCGAAGCCGAGAGTGAACACCGCCCAGAATACGCAAGACGCCCACACCATCGTCGGCGGGTGGTGGCCGACGATGGGGTTGTGTGACGCGATCAGGATCTCGCGCATCCACTCGATGTACGACGCGGCCGGATTCAGGTACATCGCGTTGGCCACCCATTGCGGCAGCTCAGCGGATCCGACGACCTTGTCCTGGATCGAGAAGAAGACGCCCGACGCGTACAGCCAGGTGCGCGTGATGAACGGCAGCAGCTGGTTGAGGTCGCGCAGCGAGGCGCCCAACCGGGCCACGATGAGCCCGGCGCCGACGTTGAAGAGGGTCTGGAGGAGCAGGACCACCGGGATCATGAGCCAGTGGAGGGTGGGCCAGTCTCCGGTGGCGGCCACGATCGCCAGGAGCACGCCCATCGAGATGGCGAGCTGCTGGAGCTCCTGGATCGTGTACGCCAGCGGCAGCGAGGCGCGCGGGAAGTGCAGGGCGCGGATCATCGACAGGTTGCCCGAGATCGATTTGGCGCCCGCGGTGACGGTCCGCTGCGTGAAGGTGAAGACGAACATTCCGGTCAGCAGGAACGCCGTGTAGTTGGGGATGCCCTTGCTGCCGCCCAGGATCAGGCCGAACATCACGAAGTAGATCGCGGCGTTGAGCATGGGCGTCAGCACCTGCCACAGCTGGCCGAGCGCCGACCGGGAGTATTTCGAGACGTTGCGGGACGTCGCGTACGTCAGGATGAAGTGTCGCCGCTCCCATAGCTGGCGCACGTAGACAGAGAACCTCGGCCGCGCGATGGCACGGCGAAGCCCGTATCTCTTGGCGAGCTTGGCCAGCGGCTCCTGCCCGCTTCGGCCGCCCGCCTGGGCGTCCGCGACAGCGGATTCCGGCTGGCTCATGGCAAGGACTCTCTTGGATCCGGGTCGGTG
>DASUCK010000300.1:0-13705 GCA_036276095.1 Nonomuraea sp. | reverse complement strand
CGATCTCGCGGTAGCCCTTCGCGCCCGTCACCCGTTGCGCGGTGGCCGTGGTGAAGCCGACCGCGCCGGTGAAGGCGAGCTCTTGGTCCACGCCGGGGTCGAGCAGCCCGACGAGCCTGAACCGGTGCTCGCGCTGGTCGTGGCCGAGCACGGTGATGGTGTCTCCGAGGCGGAAGCCCTCGTTCCTGGCGGTGTTCTCGTCGAGGACGGCGGCCTGGTCGTCGGTGCCAGGGCCGGTGCCGGCGACGATCGTGGTGCGGTCAAGCGGGCCACGGACGATCGAGACGGCCGTGGTCGGCCGGCTGCCGACGGCTCTGCCGTCCTTGCCGAGCAGCGGCGCGGGGGCCCGGACCAGCCCGTGCGCCTCGGCCACGCCCGCGACGGCCCGTACGCGGTCCAGCACCTCCTCCGGCAGCACGCCGCCGTGGTCCTTCGGCAGGACGGCCACGTCGACCTTGCCGGCGTCGGCCGTGACCTTCCGGGCGAAGCCCGCCTGGATGGTGTCGTCGAGCACGAACGTGCCCGCGATGAAGCCCACGCCCAGCATGATCGCCAGGGAGGTGAGCAGCAGCCGCAGCCGGTGCGCGCGCAGCCCGGCCAGCGCCGTCCTCAGCACGTCCTCACGCCCTTTCCAGCTTGACGAGCGTGTCGAGCACGGACTGCGGCGTCGGCGCGGCGATCTCGGTGACCAGCTCGCCGTCGCGCAGGAACACCACCCGGTCGGCGTACGCGGCCGCCACCGGGTCGTGCGTGACCATGACGATGGTCTGCCGCAGCTCGCCGACGGACGCGCGCAGGAAGGACAGGATCTCGGCGCCGCTGCGCGAGTCGAGGTTCCCGGTCGGCTCGTCGGCGAAGATCACCTGCGGTTCGCTGATGAGCGCCCTGGCGACGGCCACCCGCTGCTGCTGGCCGCCGGACAGCTCGGACGGCCGGTGCGCGAGCCGGTCGCGGAGCCCCACGGTGTCGATCACCCGGTCGAAGAGCGCCTGGTCGGCCTGGCGGGCGGCGATGTCGAGCGGCAGGCGGATGTTCTGCTCGGCGGTCAGCGTGGGCAGCAGGTTGAACGCCTGGAAGACGAAGCCGATCCGGTCCCGGCGCAGCAGCGTGAGCTGCCGGTCGGTCAGCCCGGTCAGCTCCACGTCGCCGACGCGCACCCGGCCCGAGGTGGCGGTGTCGAGCCCGGCAAGACAGTGCATCAGCGTGGACTTCCCGGAGCCGGACGGCCCCATGATGGCGGTGAACGCCCCGCTCTGGAAGGACACGTCCACCCCGCGGAGGGCGTGCACCGAGGCGTCGCCCTGGCCGTACACCTTGGTCAGATTCTCAGCCACCACGGCTGGCGTGAGCGTCACGTTCACTCCTCGTCGACGATCTCGAAGGACGCGACTCACGCTAGAAGTGGAATTTTCCGGATCCATGGGCCCTGGGGAGGGACTTTCGGTAAGACTCCAGATGACCCCGGTCAGACTTCCGGCGGACGGCACGGGCGGTGCGACGGCGCGACCAGGCCCGACTCGTACGCGTACACCACGACCTGGGCCCGGTCCCGCAGCTTCAGCTTGGCCAGCACCCGTCCGAGGTGCGTCTTCACGGTGGCCTCCGCGACCTCCAGACGGCCCGCGATCTCCAGGTTGGACAACCCGCGGGCCACCATGAGCAGCACCTCGCGCTCGCGCGGCGTCAGGCCGGCCACGGCCGGGGGCAGGTCCGGCGTGAGCTGGGCGGAGAACGCGTCCAGCATGCGGCGCAGCGTGCTCGGCGACACCGCCGCGTCGCCGGCGTGCACGTGCCGGATGGCGGTCACCAGGTCGGCCGGCGGCACGTCCTTCAGCAGGAACCCGGACGCGCCCGCCCTGACCGCGGCGAAGGCGTACTCGTCGAGGTCGAACGTGGTCAGGATGAGCACCTTCGGGCCCTCGACGCGGCGGGTGGCCTCGACGCCGTCCATGGTGGGCATGCGGACGTCCATGAGCACGACGTCCACCTCGGTGGTCTCCAGCAGCTCCAGGGCGGCCGCGCCGTCGCCGGCCTCGGCCACCACCTCGATGTCCGGCTGGGCGTTCAGCACCATCCGGAAGCCGGCGCGCAGCAGCTCCTGGTCGTCGACCAGCATCACCCGTATCACCGGGCCGCCTCCTACGCCGCCCTGGCCAGGGGCAGCCTGGCCAGCACCGCGAAGCCGCCGCCCGGCCGCGGGCCGGCCCACACCGCGCCGCCGTACATGCCGACGCGTTCGCGCATGCCGATCAGCCCGTGGCCGTCGGTGCCGCGCGGCGCCGCTGCGCCCCGGCCGTCGTCGGTCACGCGGACGACCAGCTCGGGGCCGTCGTACTCGATCTCGACGACGGCCTGGACGCCGGGGCCGCCGTGCTTGAGCACGTTCGTGAGGGCCTCCTGGACGATGCGGTAGACGGCGAGCTGCTGGCCCTCGGGCAACTCGGCCGGCACGCCGGCCACGCGCAGCCGGGCCGGCACGGCAGAGCCGCGGACCAGCTCCTCCAGCTGGCCGAGGCCGGGCTGCGGGGTGTAGTCGGTGGCGCCGTGCTCGTCCTCGCGCAGCACGCCGACCAGGCGGCGCATCTCGGCGAGCGCGGCCCGGCCGGTCGTGGAGATCGTCCTGACGGCCTGGCGGGCCTGCTCGGGGTCGGTGTCGAGGGCGTAGCCGGCGCCGTCGGCCTGCACGACCATCACGCTGACGTTGTGGGCCACGACGTCGTGCAGCTCCCTGGCGATCCGGGCGCGCTCGGCCGCGGCGGCCATCCTGGCCTGCTGGTCGCGTTCGCGTTCGGCGCGTTCGGCGCGTTCCTCCAGGCCCTCCAGGTAGCGGCGGCGGGTGCCGGCGTACAGGCCGGCCAGCCAGACGGCGACCACCAGGACCGAGCCGCTGAAGAACATGCCGAACGTGGGCGTGTCCCAGGTGACCAGCGCCAGGAAGATCCCGAGCTCGGCGGCCAGCAGGGCGGCGAGCGCCCAGCGGAACGAGCACCGGTAGGTGACCGCCCAGAGCCCGACCAGCACCGCGACGTTGGCCGGCAGCGGGGGGACGCCGGCCAGCCACTGCCCGAAGCTGACCAGCCCGGTGACGGCGAAGGCGGTGAGCGGCCGGTCGCGCCAGAACAGCGGCACCAGCAGCAGCACCGACAGGATCGCGTATCCGGCTAACGAGGTGGACCGGACGCCGCCCAGGGTGGCCGTGCTCGCTAACGGCACCGCCAGGACGGCGCACAGCGCGGCGAGCGGAGCGACCCGGAGGGCGCTCGCCAGCCTGCCGTGGTGCCTGGACCACGCCCGTGCCTTGCCGAACACATCATCACGATACGCAGGCCGGACGCGGGATAGGTCCGCCTCCAGGGTGAAGTCCGCCTACGACCCAGGTCGCACACGTTGAACCCTTAACGCGCGGCTTACGGTAGTTCGGGCATGCTCTGGTACCGGGAGCGCGCTTTCTGCGGGCGAGTAAAGGGAGATCGTGATGGTGGATCATGATCGCGATGGCGGGTCGCGCGGCTCAGAGGACGTGCCGCGCGACCCGGCGCCGGGCGGACCGGTCGACGGGGGCGCTCACCCGCGGCCGCGTTCCGGCTCCTTCCGCGACTTCCTCCGGCGCAAGCCCGCCCAGCTCGTCGGCGCCGGCCTGGTCGGCCTCTTCGCCGGCGCGCTCATCGGCGGCGGCGCCGTGGCACTGGTCAACGACCTGAACGACCGCCACCACCATGACGTGGCCCGGCATTTCCTCGGCCGGGACGGGCGTCCGGCGATGTGCCATCGGAGCGCGGACGAGATGTACTGCGAGCTGCCTCGGGTGCGTGTCGTGCCGAATGACGGGGAGCCGGCCCGGGCCGGGTGAATCACCCGGTGATGTCAGCTGTGATATCGATCGGGCGACATCGGTCGGTCACCGGCGGATGAACGTGCGGGCGGGGGGACTCGAACCCCCACGGTGTCACCACCAACAAGACCTAAACCTGCCGCGTATGCCATTTCGCCACGCCCGCGATGTCCCCGCCGATGCGGGCCGGGAACAGTTTAGCGCTCCGCCCGCCCGCGGGGGCACACCTGAATCAACACTCGATGACGTTGACGGCCAGTCCTCCCCGGCTGGTCTCCTTGTACTTGTCCAGCATGTCGCGGCCGGTGTCGCGCATCGTCTTGATCGCCTTGTCCAGTGCCACGTAGTGGCGGCCGTCGCCGCGCAGCGCCATCCGCGCCGCGGTGATCGCCTTGTTGGAGGCCACGGCGTTGCGTTCGATGCACGGGATCTGCACCAGGCCGCCGACCGGGTCGCAGGTGAGGCCGAGGTTGTGCTCGATGCCGATCTCGGCGGCGTTCTCCACCTGCTCGGGCGTGCCGCCGAGCACCTCCGTGAGGCCGGCGGAGGCCATCGAGCAGGCCGAGCCCACCTCGCCCTGGCAGCCCACCTCGGCGCCCGAGATCGAGGCGTTCTCCTTGAACAGCACGCCGATGGCGGCCGCGGTGAGGAAGAAGCGGACCACGCCGTCGTCGTCGGCCTGGGGGATGAACCGGGTGTAGTACGACAGGACGGCCGGGATGATGCCGGCGGCGCCGTTGGTGGGCGCGGTGACGACCCGGCCGCCGGCGGCGTTCTCCTCGTTGACCGCCATCGCGAACAACGCCACCCAGTCCATGATCTGCAGCGGGTCCTTCTCGGGGGCCTCGGACTGCAGGCGGCGGTAGAGCCGGTTGGCGCGGCGCTTGACCTTGAGCCCGCCCGGCAGCACGCCCTCGCGGGAGATGCCGCGCCGCACGCACTCCTGCATGACCCGCCACAGGTTGAGGATGCCCGCCCGGATCTCCTCCTCGGTGCGCCCGAAGGCCCGCTCGTTCTCCAGCATCAGGGAGGAGATCGACAGGCCCGTGTTGGAGCAGTGTTTGAGCAGCTCCTCGCCGGTGGTGAAGGGGTAGGGGAGCACGGTGTCGTCAGGCTTGATGCGGTCGGCGCCGGTGGCCGTCTCGTCCACGACGAAGCCGCCGCCGACCGAGAAGTAGACCTTCTCCCTGAGCTGCTCGCCACCCTCGGCGTACGCGGTGAAGCGCATGCCGTTCGGGTGCTCCGGCAGCGAGATCTTGCGCTCGAAGACCAGGTCGTCGCCGACCACGAACGGTATCTCGCGGACGCCGTACAGCTTGACCGTGCCAGAGGCGCGCATCTCGGCCAGGCGGGCGTCGATCGTGTCCACGTCCACGAGCTCGGGCTTCTCGCCCGACAGGCCCAGCAGGACGGCCTTGTCGCTGCCGTGGCCCTTGCCGGTCAGGCCGAGCGAGCCGTACAGGATCGCCTCGACGCGGGCCACGCGGGGGAGGAGGCCGTCGTCGTGGAGGCCGCGGGCGAACTTGTGCGCGGCCGCCATCGGGCCGCCCGTGTGGGAGCTGGAGGGGCCGATGCCTATTTTGAAGAGATCGAAGACGCTGATCGCCATTGATGTGCGCCCTTCATGGACGTGCCGGGCCCCGTTCGCCGGGGCCCGGCGGGTTCGTCAGGATTCGCCGGAGGTGAGCGCCGCGTACTCCTCGGCGGACAAGAGGTCCTCGGGGTCGCCTTCCATGCGGACGCGGAACATCCAGCCCTCGCCGTACGCGTCGCTGTTGACCAGCGACGGGTCGTCGGCGACCGACTGGTTGACCTCGATGATCTCACCGCCGACCGGGCTGTAGATCTCGCTCACGGACTTGGTGGACTCCACCTCGCCGACGGAGTCGCCCGCCTCGACGATCGAACCCACCTCGGGGAGCTGCACGTAGACGACGTCACCGAGGGCTTCGGCGGCGTAGTCGGTGATGCCGACGGTCACGGTCAGCCCGTCGTCCACGCCGGCCACCCACTCGTGCTCCTTGGTGTAGCTCAGTTCGTCAGGGATGTTGCTCACTTGTTCCTCCTGTAAAAGGGCAGCTCTACCACGTCCATGGGTTCTTGGCTGCCCCGGATGTCCACAGCCAGGCCTTCGCCGGCGCCGGTGTCGACGTAGGCCATCGCGATCGGCCTGCCCAAGGTCTGGGAGGGCGCGCCGCTGGTGACCTCGCCGACGACGGCGCCGTCCTTGGTGACCGGGTAGCCGTGGCGCGGCACCCGGCGGCCCCGCGCGACCAGGCCGACCAGGCGGCGCCGCGGCGGGTTGTCCTTGACCGCCTCCAGCGCCGACCTGCCGACGAAGTCGCCCGGCTTGTCGAATTTCACCACCCTGCCCAGGCCCGCGTCGAACGGGGTGAGGTCGGCGCTGAGTTCGTTCCCGTACAGCGGCATGCCCGCTTCCAGCCGCAGCGTGTCGCGGGCGGACAGGCCGGCCGGTTTGAGGCCGTGGGGCTCGCCGGCGGCCGTGAGCGCGTGCCAGAGCGGGACCGCGTCCTGGTTGGCGACGAAGAGCTCGAAGCCGTCCTCGCCGGTGTAGCCGGTGCGGGCGATGAGCGCCTGCCGGCCGTCGACCATGCCGGGCAGGCCCGCGTAGTACTTCAGGCCGTCGAGGTCGGCGTCGGTGAGCGTGGCGAGGATCTGCTGGGAGCGGGGGCCCTGGACGGCGATGAGCGCGTACTGGTCGGAGCGCTCCTCGACCACCACGTTGTACGCTTTCGCACGGTTTATCAGCTCATCTGCGACTTTTTCGGAATTCGAGGCGTTCGCCACCACCATGAACTCGTCGTCCGCGAGCCGGTAGACGATGAGGTCGTCGAGCACCCCGCCGCCCTCGTTCACGATCATCGTGTAGCGCGCCCGGCCGGGCGTGACCGCCGACAGGTGGCCGACCAGCGCGTAGTCGAGGGCCTCCGCGGCCTGCGGGCCGGTCAGGAAGATCTCGCCCATGTGGGAGAGGTCGAACAGCCCCGCGGCCGTGCGTACGGCGTTGTGCTCCGCGGACTCGCTCCCGTACCGGAGGGGCATGAGCCACCCCGCGAAGTCGGTGAGCGTGGCGCCGAGGCTTTCATGAACGTCTCGTAGCGGTGTCGGTCGGGACATTTGTCGCACCTCAGGGCAGGATCGGATGCCAGCATCCTCCCCCTCTGTCATCGATGCCTGAGAGCTTCGCCCGGGTTTTGCCGGACTTTCACCTTCGGCGAGGCCCACCGGCCTGCTTTCCAGAGGTCACCTGGGCCGTGCGGTCCTTTGCCTTGAGAGGTTCGCGGGGAGGGCTTGCTCCTTCAGGGGCCCTGACCGGCTGTCAGGGCACTCTCCCGCACGGTTTCGTCGGTGATGTCCGCAAGCCTAGTGCCGTCATGGGGCACTTGTCGCGTGCGGGGTCCCGTGAACGGTCCGGGGAGCCATCACGGCGAAAGAGCCGGAGGTCACCCGGCCTGCGGCCACGGACGGCCCGCGGTCAGCAGGCCGCCACGAGGGCCTCGAAGAGGGCGCAGTCGTCGGCCGCCTCCGGGTGCCACTGCACGGCCAGGACGAACCCGCCCCCGGCCGGCTCGACCGCCTCGATCGTCCCGTCGTCGGCGGTGGCCGCCACCGTGAGGCCGGAGGCGAGGCGGTCGACGGCCTGGTGGTGGTAGTGGGGGACGGTCACCGGCTCCGTGCCGAGCGCCTTGGCCAGGCGGGTGCCGGGCACCGGGGTGACCGGAAGGGGGCCGAAGCGGCCGGGGGCGGGGGAGTGGCCCTCGTGCCCGACCACGTCGGGGAGGTGCTGGTGCAGGGTGCCGCCGAGGGCGACGTTGAGCACCTGCATCCCCCGGCAGACGCCCAGGAACGGCAGCCCGGCGTCGAGGGCGGTACTGACCAGCGCAAACTCCGCCTCATCACGAAATTTGCGAATATATCCGGACCTGGGGTGCTGTTCCGCCCCATAGATCGCCGGATCGATGTCCCCGCCACCCGCCACGACCAACCCGTCCAGCCGCCCCACGAGCGGCCCTGGATCGCCGGCCGGCGGCAGCACGACCGGTTGCCCCCCGGCCCGTACGACCTGCTCCACGTACATGTACGGCAACAGCGCCACGGTCAGGTCCCACACCGTGAACCGTGCCGGCTCGACGTAACACGTGATGCCGATGACGGGCCCCACCACGAACCTCCTCCAGCGCTCCTACAGCGGCGTCACGTACGCGGCGGAGATCCCGCCGTCCACCAGGAACTCGCCGGCCGTGATGAACGACGCGTCGTCGCTGGCCAGGAACGCCACCGCCGCCGCGATCTCCGACGCCTCGGCGAACCGTCCCACCGGGATGTGCACCAGCCGCCGCTGCGCCCGCTCCGGGTCCTTGGCGAACAGCTCCCGCAGCAACGGCGTGTTGACCGGCCCGGGGCAGAGGGCGTTCACCCGGATCCCCTCCCGCGCGAACTGCACGCCCAGCTCCCGCGACATCGCCAGCACCCCGCCCTTGGAGGCGGTGTAGGAGATCTGCGACGTCGCCGACCCCATGACGGCCACGAACGACGCGGTGTTGATGATCGACCCCTTGCCCCGCCGCCGCATGTACGGGATCACGTGCTTGCAGCACAGGTACACGCTGGTCAGGTTGACCTCCTGGACGCGCCGCCACGCGTCGAGGCCGGTCTCCAGGATCGAGTCGTCGTCGGGCGGCGAGATGCCCGCGTTGTTGAAGGCCACGTCCACGCCGCCGTACGTGGCGTGCGCGGCCTCGTACATGCGGGCGACGTCGTCCTCGCTGGTCACGTCGGCCCTGACGAACAGCCCGCCGACCTCGCTCGCCGCCCTGACCCCGGCCTCCTCGTCGATGTCGGCGCAGACGACCTTGGCCCCCTCCTCGGCGAGCCGCCGCGCCGTGGCCAGCCCGATGCCACTGCCCGCGCCGGTGACCACCGCCACCCGATCCAGCAACCGCTGCACGTGTATGTCACTCCCACGAGATGAAGACGTTCTTGGTTTCCGTGAACGCGGCCAGGGCGTCCGGGCCGAGTTCCCTGCCGAGGCCGGACTGCTTGAAGCCGCCGAAAGGCGTCCAGTAGCGGACCGACGCGTTGGAGTTGACCGAGAGGGCGCCCGACTCGACCGCCCTGGCCACGCGGAGCGCCCGCCCGACGTCGCGGGTCCAGATGGATCCGCTCAGCCCGTACGGGGTGTCGTTGGCGATGCGCACGGCGTCGGCCTCGTCCGTGAAGGGCGCCACCGACACGATCGGCCCGAAGATCTCCTCGGTGAACGCCCGGTCGGTGACCTCGGGGGTCAGCACGGTCGCCGGGAACCAGTAGCCCTTCCCTCGCGGGCACGGGCCCTGCAGCCAGGGGTCGTGGACGAAGCTCCGGACGCGTTCCAGGTGCTCGGCGCTAATCAGCGGGCCCATCTCGGTGCTCTCGTCGAGCGGGTCGCCGACCTTGACGGCTCGTACGGCGGGCCCCAGCAGGGCCATGAAGTCGTCGTACACGTCGGCCTGGACCAGGAGCCGGGACCGGGCGCAGCAGTCCTGGCCGGCGTTGTCGAAGACCGCGTAAGGGGCGGACCGGGCGGCCTTTTCGAGGTCCGCGTCGGCGAAGACGATGTTCGCGGACTTGCCGCCCAGCTCCAGCGTGACCCGCTTGACGTGCGCGGCCGCCTTGGCGGCGATCTCCTTGCCGACCTCCGTCGAGCCGGTGAACACGATCTTGGCCACCTGCGGGTGCTCGACCAGCCGAGCCCCCGCGACCTCCCCTGCCCCAGGCAGGACCTGGAGCACCCCCTCGGGGAGGCCCGCCGCCAAGGCCAGCTCGGCCAGCCTCAGCGCGGTCAGCGGGGTCCACTCCGCCGGCTTGACGATCACGGTGTTGCCCGCCGCGAGCGCCGGCGCCACCCCCCACGACATGATCAGCATGGGGAAGTTCCACGGCACGATCACGCCCACCACGCCGAGGGGCTCCTGGAAGGTGACGTCCACGCCGCCCGGCACCGGGATCTGCCTGCCGTGGTTGCGCTCGGGGGCGGCGGCGTAGAAGTGGAGCACGTCCCGGACGGCGGCGGCCTCCCAGCGGGCGTTGCCGATCGGGTGACCGGCGTTGGCCAGTTCGAGCCGGGCCAGCTCGTCGCCGTGCTCGCCCACCAGGTCGGCGAAGCGCCGCAGCAGCCGCGCCCGGTCACCGGGGGCGACGTCCCGCCAGGCCGGGTACGCCTTCCCGGCACGCTCCACGGCCCGGTCGACCTCGGCCGCGTCGGCCGGCTCGACCTCGGCCAGCACGTCCTCCGTCGCCGGATTGACGATCTTCATCTGCACATCCGTTCGAAGCCGTGGAACCCGTCACATCCGTTCGAAGCCGCGGAACAGCTCCCAGTCCGTCACCGCCGCGTCGAACGCGGCCAGCTCCACCCGCGCGTTGTTCGCGTAGTGCTCGACCACGTCGTCCCCGAACGACTCCCTGGCCAGCTTCGACCCCTCGAACAGGGCCAGCGCGTCGCGCAGCGTGTGCGGCACGGTCTCGGCGTCGGAGGCGTAGGCGTTGCCCTCGCAGGCGTCCTCCAGCGGCAGCTCGTGGTCGATGCCGTGCAGGCCGGCCGCGACCAGCGCCGCCACCGCCAGGTACGGGTTGACGTCGCCGCCCGGCACCCGGTTCTCGACGCGCAGCGAGGTGCCGTGGCCGACCAGCCGGAGCGCGCACGTGCGGTTGTCGACACCCCACTTGACGGCCGTGGGGGCGAAGCTGCCGGGGACGTAACGCTTGTAGGAGTTGACGTTGGGGGCGTACATGAGGGTCAGCTCCCGCAGGCAGGCGAGCTGGCCGGCGACGAAGCGGGCGCCGAGCGGCGACAGCCCGTACGGCCCCGCGCCGGCCATCACCGGGTCGCCCTCCGGGGTGCGCAGCGAGACGTGGATGTGGCAGGAATTGCCCTCGCGCTGGTTCGGCTTGGCCATGAAGGTGATCGACTTGCCCTGCTGGGCGGCGATCTCCTTGGCGCCGTTCTTGTAGATCGCGTGGTTGTCGCAGGTGCGCAGCGCCTCGTCGTACCGGAAGGCGATCTCGTGCTGGCCCAGGTTGCACTCGCCCTTGGCCGACTCGACGTACATGCCGGCGCCCTCCATGCCCTGCCTGATACGGCGCAGCAGCGGCTCCACGCGGGCGGTGCCGAGGAGGGAGTAGTCGACGTTGTAGAGGTTGGCGGGGGTGAGGTCCCGGTAGGCGCGCTTCCAGGCGGCCTCGTAGGTGTCGTCGTAGACGACGAACTCCAGCTCGGTGCCGACGTACGCGACCAGGCCGCGCTCGGCCAGGCGGGCCAGCTGCCGGCGCAGGATCTGGCGCGGCGAGGCGGCCACGTCGGCGCCGCCCTCCCAGGCCAGGTCGGCCATCAGCATCGCGGTGCCCTCCAGCCACGGCACCCGGCGCAGGGTCGCCAGGTCGGGTCTCATCACGAAGTCGCCGTACCCGCGATCCCAGGAGGACATCGCGTAGCCGGCGACGGTGTTCATGTCGACGTCCACCGCGAGCAGGTAGTTGCAGCCTTCGGAGCCGTGGTGGACCACCTCGTCCAGAAAGTAGCGCGCCGACAGCCTCTTTCCCTGCAGGCGGCCCTGCATGTCGGCGATCGCGAGCAGGACCGTGTCGACGCGCCCGTCCGCCACCTCGTCACGCAGCTCGCCGACGGTCAGGAACCCTTCGCTCACGTGACGTCGCTCCGATCTGGCATCGCGCGCTTTCCCGTTGATTGGGCTAGTCTCAGACCATTGATGTGCATCGCGGGATCCCTTGTCAAGACCTGAGGACACGTTGGACGAGTCGGCGCGTTTCATGACAGTGTTGCGCCCCGTCAGGGCGGGCAACGCCTTCGAGGAGACCGTTGAGCGGCTCCTCCAGGCGATCAAGCTGGGGGTCGTGGCCCCGGGCGGCAAGCTGCCCCCGGAGCGGGAGCTGGCCGTCCGGCTCGGCATCAGCAGGGTGACCCTCCGCGAGGCGATCCGCGCCCTGTCGGACGCCGGCTACCTCGACGTGCGCAGGGGCCGGTACGGCGGGGCGTTCGTCACGTACACGCCGCCCCGGCCGGACGCCGGCGACCTGCGGCAGGCCGTGGCCGAGATGGGCCGCGACGACCTCGCCGACGCGCTGACGTTCCGGCTGGCCGTGGAGTGCGGGGCGGCGCAGGTGCTGGCCACGACCGCGCTCACGCAGGCGCAGCGCGGCGTGCTCCTGCGCCGCCTGGCCGAGCTCAACGACGCCTCGCTGGAGGACTACCGCCGTCTCGACACCGCCTTCCACCTGTCGATCGCCGAGCTGACCGGCTCGGCCCTGCTGGCCACGACCTGCGCCGACGCGCGCTCGCGGGTGAGCGACCTGCTCAACGCCATCCCGATGCTCCAGGTCAACCTCGACCACGCCGCCGTGCAGCACCAGGCCATCGTGGACGCCATCCTGGCCGGCGACCCCGACGCCGCCCGCCGCGCGATGACCGAGCATCTGGAGGGGACGGCGGCACTTCTGCGGGCGTTCCTTTCGTGACGGGAGTCGCACAATAGGCCCGTACCATCGTTTTCAGGGTCATGGGGAACTGGTTCCAGCACACCATCGTCGCCACAGGACGGCTGCCGCTGTTCTGTTTCTTCGTCACGCTCATCCTCACGTTCGTCGCCACCCGCATCAACGTGCGCCTGATCAGGGCGAAGGTCGGCTGGTTCCGCAACGTCAACGTCGGCGAGATGCACATCCACCACGCCGTGTTCGGCGTCGTGCTGATGCTGATCGGCGGCGTGGCCGGCCTCATGGTCTCCTCCGCCTCCCAGGTCGGGTACGCGGTCGCGGCCGGCATCTTCGGCATGGGCTCGGCGCTCGTGCTGGACGAGTTCGCGCTGATCCTGCACCTGCACGACGTGTACTGGGAGGAGGAAGGGCGCACGTCGGTCGACGCCGTCTTCATCGCCATCGCCGTGACCGGCCTCCTTCTCATCGGCCTGCGCCCCCTGACGTGGGACTACGGCACCCCGGTCAACCCCGCCGCGCTCATCGTGGCCAACCTGGCGCTCGCCGTGGTCACCCTGCTCAAGGGCAAGATCTGGACCGGCATGGCCGGCCTCTTCGTCCCGCCGATGCTGCTGGTGGGCGCCCTCCGCCTGGCTCGCCCCGGCTCTCCGTGGGCCCACTGGTTCTTCGCCACGAAGTCGCCCCGCAAGATGGCCCGCGCCATCCGCCGCGAGGAACGCTGGCGGCGCCCGGCGATCAGAGCCAAGATCGCCTTCCAGGAGTTCCTGTCCGGCCGCCACGATCTGCCCTCCACGCGGCGCGGCCGTCGGCATACTTGAGCCATGGCACTTCCTTCGTGGCACGAAGGGCCGGCCGACCGAGCGCGACCCGAGGATCCGGACGACCGCCTGACGGGGTTTCCGCCCTTCCACGAACGCGTGCTGCGGGCCGTCGCGCCCGTCTGCGCGCGTTACGGGCTGGCCCTCGCCGGCGGGTACGCGTTCAGGGCGCACGGCCTCACCGACCGGCCGAGCACCGACCTCGACCTCGCCACCGCCATGGAGACGCCGCTTCCCGACGTGGCGGGCGGAGTCGTTGGAGCGTTCCAGAGCGCCGGGCTACGGGCCCGCGTCATCGAGGTCACGCCCCGCTTCGGCCGCCTGCGGGTCGAAGCCGCCCACACCGGCGAGACCTGCGGGGTCGACCTCCTGCGCGAGGCGCTCCAGCGGCGGCCGGTCGCGTACGGCGGCCTTCGCGTGGTCGCGCTCGACGACGCGGTCGGGCTGACGATGCGCGCCGTCCACGAGCGCAGCCTGGCCTCCGACATCATCGACATCGCCTCAGTGGCGCACCTCTACTCCTGCCGCGCGCTCGAACACC
>DASUCK010000299.1:0-12519 GCA_036276095.1 Nonomuraea sp. | reverse complement strand
TGGCGGATGATAGCGACGTTCGTCCCGAAGCTGGTTGCGTTCCTGGTGATTCTCATCATCGGGTGGATCGTGGCCAAGGTGCTCGAGAAGATCGTCAACAAGATCCTTGAACGCGTCGGGTTCGACCGGGCCGTGGAACGCAGCGGGGTGCGCCGCTGGCTGGAGCGCAGCAGGTACGACGCCAGCAGCCTGCTGGCCCGCATCGTCTTCTACGCGATCATCCTGGTCACCCTGCAGATAGCCTTCAGCGTCTTCGGGCCGAACCCGATCTCGGCGCTGCTCACCGCAGTGGTCGCCTGGCTGCCCATGGCGATCGTGGCCATCGTGATCATCGTGGTGACGGGGGCCATCGCCAAGGCCGTCAAGGACATCCTCGCCGGCGCGCTCGGCGGGCTGTCCTACGGCCGCCTGCTGGCCACTCTCGCGGCCGTGTTCATCTGGGCGCTGGGCATCATCGCCGCCCTCAACCAGATCGGCGTGGCCACCGCCGTCACGACTCCCGTCCTGATCACGGTGCTCGCCACCATCGGGGCGATCGCGGCCATCGGCATCGGCGGCGGGCTCGTCCGGCCGATGCAGCAGCGGTGGGAGCGCTGGCTGGGCCGCATCGAGGCCGAGGCTCCGCAGGCCAGGGCGCACGCGGAGGCGTACCAGCGGGGTCGTGCGGACGCCGCTTCGATGAGCAGGGACAGGACCGAGCCCATGCACACCACACCGGGCGCGCCGCCGGACGTGCCGCCGCGCTCGGACATGCCGCCGCGTTCGGACATGCCGCCCGGCTGACCCGTCGGGCACGACGGCCGCCCGCCGCTCAGGCGGGCAGTTCGTCGCCGAGGAAGCCCAGCTCGCGGGCGAGCCAGCAGACCGCCGTCAGCCGCAGGGAGGCGGGGTCTGGCTCGCCGGTGAAGGACCACCCGCGGTGGCGGAGCTCGTCGAGGAAGCCGAGCAGGTAGTCGCCGAGGGTCTCGCGGTCGAGCGGGATCGCGTCACGCAGCACCGCCGCGTGCTGGTCGACCGCCGCCACCAGGCCCGGGTCGCCGCTCATGCGGGCGAGCTGGGCGTCGCCGAGTGTGTTCATCAACCACCGAAAGGGCGAAGCCGCCCAACCTTCCTCAAACACCACCGGACCACCTTACCGGCATTTGCCAAGGTCAGGTGGCGATCAAGGGGCCTCCGATCGGTGCGCCATCCGAGGGGAGCGCGCGGCCCGGCAGCCGTCGTCGGCCGCGCCTGCCGGGTCAACGATCGAAGGGCAGGCCGACGTAGTTCTCGGCGAGGGTGGTGGCGGCCGCCTCCGATGAGGTGACGTAGTCGAGGTAGGAGAGCTGGAGCCGCCGCCCGTAGGCGTCGTCGTCCTCGAAGGTGTGCAGCAGCGTGGTCATCCACCATGAGAAGTGCTGCGCGCGCCACACCCGCTTCAGGCACGCCGCCGAGTAGCCGTCCAGCAGCCCGGTCGAGCCGTCGGCGAAGTACGCGGCCAGCGCCTCGGTCAGCACCCGCACGTCGGCGACGGCCAGGTTGAGCCCCTTCGCGCCCGTCGGCGGCACGATGTGGGCGGCGTCCCCGGCCAGGTAGAGGCGCCCGTACTGCATGGGTTCGACCACGAACGAGCGCATCGGCGTGACGCCCTTCTCGATGATCTCGCCGGTGGCCAGCGTGAAGCCGGGCACGCTCTCCAGGCGTTCCCTCAGCTCGCCCCAGATCCGCTCGTCCGGCCAGTCGCCGATGTCGGTGTCGGCCGGGACCTGCAGGTAGAAGCGGCTGACCGTGGGCGAGCGCATGCTGTGGAGCGCGAAGCCGCGGTCGGTCCTGGTGTAGATCAGCTCCTCCGACGACGGCGCGACCTCGGCGAGGATGCCGAGCCACGCGAACGGATACTCGCGCTCGAACACGGTCAGGACGCCCTCCGGGATGGACGGCCTGGACACGCCGTGGAAACCGTCGCAGCCGGCGATGACGTCGCAGTCGAGCCGCTCGCCGCCGAACGTGATGGACGGCTCCGACTCCAGCGAGTGGACCGCCACGTCCTCGACCTCGAACCGGATGTCGCCGCCGGCCGCCAGCCGGGCCGCGATCAGGTCCTTCACCACCTCCTGCTGGCCGTAGACGGTGATCGACCGGCCGGGTACGAGCTTCTCGAAGGGGATGCGGTGGCCGGCGCCGCCGTACCGGAGCTCGATGCCGTGGTGCGGCAGGCCCTCGCGCAGCATGCGCTCGCCGACGCCCGCCGCGACGAGCGTGTCGACCGTGCCCTGCTCCAGCACGCCGGCGCGGACCCGCCGCTCGACGTAGTCGCGGCTGCGCTGCTCCAGCACCACGGAGGAGATCCCGCGCAGGTGGAGCAAGTGAGACAGCAGCAGGCCGGCGGGGCCCGCGCCGATGATCCCGACCTGAGTTCGCATGACGGAAGCATGCTGCCTGCAGGGGCGCAAGCCGAGCCCCAGCTTCCACTGGACGGAAGACGGGGGTGGAAGAATGGGTGGCATGGCAGGGAGATCGCGCGAGCCGGGCCGCACCGTCACATCCAAGGTGCTGTCCATCTTGGGGGCGTTCGACGCCGCTCATCCGCAGCTGACGCTGACCGACCTGGCCCGGCGCAGCGGGCTGCCGCTGAGCACCGCCCACCGGCTGGTGGCCGAGCTGGAGGAGTGGCAGGCGCTCAGCCGCGACCCCGACGGGCGGCTGCGCGTGGGCCTGCGGCTGTGGGAGCTGGGCCAGCTCGCCCCCGGCCGGCTGCTCGGGCTCGCGCATCCGTGGCTGCAGGAGCTGTTCGTCACCACGGGCGAGAACGTGCACCTGGCCGTCCGCGACGGCATGGAGGTGCTGTACGTCGACAAGGTCCACGGCCGCCGCGCCGTCCCCATCGTCTCCAGGACCGGCGGCCGCCTGCCGATGCACCCGACCGGCGTGGGCAAGGCGCTGCTGGCCCACGAGCCCGACTGGTTCGTCTCGTCCTACCTGGCCCGCGCGCTCGAACGCCCCACGCCCCACACGATCATCGAGCCCGGCCGGCTGGCCAGGGAGCTGGCGACGATCCGCGCCCAGGGGTACGCGCTCACGTACGAGGAGATGACGCTCGGCTCGTGCTCGGCCGCCGCGCCGATCCTGGTGGACGGGCGGGCCATGGCCGCGCTCGGCATCGTGCTCTCCTCGCGGCGGGCCCGCGAGCTGCCCCGGCTGGTCGAGCCGCTGCTGGCCGTGGCCGGCCGGATCGCGGCGGCGTTCGCTAGTCCCCCATCCTCTGGATCCGGTCCTTGAACAGCGTGGTCGCGATGGCCGCCTTGTGCGGCTGACCCTTGAGGAACGCCTGCGCGAAGCTCTTGGCCTGCTCGTAGGTGACCTTGCCGGGCATGGGCGGCTCGTTCGGGTTGACGTCCACGTCGACCAGCGCCGGGCCGTCGTGGGACAGCGCCTGCCCGATCGCGAGGGCCACGTCGTCGGCCTTGGTGACCTTGGCTCCGAAGCCGCCGCACGCCCTGGCCCAGGCCGAGAAGTCGGCCTCCGGCTCGGCGTAGCGGACGCCGTGCTCGGGGTAGCCGAGCACCATCTGCTCCCAGAGGATCTGGCCCAGCGAGTTGTTGTTGTTGACGATCACCTTGATCGGCAGCTGGTGCTGGACCGCGGTCAGGAACTCGGCCATCAGCATCGAGAAGCCGCCGTCGCCGACGTACGCGATGACCTGCCGGTCGGGGAAGGCGTGCTGCATCGCGATCGCGTACGGCAGGCCGGGGGCCATCGTGGCCAGCATGCCCGACAGGTAGAACTCGCGGCCGCCGCGGATCGTCCAGTGCCGGGCCGCCCACGTGGCGATGGTGCCGCTGTCGCAGGTCATGATGGCGTCGTCGCCGGCCAGCTCGTCGAGGACGGAGACGACGTACTGGGGGGCGATCGGGTCGCGGTCGGGGTTCTCCAGGGTCTCCATGTCGGACCGCCAGCCGGCCATCTTCTCCTGGTACCGGGCCAGGTGGGCGTTCCCGTCGCGGCGGGTCAGCAGCGGCAGCAGCGCCGCGAGGCCCTCCTTGGCGTCGCACACCACCGGCACGTCGGTCGGGATGCGCGCGCCCGCCCTGGTCGGCTCGGCCTCGAACTGCACCACGCGCGCCGATCCCGGCTCGGGCAGGAACTTCGAGTACGGGAAGTTCGTGCCGACCATGAACAGCACGTCGGCGTCCTCCATGAGCTCCTCACTCGGGCGGGTGCCGAGCAGCCCGATCCCGCCGGTCGTGTACGGCGAGTCGTCCGGGATGACTGCCTTGCCGGGCAGCGTCTTGACCACCGGCGCCCCCAGCGCCTCGGCCACCGCCAGCACCTCCTGGCGGGCGTGCAGCGCCCCCTGCCCGACCAGCATCGCCGGGCGCTCGGCCCGGTTGAGCACCTCGGCGGCCCGCTCGATGTCCTCCTGCCGGGGGATGCCGGGCGGCTGCAGGTAGAGAGGCATCGTCTGCGGCGACCTCGCCGGCGCCACATGCTTGTACGGGTCCGCGCTCGCCTCGGCCACCTGGATGTCGTTGGGGACCGTGAGGTGGGCGACGCCGCGGCGGGCGTACGCGGTGCGGACGGCCAGGTCGACCAGCGACGGCAGCTGCGCCGGGTTGGTGATCATCATGTTGTACTCGGCGACGTCGGCGAACAGCTTGTCCAGGTGGACCTCCTGCTGGTAGCCGGTGCCGAGCACGGACGTCTCCTGCATGCCGGTGATCGCCAGCACGGGGACGTGGTCGAGTTTGGCGTCGTAGAGCCCGTTGAGCAGGTGAATCCCGCCCGGCCCCGACGTGGCCAGGCAGACGCCGAGACGTCCGGTGGCCTTGGCGTAGCCGGTGGCCATGAAGGCGGCGGCCTCCTCGTGGTGCACGAGGACGAACCGCACCCGGTCGCGGTGGCGGCGCAGCCCCTCCATGATGCCGTTGATGCCGTCGCCGGGCAGGCCGAAGACGGTGTCCACGCCCCACTCGGCGAGCCGTTCGATCAGGGATTCCGAAGCGATTCGAGCCATACGAGCCGCCCTACCCCGCTCTGACCCGGGCATGTCATAGGCGGGAATTCGCGGGTAGGGGGTTTCCCATGCGCATACTCGTCACGGGAGCCACGGGCACGCTGGGCAGGGCCCTCGTGCCCGCGCTGGTGAAGGCGGGACACCAGGTGCGGGCCCTGAGCCGGACGAAGCGGGAGAGCCGCGGGAACGTGGAGTGGGCGTGGGGCGACCTGTTCTCCGGCGACGGCGTGGCCGAGGCCGTACGCGACGTCGACGCGGTCGCGCACCTGGCCACCAGCGGGCGCAGGGGACGCGGGGCCGTGGACATCCCCGGCACCCGCCTGCTCCTCCTCACCGCCCGCGAGGCCGGCGTGCCGCACGTGCTGTTCACCTCGGTGGTCGGGGCCGACCGGGCGCCCGTCGGCTATCTCCGCTACAAGCTGGAGGCCGAACGGCTCGTCGCCGAGAGCGGCCTCGGCTGGACGGTGCTGCGCGCCACGCCGTTCCACCAGTGGCTGCATCGGCGGCTGCGGGACTTCGCGTCGCTGCCGGTGCTGCCGGTCGACCCGACCGTGCTGTGGCAGCCCGTGCACACCGGCGAGGTCGCCGCCCGGGCCGCCGGCCTGCTCGGCGCCGGGCCGCAGGGGCGGGAGGTCGAATACGGCGGGCCGCAGGTGCTCGACACCGCCGCGCTGGCCCGCGCCTGGTGCGAGGCCCAGCACCTGCGCCGGCTCTGCCTGCCCGTGCGTTTCCCCGGGCGGCTGTACGCGGCCCAGCGCGCCGGCGACCTCACCACCGACGCGACGCCGAAGGGCTCGATCACCTGGCACGACTACCTGGTGCCACCCGCGCCGGCGCCCTCCGACGACTTCGCGACCGAGCACACCGCCTCGCCCACCAGCCCGGCCACCCAACCCGAACAGGACCCCGACCTGCACGTCTACGGCGGCGACGAGGGCTACGAGCGGCCCACCCGCGGCTGATCAGCCGCCGCGCTCCTGGCCCGTGCCGCGCCACGGGTCGTAGTCGACCTCCAGCGGCTCCTGCGGCGGACGCTCCCCCTCCGGGACGTGCCGCAGGTTGACCCGGATCCGGTACCACACGCTGCTGCGCCCGCGCATGCCGTCGACCAGCACGTCGGCCGGCTCCAGCCGGGCCGCGACCTCGGGGTGGCGGGCCTTCCACCGTTCGAGGCCCGCCATGGCCTCGTCCTTGTGCTGGGCCCTGGCGATCTCGATGACCGGCATCGTCTGCTGCCTGCGTCCCTCGCCCTTGGGCGGCCTGGGCGCGGGCCCCAGCTCCTCGGCCAGCTCCAGCAGCCCGTCGAGCGAGCCGGGGTGAAGATCCATGTCCTCCCACGGGTCGCCGCGCTCGGCCAGCCGCCGCGGCACGGTTTCGACCGTGAACAGCTCCGGCCGGCAGCCCGGCACCTCGTCCCAGGTCAGCGGCGTGGAGACGCGGGCGTCCGGCACGGCGCGCACCGAGTAGGCGGAGGCGACGGTGCGGTCGTAGGCGTTCTGGTTGAAGTCGACGAAGACGCCGTGGCGCTCCTCCTTCCACCACCGGCTGGTGGCCAGGTCGGGGGCGCGCCGCTCGACCTCGCGCGCCACGGTCTCGGCCGCCTTGCGCACCGTGGCGAACGGCCATCGCCGCTCGATCCGGGCGTACACGTGGAACCCGCGCGAACCTGACGTCTTCGGCCAGGCGGAAAGCCCGTGATCGGCCAGCACCTCCCGGGCCACCTGCGCGGTCCTGAGCACGTCGGCCCACTCCACGCCGGGCACCGGGTCGAGGTCGATGCGCAGCTCGTCGGGCCTGGAGAGGTCGTCGGAGCGTACGGGATGGGGGTTGAGATCGACGCAGCCCAGGTTGACCACCCACAGCAGCTGGGCCAGGTCGGTGCAGACCACCTCCTCGGCGCCGAGCCCCGACCGGTATCTCAGCTCGGCCACCTCGATCCAGGCGGGCCGCTTGGCCGGGGCCCGCTTCTGGAAGAACGCCTCCTGCTCGATGCCGTGCACGAACCGCTTGAGCACCATGGGCCGCCCGTGGACGCCCCGCAGCGCCGCCGCGCCCACGGCCTGGTAGAAGCGCACCAGGTCGAGCTTGGTGTGCCCGGTCTTCGGGAAGACCACCTTGTCGGGGCTGGTGATGCGGACCGCACGCCCGGCCACCTCGATGTCAGGCATAAGGTCACGATACGCGCCGCCTGGGAGGACGCCGCGGGACGCCCGGGGAGTCGTCAGCCGGCGCCGGGGAAGTCGCCGTGGCGGCCGGCGCCCGCGGCGAACCGCGCCGCGCCCTCCCCCGCATTGGGCAGCGACACCAGGCCGTGCCGGAGCTCGTTCCGCATGGCGTCCTCCTCGCCCAGCCCCGCCTGCTCCAGGACCGACATCCGGTCGCCGCGCAGGCACGCCTGCGGGAACCGGGCGATCTCCCCGGCCAGGTCCTCGGCGTGCCGCCGCGCGGCGCCGGCCGGCACGAGCCGGTTGGCCAGCCCCATCTCGTACGCCTCCCGCCCGCCGACCGGCCGCCCGGTGAGGATGAGGTCCATGGCCCTGGAGGCGCCGACGAGCCTGGGCAGGCGCACGGTGCCGCCGTCGATCAGCGGCACGCCCCACCGGCGGCTGAACACGCCGAACACCGCGTCCTCCTCGGCGACCCGCAGGTCGCACCAGAGGGCCAGCTCCAGCCCGCCCGCGACGGCGTACCCGGCGACGGCGGCGACGACCGGCTTGGACAGCCGCAGCCTGGTCGGTCCCATCGGCCCGTCGCCCTCCTCGCCGACGTGGTTGTCGAGCGCCTTGAGATCGGCCCCCGCGCAGAACGTGCCGCCCTCGCCCCACAGCACCGCGGCGGCGGCGTCGGAGCGCTCGAAGGCGCGGAAGGCGTCCGCGAGCGCGTCGGCGGTCTTGCGATCGACGGCGTTGCGCGCCTCCGGGCGGCTGATCACCACGGTGGTGACCGCGCCTGCGCGCTCCACGCGTACGGTCATGCGACCCTCCTCGGGAAACGTGCGGACTCTCCATGGATCACGCCATCAGCCGGCCTCCCTCCCCGTCGTCAGAGGGTGACGGCGCCGGCCAGCAGGTCGGGGAAGCGGTCCAGGTCCTCGGCGGGGCGGTCGATCCCGCGCAGCGGGCCCTGGTCGGCCAGGTGCGACTCGGCGTACAGGCGGGCCACCAGGGCCTTCCGGTCGCCGAAGCCGTGGCGTTGTTCCCATCCCGCCTGCTCCAGCAGGACCGCCGCCGCGTAGACGTCGGCCATGAGCTGGGCCAGCGGGTACAACCTCGCCTCGGCCACCCGCGCGTCCAGGGCCGACCAGGCGGTGATCGCCTTGCGGAGGTCGTCGACGCGGCCGCGTACGAGGTCGGCCGTCGCCGCGTCGCCGGCCGGGGCCTGCTCGGCGGCCGCGGTCAGGCGGTCGAGGAAGGGCTCGTGGGCTCTCTCCTTGCGCATGGCGCGGCGCACGTCGAGGCAGAGGATGTTGTCGCCGCCCTCCCAGATGGGATTGACCTGGGCGTCGCGCAGCAGCCGGGCGACGGGCCACTGCTCGATGTAGCCGTTGCCGCCGTGCACCTCGATCGCGTCGCTGGCCGCGGTCACCCCCAGCCGGGCGGCACGCAGCTTGATCAGCGGGGGCGCGAGGCGCAGCCGGGAGCCGACGTGGCCGTCGAAGACCAGCGCCTGCGCGGCCTCCACCTCGACGATCAGCTCGCCGAGCTTGCGCCGCATGAGCGGCTGGTCGACGAGCGGGCGGCCGAACGCCTCGCGGGCGCGGGCGTAGCAGATGGACTCCACCAGCGCCCGCCGGGCCACGCCGAGGCCCATCATGGCGACGCCGAGCCTGGAGGCGTTGGTGAGGCGCATCATCGTGCCGAGCCCGGAGCCGGAGCCGGCCCCGGCGAGCGGGAACGCCTCCGCGCCGGTGAACTCGACCTCGGCCGAGGCGACCGAGCGGGTGCCGAGTTTGTCCTTGAGCCGGCGGATGCGCACGCCGTTGCGCTCGCCGTCCCGGCGCTCCCATAGCACCAGGAACGGCGCCACCGGCCCCTCGGGCAGCCGGGCGAGCACCACGAAGGCCGACCCGTTGGCATTGGAGGCGAACCATTTGAGTCCGGTCAGCGACCAGGCGTCGCCGGCGGGCTCGGCGACAGCCTCCAGAGCGGCGAGGTCGGAGCCGCCGGTGCGCTCGGTGAACATCTGAGCGGCCTCGCCGGAGTAGTAGCCGGAGGCGAAGATCTCCCGCACCCGGTCGCGTACGTCCGGCGGCGCGTGCTTCTCGGCGAGCTGCACCACCATGTCCCCGCCCGTGCCGAGCGCGCAGCCCATCCCGATGTCAGCCTGGTCCAGCAGGTACGTCCACGCGGCGGCCAGCGCGGCCGGATCCGCCCCGTTGGCCCGGGCCTCCTCGGCGAACGACGGCGCGGTGAAGTTGTCGGCCATGAGCGCCCGCCGGGCGGCCTGGAACGACGGCGGCATGACGATCTCGCTGACGTCCCTGCCCCACTTGTCGTACTTCTCCAGCCGCGGCGGGTTGCGGTCGGTCTCCTCCGCGCACTCGGCCACGAGCCCGCCCATGAGGGCGCCGAGCCGGTCGAGGCGCGGCTCGGCCCAGGCGAAGCCCGCGCCCAGGTGGCGGCGCATCAGCAGGCGGAGGGTGGGATCGCAGGCCCACCAGTTGCGCCCGGCGGCGCCCTGGTAGCGCTCGGTGGCGTAGCGGTCGCCGTGGCCGCCGGCGCGGTCGAAGGGTTCGGTGAGATAGCGCCCCATACCCGCGAGTGTTACATATACTCGACACGCGATGGAAGAGCGTAACAGCCTGAGTGCCCGGTCGGCCGTGTTGAGCGCGCTGCTGGGCAGCCATCCGCCGCGCCTGCCGGCCCGCCGGCTCGTCCGCATCGGCGCGTTGTTCGGCATCGCCGAGGGCACCGTACGGGTGGCGCTGTCGCGCATGGTCGCGGCCGGCGACCTGATCCAGGAACACCGGTCGTACCGGCTGTCGGAGCGGCTGGTCGAGCGCCAGGCCCGCCAGGACGAGAGCCGCGACCCCCACACCAGGCCGTGGGACGGCACGTGGGAGATCGCCGTGGTCACCGCCGAGCGGCGCGCGCCCGCCGACCGGGCCGCGTTCCGGCACACGATGACCGCGCTGCGCCTGGCCGAACTGCGGGAGGGCACGTGGCTGCGGCCGGCCAACCTGGTGCGCGAGTGGCCGGAGGCCGTCACCGCGCAGTGCACGCTGATCGACGGCCGCCCGCGCCGCGACCCCACTCCCCTGCTGTGGGACCTCGACGGGTGGGCCGCCCAGGCGCGCCGCCTGGAGCGGGCGCTGGAGTCAGCCCTGGAGACGACTCTGGAGACAGCCATGGAGACAGCCATGGAGACGGCTCCGGTCACGGCGGGCGGGCTGGCCGAGGGCTTCCTGGTGTCGGCTGCGGTGCTGCGCCACCTGCTGGCCGACCCGCTGCTGCCGGAGGAGCTGCTGCCGCCCGGCTGGCCGGGGGCGGAGCTGCGGGCCAGGTACGACGCGTTCGACGCCCGCTACCGCGAGGTCCTCTTCCGCCACCTCAAGGACTGACCGAAAGGACCCCACCCGGAAGGCGCTGACCCGGAACGGGCTGACCCGCGGAGGACCGACCCGAAAGGACCGGCCCGAAAGGACCGACCCCGAAGCCTCAAAGGCCGACGCCGAAGACGACGCGCCTGCCCTGGTACTCGGTGACGCTCCAGAGCTTGCCGTCCTGCACCGTCAGGTCCTCGGGGCCGATCGGGAAGGGGCGGGTCTCGGGCTCGCCGCCGGTGTGGACGATCAGCTTGCCGTTCCTGGTGGAGCCGGCCGACTGGCTCAGGTACCACGTGCCCTGCCGCGCGGTCGCTCCCTGGATCTTGGGGTGGCCCATGACGAACGCCTCGTCGGGCTCGCCGCCGGAGAAGGCGAGGCCCCAGTGCGCGACCCAGCCGCCGGGGTCGTCGGCGCGGTACTCGCCGGTGATCAGCCGGTCGGTGCCGCCGCTGCGGTCGATCGACACGAACGAGAACCGCGGCCCCGGCCGCGCCACCTGCCACAGGTCGGTCTGCGGGATGACGTACCGGTAGCCGAAGGCGTGGAACCTGCCGTCGTGGCGGCCGACCCGCGCGGGGTCGCCGAGGTCGTTCTGGGCGGTGCGCAGGTCGAGCAGGTTGCCGAGGTCGAAGACGCGCAGCCCGCGTACGGTGTCGGCCACGTAGAGCAGGTCGCCGTCGATGGCGATGCCGCCGGCGTGGATGTCGATCGGCCCGTACGAGCCGTCGGGCCTGGCCCGCACCAGGAGCGCGTGCTGGTATTTCAGCGTGTGCGGGCTCAGGAACGACACCCTGACCCCCCGCTCGCCGGCCTCCGGCCTGAAGTACCAGCTGACCGCGAACACCGGCGCCCCGATCGAGCCGGACTCCTCGGCGCAGCTCAGGCCCTGGGGGAACCAGTCGGCGGTGTCCTGGTCCTTGGCGTCGAAGGCGTACCACTCGGCCGGCCTGGGGCGCATCGAGCCCAGCGCGGCCGCGGCTCCCCTGCGGACGGCGGTCCTGTTGGCGTGCGCGAGCAGCGCCTCGACTGCGGTGCCGCCGATCTCCTCCGCGAGCGTGGCGGCTCCCTCGGCGAGATCACCTGTCGCCCGATTCAGGGCATACGGCGCCTTATCCGTAGAAACCATCCCCGTTGCCGCCATATCTTCCTCTCTTTTCCGTCCCTTTACCCAGTGTGACGGAACGCGAGCGGGAATGGTCGTGCCTCAGGGCCACAAATGCACCGGCGATCCGGACAGGGCCAGCTCCCGGTAGCGCCGTACGAGCCGTTCGCGGTCGCCGTCGAAGCGCGCCAGCGCCTCCCGCTGCCACGCCGACCCCGTACGGCGCAGCCGCGTACGCTGCTCCACCACGCCGAGCGCGCGGTCGGCGTCGCCGGGCGCCACCCCGCAGCCGAGCAGACCTTCCCGCGCCTCCGGCAGCAGCCGCAGCACCAGGTCGGCGGCCTGGAACTCGGCGTCCTCGCCCGGCCAGGACAGCTTGGCGTCCAGCCCGTGCATGGCCGCCCGGTAGAAGTTCTGGTACGCCTCCGCGAACCGGTAGCCCGTCAGGTCCCGCTCGGCCTGCGACAGCGTCAGCCCCAGCAGGAACGCCGTGTTGGCGGCCAGGTCCGCGCACGACGGCCCGGCCGGCAGCGCCCGCATCTCGATGCGCAGGTGGCCGCCGTCGGCCGGGTCGTACACCGGCCGGTTCCACTGCCAGATCGTGCCCTGGTGCAGCCGCAGCTCGGGCACCTCGTACGGCTCCGCGTCCTCGGTCAGGTCGGGCACGATGGGCTCGTAGTCGCGCACGTACCGCTCGAACACCTCGTGCGCGCCCTCCCGCACCCAGTCCGACCCGAAGGTGACGCGCCCGTCCCTGCGCCCGCGCCGCTCGACGTCCCGGTCGTCGGCCGCCTCCTCCATCAGCGCGATCCGCGTCTCCTCCCACAGCTGGTGCCCCAGGAAGAACGGCGAGTTGCCGCACGCGGCCAGCACCGGCCC
>DASUCK010000298.1:0-2646 GCA_036276095.1 Nonomuraea sp. | reverse complement strand
GCCGACCCGGCCTCTGCCCGGTACTGGATCACCCGCCTGCCGGCCACGCCGTAAGCGCGGAGGGCCGCACGCAGCGAACGCACCAGCCGGCCGGCTCTCTGGGGGGAGCCGGCCGGTCCTCGTCAAAGCGGTGCGCCAAGGCACCACCGGGGTCGACACCGGCATCCGCCTCGGGTACCACTGACCAAGACCGTCGGGAATAGCAGGAGGACGGCCCATGCGGCGTCTCATCATCCTCATCGCGGCCAGCGCCCTGGCCCTCAGCGCGGTTGGCGTCGTGTTCGCCAACGGCAACTCCAGCAAGGGCTCGTTCAAGGCGAGCCTGGGTGGATTCCAGGAAGTGCCCGCGATTTCGACCACGGGCAGCGGCCGGTTCACCGCCAAGCTCAACGACGCCGGCACCGCGCTCGAGTACACGTTGACCTTTGCGAACCTCAAGGGCGGCAACGCGGGCGCGGCCCACATCCACCTGGGCCAGGCCGGGGTCAATGGCGGCGTTGCAGCGTGGCTGTGCGGAGGCGGCGGCGAAGCCGCTTGCCCGGGGACCGGCGGCACGGTGAGCGGGACGATCCTCGCCGGTGAGGTCGTCGCCATCCCGGCCCAGGGTCTTGCCGCGGGCGACCTCAATGCGCTGCTGAATGCCATGCGCTCGGGCGTGACCTACGTCAACGTCCACACTCCGACGTTCGGTGGCGGCGAGATCCGCGGCCAGATCAAGGGGAGTGGCCGGGGCGACTGACGCCCATCGACGCACCACGCAACCCGAAGGAGCCGGCGACGACCGCCGGCTTCTTCATGCCCGCCGTATCGTGGGGACGAGGAGGCCGCATGTCCCATCCTGACCTGTTCTACCCGCCGCCCCGCTATCTCGGCGAAACCGGCGAGGTCACCGCCACCTATCGGCCCGCCGATCACGGGCCGGACGTTCGCTACAAGGGTGGCGGCTCGGCGCACTTCCTGGCTACCCACGCCTCCACGGGCGGGACGTTCGGCCTGTATCGCTGGGAGATGTCGGCGGCCCCGGGTGGCCCGGGACCGCACTTCCACCGCACCATCTCGGAGTCGTTCTACGTGCTGTCCGGCACCGTCCGCATCTTCGACGGCCGGGCGTGGCGCGACGCGCAGCCGGGCGATTTCGTCTTCGTCCCCGAAGGCGGCATCCATGGCTTCCGGAACGAATCGGGTGCGCCTTCCTCCATGCTGATCCTGTTCGCCCCGGGGGCGACGCGCGAGGACTACTTCGAAACCCTTGCCCGTGTCGGCCACGGCGAGACCATGACCGACGAGGAGCGAGCGGCCTTCTACCTGCGCCACGACAACCACTGGGTGTAGTCGAATCGAAGCGGCCGGTCCCAGGGGGGACCGGCCGCCCGAAAGCGACGCCGCTACATCGCGACGGTTTCGGCAACCTCGACGCTGCCGCCCCCGCCGTTGAGCAACGGGCAGCCCTTGGCCAGGGCCACCGCGGCGTCGAGGCTGTCGGCCTTGATGACGCTGTAGCCGCTCGCGGGATTGATCCCGCCGCCGGAGACCGTGCCGTTGTTGGCGATCGTCCGGACCTCCGAGACCGGGTTGCCGCCGTCCACGAGCGCGTCACCGAGCCGTTCGAACCAGTCGGTCCAGGCCTGCATGACCTTCTGGCCCTCTTCGGGGCTCTCGGGCATCGAGCCGCCGTGGTACACGAGCAGGTAGTTCGCCATTGGGTTGCCCTCCGGGTGCTGGTTCCGGCGCGGCGCGCCGGTGGCCGGCTTCGTGCCGGCCTACCCCAACGACGAACGCGAGCCGCCCGAATCGACAGCCGGCGCCGGAATGGCGAGAACGCTAGCTGGGCTTGCTGATGCGCACCCTGCGGGCCGCCGGCCGCGTCGTCGGCGCGTCCGTGATCCGGTCGGCGAGGAGGCGGTCGTAGCCGTCGATCTTCTTCTCGACGACCTCGAGCGCCGCCTGGAGCTCGGCCATCTCCGCCTTGATCCGGCGCCGGTGGTCGACCAGGATGCGCAGCCGGTCCGCCGCGGTCGCGTCGCCCTGCTGGGCGAGCTCGGCATAGGCGTGCAGGTCCTCGATCGGCATGCCCGTCGCGCGCAGGCACTGGACCAGCTTGATCCAGCCCATGTCGTCGTCGGTGAAGCGCCGATGGCCGCTCTTCGAGCGGCCGATCCCGGGCAGGATCCCGATGCGTTCGTAGTAGCGGAGCGTGTCGCGGCTGATGCCGGTCTCGGCAGCCGCGTCCTGGATCGAACGGGTCATCGTCATGCCCTGACCCTACAACTTGGAGTGCACTCCAAGTCAAGAGGTCGCCGCTGCGGACCTGCGGTCTGGCCCGGTCCGATCAAGGCCCGCACCGCAGCTCCCGAATCGAAACCGAACCGGGGTCTTGACTTGGAGCGCGCTCGAAGCGGCAGGCTGGCGTGCGACGTCCCCTTCCAGCAGGAGCTCCTCATGAACGTCGCGACGCTCGTCGAACCCTTGGCTTCCCTGATCCTCGTGGTCGGTCCCGTCATCGCCCTCGTCCGCCTGGTCCATGGCAGTGGCACGTGGGAAGCGACGGCGATCCCGCTCTCAATCCCGCTCGATCCGCCCTGGCCGCGCGGCGTCCAGGAGGAGGAGCCCGTCCGCTGGCGCCTCGAGTGCCTCTCGCCGCGGCAC
>DASUCK010000297.1:0-5119 GCA_036276095.1 Nonomuraea sp. | reverse complement strand
GGTTGGGGTTGGGGTTGGGGTTGGGGGTGCGGTCCGGGCCGCCGCCGGTGGGCGTTGGAATCGCTACACCGCGGGTCGTACCCGGATGACCGCCTCCGGGAGGATGGCCCGCGCCCGCCGCGGTGCGACCGTGGACCTCATGGACGCACTGCGCAGAGCCCTCGGCGGGCTCTCCGGGATCTACGCGCTGGTCTTCTTCGCGGCCGTGCTGCTGCACGCCGGAGTGTCGCTCGGCCCGCTGCGTCAGCCTGTGGTCGTCCCGGCGGCGATCGTGGAGACGTTGTGCGGCGCCGCCATGCTCGCCGGCGCGTACGGCGCCCTGGCTGGCCGGTGGTGGGCCTGGGACGGTCTGATCTACGCGCACGCGACCGCGCTGTCCGGCGTGCTGCTGGGCATCCTGGCGATCGCTCTGGGCCGGTCGGCCGCGATGAACCCGCCGCTCATCGCCTACCACGGCACGATCGCCACCCTCCTGACCGGCGGCCTCGGCGCGGCGTTCTACGTCTCCAGGGTGCGCAGGTAGTCGGCGGCCTCGGGCACGTGGTGCTCGTCGAAGACGCGGATGCCGTTGCGTTCGAGCAGCGCCGTGGTGACGCCCTGCCCGGCCGTGCGCCGTCCGGAGAACGAGCCGTCGTGGATCGCGAGCACCCCGCACGACGGGCTGCCCTCCTTCAGCACGGCCATGCGCGCCCCGGCGGCCCGCGCGGCGGCCAGCGCCTTCCGCGCCCCCGCCACGAACGCGGCCGTCACGTCGGACCCGTCGGCCGCCACCACCCGGGCGGCCCCGGACAGCACGGCCGCGCCGCCCGCGCCGCCCTCGATCTCGGCCGCCGGACGCGGGATCGGCAGGCCGCCCTCCACCTCCGGGCAGAACGGCACCAGCCGCCCCTCCGCGCGCCACCCGGCGAGCCAGGCGTCTGAGCTGGTCTTGGCCGCGCCGTCGTAGCGGACCCGGCGGCCCATCAGGCAGGCGCTGACGAGGATCTTCTCCACGCCTTCGATCCTATGAGCGCGATCGGCAGCAGCGAGACGGCGGCCAGGGCGATGACGCAGCCGAACGCGTAAGCGAACGGCCGGGCCACGTCCGCCCTGGTGAACACCTGCAACAGCACGGCCAGCAGCGCGACCCCGAAGGGCGCGGCCAGGCGTACCGCGATGGTGCTCAGCGTGGTCGCGGCGGGGATCGCGGCCGGCGCCAGCGTACGGAACGCCGCGGCCATGAGTGACGTCGACACCAGCCCGTGCCCGAGCCCCAGCACGAACACCGGCACGGGCCCGCCGAAGGCGGTGAAGCCGGCCAGCCCCGCCACGGCCACCGCCACGCCCGCCGCGCCGACCCCGCGCGGCCCCTTGGCGTCGGTCAGTCTGCCCGCCAGCGGCATCGTGACGGCCGCGCCGATCCCCATGGGGGCGAGCAGCAGGCCCGCGTCGAGCGCGCTCCCTCCCTCGGCGAGCTGGGTGTAGAGCGGCACCAGCACGGTGAAGCCGAACACCGCGGCCGAGTAGCACACCATCGCCGCCACGGCGGCGCCGAACGTCCGGTCCGCGAACAGCCGGAGGTCGACCAGCGTCTCCCGGGTCCGCAGCGCCCGCACCGCGAACGCCGCGACCAGGGCGACGCCGATCCACAGCGCGGGATGCAGCGGCGAGGCGCCGTCACCGACCTCCGAAAGCCCGTACACCAGCGCCGCCAGCCCGGGTGACAGCACCGCCAGGCCGGTCACGTCGAGCGGCTGCCGGGCGCCCCCGCCGGCCTCCCGGGGCAGCAGGAGGAGCGCCGCGGCCAGCGCCGCCGCGCACACCGGCACGTTGATCAGGAACAGCCACCGCCAGCCGGGCCCCTCGACGATCAGCCCGCCGATCGGCGGCCCGAGCACCGGCACCAGCATGGACGGCACGGAGATCAGCGCCATCGCGCGGCCCATGCGCTCCTTGCCCGCGGCCCGCGCCAGCATCGCCTGGCCCACCGGCAGGAGCAGGCCCCCGCCGATCCCCTGCACCGTGCGGAAGACGACCAGGCTCCAGACCGACCAGGCGGCCGCGCACAACGCCGAGCCCGCGATGAACAACGTCAGCGCGACCAGCCAGACGTTCCTGCTCCCGAAGCGGCCCACCGCCCAGCCGGTGACCGGCACCGTCATGGACAGCGCCAGCAGGTAGCCGGTGACCGCCCACTGCATGGTGGCCGGCGTGGTGTGGAAGTCGCGGGACAGCGTGGTGAGCGCCACGTTGACGATCGTCGTGTCGAGCATCGTCATGACCACGCCCAGCAGGACCACCACGCCCGTCGCCGCAACCGGATTTCGTACACCGTATCGCATGGCGTACAACGTATCATTTTCGTACAGCGTATTACACTCGGGATCATGACATCTGTCTGGTCGCGGCCCACGCCGCCCCGCCGCCCCGCCCTGACCAGGGAGGCGATCGTGGCCGCCGCCATCGCGATCGCCGACGCCGAAGGGCTCGCCGCGGTGTCCATCCGGCGCGTGGCGGCCGAGCTCGGCGCCCGTGCGATGACGCTGTACTCGTACATCGAGCGCAAGGAGGACCTGCTGGCGCTCATGCTGGACGAGATCGGCGGTGAACTCGACAGCGAGCTCGGCGGGGGGCCGTCCGGCGACTGGCGGGAGGCGCTGGTGGCGATCGCCCGGCGTGAGCGCGCGCTGGTGCGGCGGCACCCGTGGCGGGTCGACCTGATCTCGCAGGGGGTGGCCGTCGGGCCGAACGGGCTGCGGCACGTCGAGCGGAAGCTGGCGGTGCTCGACGGGCTCGGGCTCGACCGGCTGACGGCCTGGCGGATCCTGGCGGCGTACAACGACTACATGACCGGGTTCGTGCTGAGGGAGGCGCAGGAGAGCGCGGCGCCGCGGCATATGGGGGTCAGCGCGGCGGAGCGGGCGGCGGTGGCGGAGCCGTACGTCAGGGAACTGGTCGACGGCGGGGAGCTGCCGCGGCTGGCGCCGATGATCGAGCAGGGGGTTCCGGAAGCCGACGACAACTTCGAGCGCGGCCTGCGCTGGCTGCTCGACGGAATCGCACGCGACCTCACCGCCGGACCCACCCGTGGCGGCCGCGCGAACGGGGACGGCGCGGACAGGAACGACGACGGCGGAGAAGCGAGCCGGGACGGCGGGGGAACGAGCCGGGACGGCGGGGGAACGGGCGGGGGCGGCAGCGGAAGGGGCGGCGGGTCCGGGCGATAGCCTTTCCTGCGATGAACACCACCGTCTCCACGATCGTCATCGCCGGCGCGGCGCTGCTGACGCTGGTGAGCCTGGTCGTCGCGATCAGGAACCGGCCCATGGGCATGGTGCTGCTGGTCGGGTTCGCACTGCTCGAAGTGGCCGTGCTGGTGCAGGTCGGGTTCGTGGTCGCGGCGGTGGCCGGCGGAGCGGGGCCGCAGGAGAAGGCCACGCTGTGGGGCTACCTCGCCGGGCTCGTCGTGATCCCGCCGGCGGGAGTGTTCCTGGGGCTGGCCGAGCGGTCCCGGTGGGGGCCGGCGATCCTGGTCGTGGCCGGGTTCGCGGTCGCGGTGATGACCGGCCGGCTGCTGCAGATCTGGCAGGGCGTGGCGTGACCGCCTCCTCGTCGATCGGCGCCGGACCGGGCCGGGCGCTGATCGCCGTCTACGGGCTGTTCTCGCTGGCCGCGGGGGCGCGGGCGGCCGTGCAGATCGCCGGCAGGTTCGGCGAGGCGCCGGTGGCGTACGCGTTGTCGGCGTTCGCGGCGGCCGTCTACATCGTGCTCACGGTCGCGCTGTGGCGCGGGGCGCGCCGCGTGGCGCTGATCGCGCTCGGCGTCGAGCTGGCCGGTGTGCTCGTCATCGGCACCGCGAGCCTGCTCGACCCGGCCGCCTTCCCCGACGAGACGGTCTGGTCCGCGTACGGCAAGGGCTACCTCTTCATCCCGCTCGTGCTCCCCTTGGTGGGGCTCTACTGGTTGCTGCGGCGCAGGCGTTAACCCGCGGCGTGCCCGGGCAGAGTCAAGCCCCATGAGCACGATCGAACATTCGATAGACGTCGAGGTCCCCATCAGGACGGCTTACAACCAGTGGACGCAGTTCGAGAGTTTCCCCCAGTTCATGGAGGGCGTCGAGTCGGTCAAGCAGCTCACCGACACGCGTACGGCCTGGGTGGCCGAGATCGCGGGCGTGCGCCGTGAGTTCGAGGCCGACATCACCGAGCAGCATCCCGACGAGCGCATCGCCTGGCGTACGGTCGACCGGCCCCACCAGGCGGGCGTCGTCACCTTCCACCGCGTCGACGACGCCAGGACCAGGGTCACGCTCCAGATGGAGTACGACCCCGAGGGTTTCGTGGAGACCGCCGGCGACTGGCTGCAGGTGGTCCGCACGCGGGTGATCGGCGACATGAAACGCTTCAAGGCGTTCATCGAGTCGCGCGGCGGGGAGACCGGCGGCTGGCGCGGTGACGTGCCGGGGCCGCACCAGCGCGGGTCGACGTACGGCGGGGACCAGCCGATGCCGCCCGGCACAGTCGGCGGTCCGGGCGGCGGTCCGGGCGGCGGTCCGGGCGGCGGTCCGGTGGGCGACGTCCCGCCTTCCGGCACCCTGCCTCCGCCCGGCCCGGTGCCGCCGCGCGACGAGCCTCCGGAGGGTCCGCGGCCGGTGATGTGACGGCGGGCGCGGCTTCGCGGGGTTGTCACCAGCGTCGGCCCGCTGCTCGACCAGCTGGCCGGCGCGCCCGGCATGTCGAGCGTGGGCACCGGACTGCTCACCGCCCTGTCGGTGCTGGCCTTCGCCGGCGTCGGCGCGGTCACCCCGTCCTTCGCCCGGCGGCTGGGCGAGCACCGGGGTCACTCGACCGCTACCTGGAGGACGAGCGCCCCCTCGGACGATGACCGGGTGAGCTGGCTCGACCGGGCCTACCGGGCGGCGCTCTCGGCCGGACACCCCGCCTGCCATCTGGCCACGCTCGCGCCCGACTCCACCCTGATCAGGCGCACGACCTGCGGTTTTCCGTGAGCCTCCACGCTCAGGCGGGGACCGGCAGGTGGGCGACCTTCTCGGGGTTGGCGACGAGGTAGATCGTGTCGATCTTGCCGTCCGCGACGACCAGGGAGATCACCGTGACCACCTGGCCGCCCGCGGCGATGA
>DASUCK010000296.1:0-2516 GCA_036276095.1 Nonomuraea sp. | reverse complement strand
CCGCTTCGCCCTGGCCGCGCTCGCCTTTGCCCGCACACCCAAGAAGCTGGTCGCCGCCTCTGAGCGCGTGGTGCAGCCGCCCGTGTGGTGTCGGCTGCGCGGCAGGCTACCAGCCCCATTGCGGCTACCGGTGCGCGCCATCCGCACCGACGGAGCGCTGGAGCTGGCAGACGGTGGGGTGGCGGTGCTGGTGGAAACCAGCACGGTGTCGTTCCACCTGCGCACGACGGGCGAGCAGGCCGCTTTGGTGGGGGCGTTCGGCCGCTGGCTCAACTCCCTGGAAACCCCAACGCAGATCCTCGTCCGAGCCCGTCCGGTGGACCTGGACGGCCTGATCGACGGCCTCGACCAGCGCGCCGACGGCCTGCCACATCCGGCGCTGGCCCATAGCGCCGCCGACCACCTGGCGTTCCTGCAGCATCTGAACGCCTCCCGCGACCTGCTGGCCCGGCAGGTCCTGCTGGTGCTGCGCGACCACCACCCGGCACGCGGACGGAGAAGGGTCCGCCGAGATGCCGCAGCGGCCGTCGTGCTGCGCCGCGCCGACGAAGCAGCGCGCAGCCTGACTGCCCTCGGCATCACCACGACGGTCTTGGACGCCCAGGCCGCGCGTCGGGTGCTGACCGAATGCCTGGACCCGGGCGGCTCGCATCCGGCCCAACAAGCTCTGCCGGACGACCTGATCTCCGCCACTGACCAGGAGGATCGATGAAACGCCGCCACCATGACCGCCCGTCCGAACCCACCGCGCCCATGGAAGCGGGCGGGCTCTACGAACCCGGCGCGCTGGAGATAGGCGCCCGCACACTCACCTTCCCCGGCGGCGTTACCGCCTCGTTCGCGGTGGTCGGCTATCCGCGCGAAGTGGGCGCGGGCTGGCTGGAACCCTTGCTCACCTACCCTGGCCGCCTCGACGTCTCGCTACACATCGAACCGATCCCGCAGGCGGTGGCGGCGATGCGACTACGCCGCCAGCTTGCCCGGCTGGAATCGGCCAGCCGCAGCGACGCCGCGCACGGCCGCCTGGCCGACTTCGCCGTCGAGGCCGCCGCCGATGACGCCACCGACCTGGCCGCCAGCCTGGCCCGAGGCCACGGACGGCTGTTCAAGGTCGGCCTCTACCTCACCCTGCACGCCGCCACCGACGCAGAGCTCACTGCCGAGATCGACCGGGTGCACGCGCTGGCCGCCTCACTGCTGCTGGATGCCCAGCCGACCACCTTCCGCGCCCTCCAGGGCTGGATCACCAGCCTGCCCCTCGGCACCGACGCCATCGCCTTGCACCGCACGTTCGACACCACCGCACTGGCCGCCGCATTCCCCTTCACCTCACCCGACCTGGCCGCCCCTATCGGGGACAGCGCGGTGTTGTACGGCACCAGCGCCTCGGGCACCGGCATCGTCGTGTGGGACCGCTTCGCGCAGGACAACCACAACTCCGTCACCTTGGCCCGCTCCGGCGCCGGCAAGAGCTTCCTCACCAAACTCGAAGCCCTGCGCCTGCTCTACCAGGCGGTCGAGGTCGCTGTGGTCGACCCCGAAGACGAGTACGCCCGCCTGGCCCGCGCGGTCGGCGGCACCCACCTCCGCCTCGGCGCCACCGGAGTGCGGTGGAACCCGCTCGACCTGCCCGCCAGCCACGGCCCCCACGACGACGCATTGTCCCGGCGCGCCCTGTTCCTGCAAACGCTGATTGCCACCATGCTCGGCGCACCATTGATCGCGCAGGCGCGCGCCGCGCTCGACACCGCCGTCCTGGCCACGTACGCGGCGGCCGGGATCAGCCGCGACCCGACCACGTGGACCCGGCCCGCCCCGCTGCTGGCCGATTTGGTGGCGGTGTTGAAGGCCAGCAAGCAGGGTGTGGATTTGGCCGAACAGCTCACCCCGTATGTCTCCGGCTCCTACCGGGAGTTGTTCGACGGGCCGACCACCACCACACCGACCGGACATTTGATCGTCTTCTCCCTGCGGGACCTTCCCGAGGAGGTCAAACCGGTCGGCATCCTACTGGCGTTGGATGCCATCTGGCGCCGGGTGGCCAACCCTCGAGACCGCAGGAAACGCCTGGTCGTGGTGGACGAGGCGTGGCTGCTGATGAAACAGGCCGAAGGCGCCCGGTTCCTTTTTCGGATGGCCAAGGCCGCCCGCAAGCACTGGGCCGGGCTCGCCTTGGTCACCCAAGACGCCGCCGATCTGCTTGGCACGGAACTCGGCCAGGCCATCGTGGCCAACGCCGCCAGCCAGATCCTGCTGCGCCAGGCCCCGCAAGCCATCGGCGCGGTCGGCGACGCCTTCGATCTGTCCGACGGGGAGCGGCAATTCCTGCTCACCGCCGAACGTGGCGAAGCCTTGATGGTGGCCGGCCCGGCGAGCCGAGTCGCCTTTCATGTGATCGCCTCCCCCGCCGAGGCCGAGTTGATCACAACCGACCCGGCCGAGCTTGCCGAACTGGAACGCCAAGAAGACCCTGCACACGCCCTCAGTCCGCTGATCGCTGATGCCGCCTACGACGA
>DASUCK010000295.1:0-2655 GCA_036276095.1 Nonomuraea sp. | reverse complement strand
CGGGCAGCAGGGGGTCCGCGAATACCGCTGGGCCCTGGGCCTGGGACTCGTCGCCCTCGTCGGGCTGTACTTCCTCGGACTCATCACCGCGGCCATCGTCGTCGCGGCGGTCCTCGTACCGGTCGTGTACGTCATGTACCTGTACGAGGCCCGTGTCTACCGCGACGCGCCCATCCCGGTGACGCTGCTGACGATCGGCGGCGGGATCCTCGTCGGGCTCATTGCCGCCCTGGTCCTCGACCCGCTGCTGGCCTCAAAGCCCGTGTTCATCGACACGCTCCAGGGCCCGGTCTTGGACATCACGGCGCTGCTGCTGGTGAGCGTCGTCCTGCCGTTGGTCCTCGAGGTCGTCAAGCCGCTGCCGGCGCTCGTCCTGCGGGGCCGGCCGGCCTTCGGCCACTCGATCGACGGGATCGTGTTCGGCGTCGCGGCTGGCCTCGGCTTCGCCGCAGCCCAGACGATCGTCCACTACTGGCCGGTGCTGAGCCGCTTCGGCGTGCGCAGCGAGCCCGGCCTCTGGCTGCTTCCGGTCGTGAGCATCGCGATCCTGTTCCCGCTGCTCCACGGCACCACCACCGGGCTCGTGGCGGGCGCGATCTGGCGGCTCGGCCGGGCGCCCCTGTCCCGCATGGCCACCGGCGCCATCGCGGCGGCCGTGCTCGGCCACATCGCGTTCGCGCTGGGGACGCAGCTCCTGATCGCCGCGTCCCTGCACGCCGTCATCGTCCTCGCCTGGCAGGCGATCGTCGTGATCGGCCTGCTCATCGCAATCCGACTCCAGCTCGACGCCGCCCTTCGTGAAGAGGCGACGGCCGAGGGCCTGACCCACGCCACGTGCGCCAACTGTGGTGCCGCCGTCCTCGCCGCCGGGTTCTGCCCCGCCTGCGGGGTCGCGATGACCGCCACGTCCCACAACGCCAGTCTCGACGCCGGCGCCGCCGTCAGCGGCTCGGCCCCAGGGGGAGCCCGATGACCATCTATTGCCCGAACTGCGGGTCGCCCAACGACACGGGCGTCAAGTTCTGCTGGAAGTGCGGGACGGGCCTTGCAAGCCTGCCCGTCGCCGGCGGCCCGGCCGCGGCTGATCCCGCGACGCCGTCTACGGCCGAGCCCGCGTCTCCGGCTGCGCCGGCCACCCCAGCCACCCCGGCCACCCCGGCGACCCCGGAGGCGACGGCCACCTCGACGGCAACTGCGGCGCCTGTCACGCCGCCGTCCCAGGCCACTCCCGCGGCACCCTCAACCCCGCCGACCCCCGCTGCCGCGGCGCCGGTCGGAACGCCGGCGCCCGATGCCGCCGCGCCGGCAAGCGTGACCACGCCGCCCCCGGCGGCGCCCGTGGAGCCACCGGCTCCGTCACCGGCATCGGTAGTACAAGCTCCTGCGGCCGCGGCACCGGCTTCGCCGGCTGCTCAGGCACCCGCAGCTCCGGCACCGGGCGCCCCGGCACCCGCTCCGGCACCGGCTGCTCCGGCACCCGCGATACCGGCACCCGCGATACCGGCACCTGTGCCGTCCGCACCAACCGCGCCGGTGGCCGCACCAGTCGCCCCGGTTGCCGCGGCTCCCGCCGCACCGATGGCCGCGGCCGCTCCAGCGGGCGCCGGCCGTCCTCCGAAGTCGAGGATCCCGATGCCGGTCCTGATCGGCGGGGTCCTGGCGGCGGTCGTCGCCGCCGGCGCCGTGGGGATCGCCCTCGGGGCCCGCAATGACGGTCCGACCCCGACCCCCTTCCCGGTCCCGAGCCAGCAGGCGCCCCGGCCCACCGGAACGCCCGCGCCGGTCGTCTCGCTCGCCCCGGTTCCCACCGGTGGCGGCACGGCGCCCACGGCTCGCCCCGTCACGCCGACGCCGGCGCCCAACCCGGGCGGCACCCAGGTCGTCGACGTCGAGTACATCTCGATCACCGTGCCCGCTGCGTGGGAGATCGATGGCGTCGAGCCAACGTACATCTCGTTGCTGACCGAGGCTGGCGGCATCTTCTCCATGGAGAGCGGCTACATCGACGGCACGACCACGCCGGAGGACATCCTCCAGCGCCAGATCGAGAAGCGACAGGCCGCGGTGCCGGACCTCGAGATCTGCCGTCCGGAGCAGGATTCGACCCTGCCCAACGGCCCGGCCGGTCGATCGGTGATGCTGTGCTTCACGGCGCAGACGTCGAGCGGACAGACCTTCCCGGCCACCGTCTACCTGCAGGCAGGCGTCAGCGACGGCGGTGAGGTGATCTACCTGCTGAAGATCTTCGCCAGCGACGACAGCTGGGATGCCGTCATCGACGAGATCGTGCCGACGCTGGACAGCCTCCAGTGGAAGCTGTACGGGGGCTGATGTGGCAGATGCTCCCGCGCTCCCGATGGCGGTGCTGCTCGCCGGCCTGCCATCGGCCGCCTATGTCCTGATCCTCAACGCGATCGACCGCTACGAGAAGGAGCCCTGGAAGCTCCTGATCGCCAGCATCGTGCTGGGCGCGGTCGCCGTGCCCCTCCTCTCCATGGCCATCCTCGCGGCCCTCGGCCAGGGCTTCGCCCTGCCCCTGGGCTACGCCTCCGGCGGCGATCCGCAGCCCATTGCCCGGATCGTTGAGCAGGTAGTGGCCGCCGTGCTCCTGCTCGCGTTCATCTCCACGATGCGCCACGAGTTCGACGACACCCT
>DASUCK010000294.1:0-12688 GCA_036276095.1 Nonomuraea sp. | reverse complement strand
TGGTGCCCGGCGCGGTGGTGCTGCTGGCCGGCGAGCCCGGCATCGGCAAGTCCACGCTGCTGCTGGAGGCTGCGGCCCGCATCGCCGAGCGCGAGACCGTCCTCTACGTGACCGGCGAGGAGTCGGCGGCCCAGGTGCGGCTGCGCGCCGACCGCATCGGCGCCATCCGCCCCGACCTCTACCTCGCCGCGGAGACCGAACTGTCCGCGCTGGTCACCCACGTGGAGAAGGTGGCGCCGAGCCTGCTCGTGGTCGACTCGGTGCAGACGGTCGGCTCGGCCCAGTCCACCGGCGTGCCCGGCGGGGTGACGCAGGTGCGCGAGGTGGCGGCCAATCTCGTCCGCCTGGCCAAGGAGCGCAACATGGCCACGGTGCTCGTCGGCCACGTCACCAAGGAGGGCTCGATCGCCGGCCCCCGCACCCTCGAACACCTGGTCGACGTCGTGCTCAACTTCGAGGGCGACCGCCACTCCAGGCTGCGCATGGTGCGCGCGATCAAAAACCGCTTCGGGCCGACCGACGAGGTCGGCTGCTTCGACCTGCACGAGCGCGGCATCGAGGGCATCACCGACCCGAGCGGCCTGTTCGTCTCCCGGCGCAGCGAGCCCGTGCCCGGCACCTGCGTCACCGTCACGGTCGAGGGCACCCGCCCGCTGCCCGCCGAGGTGCAGGCCCTGGTCGCCCGCACCGAAGCGCAGCAGCCTCGGCGCACCTCCTCCGGCCTCGATACCTACCGCGTGCAGATGATCCTCGCGGTGCTGGAGCGCCGGCTCAACGCCCGGCTCGGCGGCTGCGACGTGTTCACCGCCACCGTGGGCGGCATCAAGCTCGCCGACCCGGCCGTCGACCTGTCCGTCATGCTGGCGGTGGCCAGCGCCGCCGGCGACAAGCCGCTGCCCGCCGGGCTGGTGGCGCTCGGCGAGGTGGGGCTGGCCGGCGAGCTGCGGCCGGTGAAAGACGTGCGCAGGAGGCTGACCGAGGCCGCCCGGCTGGGTTTCAAGCGGGCGCTCGTCCCTGCCGGGTCCCTGGAAGACGGCGTCCGCCGGCGGGGCGGGCAGCGCGCTCTCGTGCCCGTGGGTCCCGTGGCGTTCGCGCCGGGCTTCGAGGTGGTTCAGGCGGAGAACGTCTGGGACGCACTCACACACGTCACATAGCACGGCTAAGCTGGGCGTGACCGATCGACACGGGGGTCAGGTGGACAGGAGTCTGGACGATCGCCGTCGCGAGGCCCTGGCCGCTGTTGCCCCGGGCACACCACTGCGCGACGGCCTGGAGAGGATCCTGCGCGGGCAGACCGGCGGTCTGATCGTGCTCGGCTACAACAAAGACGTCGAAGCCGTCTGCAGCGGCGGCTTCGAGCTCGACGTCGACTTCTCGGCGACCAGGCTCCGGGAGCTGGCCAAGATGGACGGCGCCATCGTCCTGAGCGACGACCACAAGATCGTACGCGCCGCGGTGCACCTCGTCCCCGACCCGGCCATCCCCACCGACGAGTCCGGCACCCGCCACCGCACCGCCCAGCGCGTGGCCCGGCAGACCGGCCTGCCGATCATCGCGATCAGCAAGTCGATGCGGATCATCGCCCTCTATCTCGACGGCATCCGCTACGTCCTCGAAGAGTCGGCCGCCATCATGTCCAAGGCCAACCAGGCTCTGGCCACCCTAGAGCGCTACAAACACCGCCTCGACGAGGTCTCCGGCACCCTGTCGGCGCTCGAGATCGAAGACCTGGTGACCGTCCGCGACGTGGCGGCCGTCGTCCAGCGGCTGGAGATGGTCCGCCGCATCTCCGACGAGATCAAGGGCTACGTCGTCGAGCTCGGCACCGACGGCCGCCTGCTGTCCCTGCAGCTCGACGAGCTGGTGGCCGGCGTCGACTCCGAGCGCGAGCTGGTCATCCGCGACTACCTCCCGGTCCCCTCGTCCCGGCGCCAGAAACGCCTGTCCGAGGCCATGCACGACCTCGACCAGCTCTCGGGCGGCGAGCTGCTCGACCTCTCCGCCGTCGCCCACGTGCTGGGCCACGGCGGCGCCGACAAGCTCGACAGCCCCGTCAGCCCGCGCGGCTTCCGCCTCCTCGCCAAGGTCCCCCGGCTCCCCGCCACGGTCGTCGACCGCCTGGTCAACCACTTCGGCGGCCTCCAGAAGCTGCTGGCCGCCAGCATCGACGACCTTCAGGAGGTGGGCGGCGTCGGCGAGTCCAGGGCCCGCAGCGTCCGCGAAGGCCTGTCCCGCCTCGCCGAGTCCTCCATCCTCGAACGCTACGTGTAGGCCGCCCGTCACTCCCGGTCGGCCCTGCCGGCGGACAACGCCGTGGCGAGCGCGGCGAGTTCGGCGCGGTTGGCGACGCCGAGCTTGGCGTACACATGGGCGAGATGGGTCTTGACCGTGCTTCGGCTCATGAAGAGCCGGGCCCCGATCTGGGGGTTGTTGAGCCCCTCCGCGGCCAGCCGGACCACACTCCGCTCGGTCGGCGTGAGGCTGTCCCAGCCGGCCGCCGGCCGGCCGCGGGCGCCCCGGCTGCGGCGTACGTACGCGACCGCGTCGTCGAGGGACAGGCCGGCCCCCGCCGCCCACGCCGCTCCGAACTCGTCCCCGAGCGTCTGCCCGAGCTGGGCAACCAGCTCGTCGTACGCGCGTCGCTCGGTGGCGCGCCTGGGACATCCCATGGCGGCGCGTGCCGCGGTGCTCGCCGCGAGCGTACGCACCGCGTTCGGCGGGGCCAGCGACGCGGCGATGGCGTCCAGGCTGGCCACCCAGGACGTGCGTAGCCCGTGGGCGACGCGCACGGCCAGCGCCTCGTGGTGGAGGTCGGGGTCGCCGGTGAGGTGGGCCCGCTGCTGGAGCGCGTCGGCCAGGACGCGCGGCATGCCCAGCTCGCGCGCGACGTCCTCCGCCCGGTCGAGCTCGCGGCGGGCGTCGTCGTGCCGGCCCGCGAGCCGCAGCGCCTCCCCGTAGCCGGCGTGCGCCCGCGCCGCGAGGTACGTCGCCGCGGCGTGATCGGCCTGCCGCAGCTCGCGTTCGAACCAGCGCAGCGCCCCGTCGAGATCGCCGCGTGCGGCCTCCAGGTGAGCGAGCGCCAGTGCCATGCCCGGGACGAAGACCGCCGTTCCCGCGTTCTCCATGAGCGGCAGAAGGGGCCGCATCACCTCTGCCGCGGCGTCCACGTCGCCGGCCACGGTGTGCGCGGCCGCCAGGGCGCTGCGTGCCATGCCCACCCGCAGGTAGTCGCCGAGCGGCTCGGCGAGACCGAGCGCCTGCCCAGCGAGACGGCGTGACTCGGCCACCCGCCCGCACGCGAGCGCGCTGCTCGACAGGAACGCCAGCGTGGTCGACGCGATGCCCCGATGGCGGTGGCGGAGGCCGTCGAGTGCCGTACGCAGCAGCGCGCCGGCTTCGTCGTGCCGGTCCTGCATCTGCCGGATCATGCCCTGCAGCGCCAGCGACGCGTGCTTGAACAGCTGGTCGCCGCCGGCGCTCTCGGCGGACCGGATCGCCTCGGCGGCGAGCTCCCAGGCGGCGCCGAAATCGGTGTAGAACCGGCCGACCGCGGACAGCGAGAGGCACTGGCAGCGCAGGTTCTCGTCGCCGTGCGCGGTGGCGAGCTCAAGCGCCTGCTGGGCGACGTCGTACTCCAGGTCGAGCGGGTGCGTGGTGTCCGCGACCAGTGCCAGCCCGGCGAGCAGCCGCGCCTGGAGCCGCGTGCGGTCAGCGGGCGCCCGGTCGACGGCACGCCGGATGAACGCGATGCCCTCGTGCCCGTGCCGGTGCAGGTGCCACAGCCACGCCAGCTCGGCGGCGAGCCGACGTCCCCGGTCGGGATCGGCGGCGGCGAGCCCCCATTCGAGGGCGGCGCGCAGGTTGTCGTACTCGCCCTCGATTCGGACGCGCCAGGTGTCCAGGTCGGCGGCCTGCTCCGGCCCGCCGGCGGCGAAGGCGAGGAAGTGGTCGAGGTGGCGGTCGCGGGTGGGGCCGGTCTCGCCGGCGTCCCGCAGCCGGCCGGCGGCGTACGCGCGAATGGTCTCCAGCAGCAGGTACCGGGAGGCGCCGCCGCGAGGGTCGGCGACGACCAGGGATTTGTCCACCAGGCGCCCGATGCTGCCGAGCACGTCGGCGGGGGCGACCAGGCCGCCGGCGCAGATCGTCCGCGCCGCGTCCAGGTCGAACGAGGCGGGAAAGACCGCGAGGCGGCGGAACACCGTCCGGTCCAGCTCGTCGAGCAGGTCGTGGCTCCAGGAGATGGACGCCGCCAGGGTCTGCTGGCGCGCGGCCACGCCGCGCGGGCTGCGGACCAGCAGGCCGAACCGGTCGTCGAGGCCGTTCTCGATCTGCTGCGGGGTGAGGGTGGGCAGCCACGCGGCCGCGAGTTCGATGGCGAGCGGGATGCCGTCGAGGCGGGAGCACGTCACCCGCGCGGCGGCCGCGCCGGCCTCGTCGAGGGCCAACCGCTGCCCGACCTGGCGGCCCCGCTCGACGAACAGCCGCAACGCCTCGTCCGCCACCAGCGGCGGCACCCGCCAGACCGCCTCGCCGGGCACCGCCAGCGGCTCGCGGCTGGTGGTGAGCACCGTCACCCCGGGACACGACCGCAGCAGCGCGCCGACGAGTTCGGCGGCGCCGTCGAGGACGTGCTCGCAGTTGTCCAGGCAGATCAGCATGCGGCGGTCGCGTAGCTGGGCCGTCAGCGACCGTATCGGGCCCTGCCCGGGTGCGACGAGGACGCCGAGCACCGCCGCGACCACCTCGGCGACCTGTGCCTGATCGCTGACGGCGGCCAGCTCGACCCACCGGACCCCGTCCGGCCGGCGTGCGACCTCGTCGGTGGCGACCCGCGCGGCGAGCCGGGTCTTGCCGACGCCGCCGGTGCCGGTCAGCGTCACCAGCCGCTCGCCGTCGAGCAGGGCCCGCACGTCGGCCAGCTCGGCCCGCCTGCCCACGAAGCTTGTGAGCTGGGCGGACAGGTTGGCAGGCACCGCTGAGGTCATCGCGCGGCCCAGTGTGTCATCAAACCGGGTGAACCGGCCACCTGCGGCTCCCATCTCGGCCACCTGGCCGATGTTCCGCCTCGCCCAGGGCGGCAGGCTTCAGTCGACAGCACAACGCGACACCAACGGGAGCATCACATGGGATCCGTCGTGGCCAGCATGTCCATGTCACTCGACGGCTTCGTCGCCGGTCCGAACGATGAGGTGGACCACGTGTTCGCCTGGTACAACGCCGGGCCGGTGAAGGTCGATACGGAGAATCCGGACTTCACCGTCAACCTCACCGAGGAGAGCGCCGAGGTGTTCCAGCCGGGCGCGCTGGCCGCGCTGGTCACCGGGCGCAGGCTGTTCGACCTGACCAACGGGTGGGGCGGCAGGCACCCGATGGGGGCGCACGTGTTCGTCGTGACCCACAGCGTGCCGGACGGCTGGCCGCGCGAGGACGCGCCGTTCACCTTCGTCACCGACGGCGTGGCGAGCGCGGTCCGCCAGGCCAAGGAACTCGCCGGTGACGGCGACGTCGCCCTCGCCACCCCCACCATCACCCAGCAGTGCCTCGAACTCGGCCTGGTCGACGTGATCGCGGTGGACCTGGTGCCCGTGCTGCTGGGAGAAGGCATCCCGTTCTTCGCCGGGCTGAAGAAGACGCCGATCATGCTCGACACGCCGGAGGTCGTCACGGCCGAGGGCGTGACGCACCTGCGCTACGCGGTCCGCCGCTGACGTCTTGGCCCACATGGTGGCCCCTGCCCGGCGGGCGGTCACCGGAGGTGGAAGACGCCCTTGCCGCTGCGGAGCTTGCCAAGGCGGGCGGCGGCCACGTACGTGCCGGGCAGGGCGGGGGAACGGGTGGAGCGGCAGTCGGTGCTGGAACGGCGGCGGTCCCAGTTGAGCGTCCGCACGTACGGGATCCCGCGCTGCAGCTCCTTCACCTCCGTGCCGACGCCGCTGACGCAGTCGGCGGTGGACCAGATGCGGTCGGCGCCCGAGGTGATGCGGATCTCCATGGCCCGCGGCCCCACGTCGGCCTTGCACATCACCGGGCCCGTGTTGACGAGGGTGACGATGAAGCTGGGCTGAGCGTCGCCGGCGTAGATCTGGTCCTTGCCGCCCTGGAGGCTGAGCACGAGGTCGTCCTCGGCGCAGGGCTCGCCGGGCCGCCTGGGCTTGGCGGCGGGGGGCGGCTTCGTCGGGCTGGGGGTGGGCGACGGGCTGGCCGTGCCCATGGCGAGCGTACGCAGCCCGGCCAGCAACGGATCGGCGGCCGCCGGCGTGGCGCTCGGCGACGACTGCGCGCTGGACGGCCGCTCGGGACCGCCGCCTCCGCTGGAACACGCCCACGCCACAACGGCGACCACGACGAGGACCGCGACCAGCACGCTCATCCGCCGCCGCCAGTAGACGTCACCACCGTCGCCACGCATCGTATCGGGATCCATACGCACCAGAATGGTTACCGCAAGCAGCCGCGACGGGCGACGACACGCCGAGGCCAATCAGCTAGGCATACCCTTTGACGCGTGGTTGACTCTCACCTCCTGCACGCCGCGATCCTCGACTGGTACGCCGACAACGCCAGAGACCTCCCGTGGCGGGCCGTCGACGCGACGCCGTGGGGCGTGCTGGTCAGCGAGATCATGCTCCAGCAGACCCCGGTCGTACGCGTCCTGCCGGTCTGGCACGACTGGATGACCCGCTGGCCCACCCCGAAAGACCTGGCCGCCGAGCAGCCGGGCGAGGCCGTACGCCACTGGGGCCGGCTCGGCTACCCCCGCCGCGCGCTGCGCCTGCACGCCTGCGCCAGGGCCATCACCGACGAGCACGGCGGCGAGGTGCCGGCCGACCACGCGACCCTGCTGTCCCTGCCCGGCATCGGCGAGTACACCGCCGCCGCGGTCGCCAGCTTCGCCTACGGCGGCCGGCACGTCGTGCTCGACACGAACGTCCGCCGCGTCTTCGCGCGGGCGGTCCGGGCCGAGGAATATCCGCCGACGGCCACCTCGGCGGCCGAGCGCCGGCTGGCCGAGGGCCTGCTGCCCGAACTGGGCGCGGCCCGGTGGGGCGTGGCGGTGATGGAGCTGGGCGCCCTGGTGTGCACGGCCAGGTCGCCACGCTGCGCCGACTGCCCGATCTCCCACGTGTGCGCCTGGCGGCTGGCCGGCAAGCCGCCGCACGCCGGCCCCGCGCGCAGGGGCCAGACGTACGCGGGCACCGACCGCCAGTGCCGCGGCCGCCTGCTGGAGGTGCTGCGCTCAGCTCACGGCCCGGTGCCGAAGGAGGCGCTCGACGCCGTGTGGGACGACGCGGTCCAGCGCGAACGCGCCCTCGACGGCCTGATCGCCGACGGCCTCGCCGAAGCCCTCCCCGACGGCACCTACCGCCTCCCCCACGCCTAGACCGCCTCCCCCACACCTGGGCAAGCGACACGCGGGAGCGACTCGGGCCACGTCGAACGCGCCACCGCCCCGCACCCGTCATACCCACGGCGGGAGCCGCGGCTCCCCACAGACCCGTACGAGGCCGCCACGGCGCTCGTACGGGCCTGTCGGACCCTCTACGGACCGACCCGCTCAAAACTTCACAAAAGGGGTTTAGGCGGCGAGCTGGAGGCCCAACCCGGTCAAGTTGGTACGCGCCCAGGCCAGTTCTTCGGCCAGCAGCGACACCAGCGCCCCCGGCCCCTTGGCCCGCCCGGGCACGACCAGGTTGTGCGTCTCGACCTCGATGTGCGCACTGCCGCTCACCGCGCCCGACAGCATCGCCGTCAGCGTGTCGTGCAGCACCGCGCCCGTGTTGGTGGCCTCGCCCGCGTGGTTGTGGACGTGCCCCAGCTTGACCACCGGCGCCCCCGCCGCGGCCAGGCCCTTGAGCGCCGTGCCGGCCTCCTCGGCTCCGCAGGCGAGGTGGCAGGCGTCGAGGCAGACGCCCAGGTGCTCGGAGTCGATCCCGCACACCCGCTCAAGCGCCTGCTCGGTCGTCTCCAGCACGCACCCCGGCCACGGCTCGAACCCGACCCTGATCGTCTTCCCGGTCACGCTGTAGATGCCGCGCAGCTCGCGGGCCAGGCGTTCGAGCCGGCGGGTGGCGATCGCGTGCAGGTCGGCCGGCCAGTCGCGGCGCCAGCCGATCGGGATCGTGGAGATGCTGCCGAACCGTACGTCGTCGGGCAGCAGGAACGCCAGGATCCGGGCCAACGCCATGGTGTAGCGGTAGCGCTCCGGCTTGGCCCAGTCGGGGCCGGGAACCTCCTGGTTGCGCCCGCCGGTGCCGTTGAGGCTCACGACCTCCAGGCCACGCTCCTCCAGGGAGCGGCGGAGGCGTACGAGCTCGATGCGGTCGGCCGTGAGGTGGTCGGCCACGCTCGGGGAGAGCCACAGCCCGATGCCCATCCGCTCGACGCCGAGCCGCTTGCGCACGGGGACGGCGTAGCGGGTGAGGTGGGCGATCAGGTTCTCCAGGTCCTCGGCGGGGTGGACGCCTGCGTTGTAGGCGAGGTGAACGAGCGTTCCGTCATCGTGACGCAGGCGCATCGGTTTCCTCCACGGCTTGCTTTCTGTAGTTCCCGTCGCCCGCTCCGGACGTGCGAACCCTGCCGAGCATGCCTGCTCACGGGTGGCGCGCGCGTCCGCCCTGAGTTGATTGGTGACTACTCCCGTGGGAGCAGGCCCAAGCCGGGAACACGCTCTTGTGACTCACTTGGATGAGACTTGGCGAAGCTCTACGCAGTGTAGTACTACTAGCCGTGGCGTCATACCCGCCCAGGCAACAACTGCGCAACGACCCGCCCCCGCCAACACCGGCCGATCTGCCACCTCTCGTCCCTGAGTGACCGATCTCACACTCACGCCCAGCCACCGTGAAGCGACCCTCGGCACCCGCGGAAGGTCACGAACGGCCCCACCGACCAACGGCCCCCGGGCACGAACCGGCACCGGACACCCGCGGAAACCTCTGCCGAACACGCCGAAACCCCCGTGTAGCGGGCCACACGGGGGTTTCGCTATGACGACCGAAGCGTCAGTGCTGGATCGGAGCCGCGATGGCGGCCGCCGAGTCCGGGATCTTCGAGGCTGATTCGCCGCGGAAGACGAACGTGGCGTTGTCGCCCTCGCCCTCGACCGTCACCTTCACGACCTGCCCCGGACGGAGCTCGCCGTAGAGGATCTTCTCCGACAGCGAGTCCTCCAGCTCGCGCTGGATGGTCCGGCGCAGCGGCCGGGCGCCCATGACCGGGTCGTAGCCGCGGTCGGCCAGCAGCTGCTTGGCCTCCTGCGACACGTCGAGCCCCATGTCGCGATCCTTCAGCCGGGCGTCGACCTGAGCGAGCATCAGATCCACGATCTGAATGATCTCCAGCGGCGTCAGCTGGTGGAAGACCACGATGTCGTCGACACGGTTGAGGAACTCGGGCCGGAAGTGCTGCTTGAGCTCCTCCTGCACCTTGGCCTTCATCCGGTCGTAGTTGGAGTCGGCGTCGTTGGACTTCGCGAACCCGACCCCGATGCCCTTGGAGATATCGCGGGTGCCGAGGTTGGTGGTCATGATGATGACCGTGTTCTTGAAGTCGACCACGCGGCCCTGGGCGTCGGTCAGGCGACCGTCCTCCAGGATCTGCAGCAGCGAGTTGAAGATGTCGGGGTGGGCCTTCTCGATCTCGTCGAACAGGACCACGGAGAACGGCTAGCGCCGCACCTTCTCGGTCAGCTGGCCGCCCTCTTCGTAGCCGACGTAGCCGGGAGGCGAGCCGAACAGCCGGGAGACGGTGTGCTTCTCCATGAACTCCGACATGTCGAGGCTGATCAGCGCGTCTTCGTCGCCGAAGAGGAACTCCGCCAGCGCCTTGGACAGCTCGGTCTTACCGACGCCGGAGGGACCGGCGAAGATGAACGAGCCACCGGGACGGCGCGGGTCCTTCAGACCGGCGCGGGTGCGCCGGATGGACCGCGACAGGCCCTTGATGGCGTCGTCCTGGCCGATGATCCGCTTGTGGAGCTCGTCTTCCATGCGGAGCAGGCGCTGCGACTCCTCCTCGGTCAGCTTGAAGACCGGGATGCCGGTGGCGGTCGCCAGGACCTCGGCGATGAGCTCCTGGGTGACCTCGGCCACGACGTCCATGTCGCCGGCCTTCCACTCCTTCTCCCTGCGCTCGCGCTTGAGCTGGAGCTGCTTCTCCTGGTCACGGAGGGCTGCGGCCTTCTCGAAGTCCTGCGCGTCGATCGCGGACTCCTTGTCGCGGCGCACGTTGGCGATCTTCTCGTCGTATTCGCGCAGGTCCGGCGGAGCGGTCATCCTGCGGATGCGCATCCGCGAGCCGGCCTCGTCGATGAGGTCGATCGCCTTGTCGGGCAGGTAGCGGTCGCTGATGTAGCGGTCGGCCAGCTGCGCGGCGGCCACCAGCGCGTCGTCGGTGATGGACACCCGGTGGTGGGCCTCGTAGCGGTCGCGCAGACCCTTCAGGATCTCGATCGTGTGGCTGAGCGAGGGCTCGGCCACCTGGATCGGCTGGAAGCGGCGCTCCAGCGCGGCGTCCTTCTCCAGGTACTTCCGGTATTCGTCGAGCGTCGTCGCGCCGATCGTCTGCAACTCGCCGCGGGCCAGCATCGGCTTGAGGATGCTGGCGGCGTCGATCGCGCCCTCGGCGGCGCCCGCACCCACGAGCGTGTGGAGCTCGTCGATGAACAGGATGATGTCGCCGCGCGTGCGGATCTCCTTGAGCACCTTCTTCAGGCGCTCTTCGAAGTCGCCGCGGTAGCGGGAGCCGGCGACCAGGGCGCCGAGGTCAAGCGTGTAGAGCTGCTTGTCCTTCAGCGTCTCGGGCACCTCGCCCCTGACGATCTTCTGCGACAGGCCCTCGACGACGGCGGTCTTGCCGACGCCGGGCTCGCCGATGAGCACGGGGTTGTTCTTGGTCCTGCGGGACAGGACCTGCATGACCCGCTCGATCTCCTTCTCGCGGCCGATGACCGGATCAAGCTTGCCCTCGCGAGCCGCCTGGGTCAGGTTACGGCCGAACTGGTCGAGCACCAGGGACGTGGACGGCGCGGACTCCTGCGGGCCGCCCGCCGCGGCCGGCTCCTTGCCCTGGTAACCGTGGAGCAACTGGATGACCTGCTGCCTGACACGGTTGAGATCGGCTCCAAGCTTGACCAGCACCTGGGCGGCCACACCCTCACCCTCGCGGATGAGCCCGAGCAGGATGTGCTCGGTGCCGATGTAGTTGTGGCCCAGCTGCAAAGCCTCACGGAGCGACAGCTCGAGGACCTTCTTGGCCCGCGGGGTGAAGGGAATGTGCCCCGACGGAGCCGACTGGCCCTGGCCGATGATCTCCTCGACCTGCTGGCGCACACCCTCAAGGCTGATGCCCAGGCTCTCCAGAGCCTTGGCGGCAACGCCCTCACCTTCGTGGATCAAGCCAAGAAGAATGTGCTCAGTGCCGATGTAGTTGTGGTTGAGCATCCTGGCCTCTTCCTGGGCCAAGACGACAACACGCCTCGCTCGGTCGGTGAACCTCTCGAACATCTCGTCGCTCCTCACAGAGCGGTCAGTCAGGCCGGTAAATCCGGTCCCGTCCTCCCGCATGCTAGCCCTGGCTCGGCGAACCGTGCCCACTCGCCGCTGACACGCTCTATAGCAGAGAGCGTTCCCCGAGAGCAGGGCGTTCACCCTCCATCCAACTACTGTTCGGGGGTGACGTGTTCCCGATACGCCGCAAGCGAACGATGTTTGGGCATCTTCGCGGAGGCGGCACGGAATTGCCGCCGCGGCGTACACAGATCAACACGGATCGGCCTCGGACGCTTCACGCTTTCGGGACGGAGCCCGCCCGGCCTGCCATGGCGGATGTCCGCGCCCCGTCGCGCATCCATCGCCGCCGGCCACCGCACATGCCGGCCCTTCGCGCGCATCTTTGTGATGCGGCGTCCGTATCGGTTACGCAATCATCCTATGTGCCCGCGCAATGGTTGGCCAAGTGAGCGCACTACGCCCTGAGCATGACGTGATGACTGGGACGACTCTCGCGCAATCCTCATCGGGATCTCATCCGGTCAGCCCGGTTACCCGATCCCATCAGGCACCTGCGCCCGAGCGGTCACCGGATTCACAGGGCGGGGGCGCGGCAAGAGACGGCTTTCCGCGCCGCATGCCCCGGGAGGGGGTTTTGCCCGTCGCCCCTCGTACGGGAGCCGGGATCGCGCATTAGCGTCACTCTCGGCGGGGACCGCTGGTTTTACCCGGAGTCACCGGAGGGCTTTGCGCGGCCGCCGGGCGCGCCGGCGCGGGCCATCGGCCAGCGCCGCTCCCGCGGAACGGACCACCGCGGGAATCGCCTTTCGGGCACGCGGAGCACCGCACCTTGACTTATGCGGGCGCCCGCCCGGGAAACAGCTCCGGGCGCGGACCGTGACGGACGGTCAAAACGCCCGCATATGCGGGAGTCGGAGATCATCCTTGGGGCGTTCCACGATTTGGAATGCCCTGGAGACGATCATGCGCTTATGGCGGTCGCCGGGGTCCAAGGCGAACGGCATAAGCGCATGGTCGAGAGTCGACTCCGTCAGTGAGCCGCCTCGTACTTCTCGACGACGGTCGAGGCGATTCGGCCTCGCTCGCTGACCGGGAGACCGTGGGCCTTCGCCCACTGACGGATCTCCGAGCTCTTCTCGCGGCTCATCGCGCGGTTGCCGCCCCGGCCACGACGACGC
>DASUCK010000293.1:0-13581 GCA_036276095.1 Nonomuraea sp. | reverse complement strand
AACCTCACCTACGAGGGGCTGATCCCGAAGCTGCAGAAGTCGATGCTCAGCAAGGACCGGGAGTCGATGCAGCCGCACATCCGGGCCTTCGTGGACCGGGCGGTCACCTTCACCACCTGCCCCGAGTGCGACGGCACCCGGCTGAGCGAGTCGGCCCGGTCCTCGAAGATCAAGGGAATCAGCATCGCGGACGCCTGCGCGATGCAGATCAGCGACCTGGCCGAGTGGGTGCGTGGCCTGGCCGAGCCGTCGGTGGCGCCGCTGCTCGCCACGCTCGGACGGACGCTCGACTCGTTCGTGGAGATCGGGCTCGGCTACCTGTCGCTCGACCGGCCGGCGGGCACGCTGTCGGGCGGCGAGGCGCAGCGCACCAAGATGATCCGCCATCTCGGCTCCTCGCTCACCGACGTCACCTACGTCTTCGACGAGCCCACCGCGGGTCTGCACCCGCACGACGTCCAGCGGATGAACGACCTGCTGCGGCGGCTGCGGGACAAGGGCAACACGGTGCTCGTCGTGGAGCACGAGCCGGAGACGATCGCGATCGCCGACCACGTCGTCGACCTCGGCCCCGGCGCCGGCACGGCCGGCGGCACCGTCTGCTACGAGGGCACCGTCGAGGGCCTGCGCGCCAGCGGCACCCTCACCGGCCGCCACTTCGACGACCGGGCCGAGCTCAAGAAGACGCTGCGCCAGCCCACCGGGACGCTGGAGATCCGCGGCGCGGACACGCACAACCTGCGGAACGTCGACGTCGACATCCCGCTCGGCGTGCTGGTCGTCGTCACCGGCGTCGCCGGGTCCGGCAAGAGCTCGCTCGTGCACGGCTCGCTCCCGGCCGGCGCCGGAGTGGTGTCGGTCGACCAGAGCCCGATCCGCGGGTCACGGCGGAGCAACCCGGCGACGTACACCGGGCTGCTCGACCCCATCCGGAAGGCGTTCGCGAAGGCCAACGGCGTGAAACCGGCGCTGTTCAGCGCCAACTCCGAGGGCGCCTGCCCCACCTGCAACGGCGCCGGCGTCATCTACACCGACCTCGGCATGATGGCCGGAGTCACCACCACGTGCGAGGAGTGCGAGGGGCGGCGGTTCGACTCCTCGGTGCTGGAGTACCACCTGGGCGGCCGGGACATCAGCGAGGTGCTCGCCATGTCGGTGACCGAGGCCGAGGAGTTCTTCGGCGCGGGCGCGGCGCGTACGCCGGCCGCGCACGCCGTCCTGCGCCGGCTCGCCGACGTCGGGCTCGGCTACCTCACCCTCGGCCAGCCGCTCACCACACTGTCCGGCGGCGAGCGGCAGCGGCTCAAGCTGGCCACCCACATGGCCGACAAGGGCGGCGTGTACGTCCTGGACGAGCCGACCACCGGCCTGCACCTGGCCGACGTCGAGCAGCTGCTGGGCCTGCTGGACCGGCTCGTCGACGCCGGCAAGTCGGTCATCGTCATCGAGCACAACCAGGCCGTCATGGCGCACGCCGACTGGATCGTCGACCTCGGCCCCGGGGCCGGCCACGACGGCGGCCGGATCGTCTTCGAAGGCACCCCGGCCGACCTGGTGGCCACCCGGTCCACCCTCACCGGCGAACACCTCGCCGCCTACGTCACCCCCTGACCCGGCCCCTCCGGCCTGCGCGCCCCCGCGGCCGCTCGGGGAGTACTTTTGCGTGACATGAGTCACACGTCCATCCGGAATTACCCCGTCCAAAGTGCGCGATTACACCGACGGCGATTTCTTCATTACCTGAAGCCACGGAAACTCCGGCGCTCGGATTTCCGCCGCGTCTGGAATGATCGAATCAGCGGAAGGAGGCACAGGATGGCTTTGGCAAATGCCGGAATACGGCGATTACTGGCCGACACGGGAGAGCCGCGGGAATGGGTGACAGCCCGTACCGACCTGGTGACTGCCCTGCTCGGAGTATGGTTCGGCGTCGGCCTGATGATCGACGCGTGGGCCCACACCAATCTGGCCGGGCTGGAGACGTTCTTCACCCCGTGGCACGCGGTCTTCTATTCGGGATTCGCGGCCGTCGCCGGCTGGATCTGCTGGCAGGTGTGGCGCAACGTACGCGCCGGGCGGCAGGGAGTGGCCGCCGTGCCGAAGGGATATCTGGCCGGCCTCATCGCCATTCCGGGCTTCGCCGCGTTCGGTTTCGCCGACATGACGTGGCACACGATCCTCGGCATCGAGACGTCCATCGACATCCTGTTCAGCCCGTCGCATCTGGGCCTGGTCTCGACGATGCTGCTCATCGTCACCACGCCGCTGCGCTCGGCGTGGAGCGCCCCCGGCGCCGGGGCGGCGCCGTCGCTCGGCCGGCTCCTGCCGGCGCTGATCGGCACGGCGTTCGCGACCACGCTGGTGTCGCTGTTCCTGTCGTACGGCGACGCCATGCAGTGGCGGTCCGCCCGCGTCGTGTCGGCGTTCTCCGACCTGAACGGGGGCGAGGGCGCCGACGGGCTGGCCACCGCGATCGTGATCACCAACGTCGTCCTGCTCGCACCGGTGCTGTTGCTGGCGCGGCGGTGGCGGCTGCCGTTCGGGAGCGTGACGGTCATGTACGCGATCGCGACCCTCATGCCGGGCGCGCAGACGCAGTTCGAGAACCTGCCGGTCCTGCTGTCGTTCGTGGCCGCGGGCCTGGTCGCCGACCTGCTGATCCGGTGGCTGCGGCCGTCGGCGGGGCGGCGCTCGGCGTACTGGGCGTTCGCCGCGCTGTCGGCCTTCGCCACGTGGACGCTGTACATCGGGGTCGCGGCGGCGACCGGCGGCGGGCTGCCGTCCGTGCCGGAGCTGTGGACCGGCGCGCCGATCGTGGCCGGCCTGATGGGGCTGCTGCTCGGGGCGCTGCTCCTGCCCAACGCCCTGCCCGAGCCCGGCACCGCGCCGGAGCCCGGTGCGTCGTCTGGTGGGTCGACCGGTGCGTCGTCCGGTCCGGAGGCGGAGCCGGCGGGCGTCGACAAGGCATGATCGTACGGCTGTTCTGCCTCGTCTGCGTGCTGGTGCTGTCCTGCGCCGCCCCGGCCGCCGCGCACAACGTCTCGGCCGGGGCGGACCTGCGCATCGCCCAGACGATCGCCGGCATGGAGCTCACGGTGGTGATCAAGGGCACGGAGCGCGTTCCCGGCCCGCTCCGGATCGGGCTCATCGCGTACGGCCCGGCGGTCGGGCCGGGCGCCGGGTCGAACGGCGGGCCGGATGTCGGGCTGCGGGTGCGGTCGGTCGAGGACGGGCGGGCGGTGACGGGCGTGGCCAGGGCGGCGCCGCGCGACCCCGCGTACACCGAGCTCCGGGTGGAGCGGGCCGGGCCGCACGAGCTCACGCTGCGGGCCGGGGGCGAGGTGGCCGTGGTGCCGTTCCGCGTGCTCGTGGAGCGCGGGTCCTGGGCCGGGCCGCTGGTCTACGGCGGGTTCCTGCTGGCCGGCGGGCTGCTGGTGGGCGGGCTGCTCACCGGGGCGATCGCCCGGCCGGGGCACGCGCTGCTGGTGGGCGGCGGCGCGGCCGTGGGGCTGACGGTGGCGGTCATGGCCGTCGTGGTCCAGCCGATGCTGCCCGCCGGGCCTCCTGACGGGGCCGCACCGGCGGCGTCGGCGCAGGCCGCGGGGCGGCCGTACGTGCAGGGGCGGGTGGAGACGGTGCCGGCGCGACCGGCCGTGGGAGAGGAGTTCACGTTGCGGGTCGATGTCGTCGACGGATCCACCGGGCGGCCCGTGGACGACCTGGCCGTCCACCACGAAGCGCTCGCCCACCTGATCGTCACCAGCGAGGACGGGCGATATTTCCGACACGTCCACCCGCTGCGCACCGCGCCCGGACGGCTGGAGGTCCGGCTCCGCGCCGACCGGCCCGGGTCGTACGTGGCGCACGCCGAACTGGAACGACAGGACTCCGGCGGCCAGCTCCTCAGCGGCCGTTTCGCCATCACCGCCGCCCAGGCCACGACCGGAGGCACGGACGGCGAGGCGGATGGCGTGGTGCCGGCGATGCGGCCGGTCGTGCCCGTGGCCGGCCGCCCGGCGACGATCGAGCTGGCCGCCTCGGGCCCCGTACGGCCGTGGCTCGGCATGACCGGGCACCTGATCGTGCGCGGCCGGGACGGGAACTTCCTGGGGCACGCGCACGAGATGGGCCAGGGCGGGCCCCGGCTGCGCTTCGTCTTCACCTTCCCGCGGCCGGGACGGTACCTCGCCTGGGCGCAGTACGCCCTCGCCGACCGGATCGTCACCGCCCCCTTCACCGTAGACGTCACGGCGGACGGCACAGCGGACGTCACAGCGGCTGAGAGCCCCCGGTGAGGCGGATCCTGATCGCCGTCGCCCTCGTCGCCGCCGCGACGGTGATCTTCATCGTGGGCCGGGGCCTGGGCGCCGAGCCGCTCCGGGTGAGCAGCACGGGCGCCCGGTACGCCGTCACCGTCCTCGTCGACCGCCCGACCACCGGCCGCGTCACGGTGGAGGTCCAGGTGACCTCGGGCGACGCGGACTCGGTGTCCCTGTCGGCGGTGATGCCCGACATGGGCCACGCCACCCCCGAGGTGCCGGCGCGGGAACGTCAGCCCGGCCGGTTCGCGGCCGAAGGGGAACTGTTCCCCATGACCGGCGCCTGGGAACTGTCGATCCGGCTGAACGGCCCCGCCGGCGAAGAAGTGCTGGTCATCACCGCGCTCATCACCGGATAGCGGGCGTAACGTTCCCGCGCCGCACGGATCCTGCCGACAGCAGGCGTTTCGGTAGATTTTCCGTGGACGGTTCGGCTGCCCGACCGGAGGAGCTCCGTGCGCATTCCCGATCTTCCCGACGTGCATCCGGCCTGGCTGCCTCCGGAGGCGTTCCGCGCGATCGGTTCGCGCCGCGTCCTCGTGCTGGGCGAGGGCCCGCTGGCCGACACCGTGCACGCCGAGGTCGCGAACGCCTGCGCCCGCTACGGCGGCAGCGTGCGACGAAGCGCCGACGAGGGCACCGACGCAACCGTCAACGAAGCCGCTCAGGAGGCCACCCAGGGAGCCGAGCTCGTGCTGGCGCTCTCCGCGGCCCGCCCCCTGCCACCCGCCGCAGCGGAGTCGACACCCGCGCCCGGCGCGGAGGGGTACGTGCTGGCAAGGCGGGGCGGGGTCACGGTGGTGGTGGCGGACGACGGGCACGGCCTGCTGTACGGCCTGTTCCACGTGGTCAGGCTGGGCGAGGCGGCGTTCGGGGCGGAGCGTCCGGCCGAGCGCCACCGGCCGGCACTGGCGCGGCGCATGCTCGACCACTGGGACAACATCGACGTCCACCCGGTGATGGGCCAGGTCGAGCGCGGCTACGCGGGCGGTTCGATCTTCTGGCGGGACGGCGCGCTGCACGCGGACCTGACGCGGGTGCGGGCCTACGGGCGGCTGCTGGCCGCGTGCGGGATCAACGCGGTCGCGGTCAACAACGTGAACGTGCACGCCACCGAGGCCCGCCTGCTGACCGACCGGCTCGGCGAGGTCGCCGCGATCGCCGCCGAGTTGCGGCCGTACGGGATCCGCGTGCACCTGTCGGTCACGTTCGCCGCCCCCGTGGTGCTCGGCGGCCTGCCCACCGCCGACCCGCTCGACGAGGACGTGCGCCGCTGGTGGGCGGCGGCCGCCGGACGCGTGTACGCCACGATCCCCGACTTCGGCGGATATGTCGTGAAGGCCGACTCGGAGGGGCAGCCGGGCCCGTTCGCCTACGGCCGCACCCACGCCGACGGCGCGAACCTGCTCACCGGCACCCTCGCCCCCCACGGCGGCGTCGTGCACTGGCGGGCCTTCGTCTACAACCACCGGCAGGACTGGCGCGACCGCTCGACCGACCGCGCCCGCGCCGCCCACGACCACTTCGCCGGGCTCGACGGGCGGTTCCGGGACAACGCGATCCTGCAGGTCAAGCACGGCCCCATGGACTTCCAGCCGCGCGAGCCGGTGTCACCGGTGATCGCGGCGCTGCCGGCCACGCGACTGGCGGTGGAGCTGCAGGTGACGCAGGAGTACACCGGCCAGCAGCGGCACGTGTGCTACCTGGCGCCGATGTGGAGCGAGGTGCTCGGGTTCGGCCCGTGGGGCGAGGGCGGGCGCACGGTCGCCGACCTGGCGGACGAGCTGGTCGCGGTCTCCAACGCGGGCGACGACCCGTACTGGACCGGGCACCCGCTGGCGCAGGCCAACCTGTACGCGTTCGGCCGCCTGGCCTGGGATCCGCGCCTGGCCCCTGCCGCGCTCCTCGACGAGTGGATCGGGCTCACCTTCGCCCCCGCCCCCGAGGGCCTGCGCGCGACGCTGCACGCGATGATGGACGGCTCGTGGCGCACGTACGAGCGGTACACGGCGCCGCTGGGCGTCGGCTTCATGGTCCGCCCTGGACACCACTACGGCCCGGACGTGGACGGGTACGAGTACACGCCGTGGGGCACCTACCACTTCGCCGACCGCGACGGCGTCGGCGTGGACCGCACGCGCGCCACCGGCACCGGCTACACCGGCCAGTACCCGGAGCCGTGGTCGGACGTCTACGAGTCCCTCGACCGGTGCCCGGACGAGCTGCTGCTGTTCTTCCACCACGTGCCGTACGGGCACGTCCTGCGCAGCGGCTCCACCGTGATCCAGCACATCTACGACACCCACTTCGCGGGCGTGGCGGAGGTGGCGGAGCTGCGTGCGCGCTGGGAGGAGGCTGAGGGCCTGGTGGACCCGGCGGTGCACGCCCGGGTGCGGGAGCGGCTGGAGGAGCAGCTGCGGTGCGCCGAGGAGTGGCGCGACCAGGTCAACGCCTACTTCTTCCGCAAGTCGGGGGTCCCGGACGCCCGCGGCCGCCGCATCCCGTGACCTGGGGGCGATGAACCTCGGCATGACCCCGTCCGGCAGCACCGAAAGTTCCGGCCGTAACGCCGACCGCGAATGCCGGACACCGGTAGAGGATTGTCCGTTGACGCCCTATCTCACCGTATTTACGTTGAGTAAACCGACGGTAATTCGCCTCTTACCCGGCGAGGTGACGGCCATGGCCCTGGACGACGCGACCACGCGGTTCCTCCAGCAGATGGGAGAGTCGCAGCCCAAGCCGCTGCACGAGATGACCCCCGGGGAGGCGCGCCTCACCTTCGGGGCGCTGCGCGACCTGTACGGCGAGGGACCCGCGATGGCCCGCGTCGAGGAGGCCGTGATCAAGGGTGAGGACGGCGGCACGTTCGGCGCCAGGGCCCTGGTCCCCGCCGATCCGCCCCGCGGCGTGATCGTCTACTACCACGGCGGCGGCTGGGTCATCGGCGGCCCCGACGACTTCGACACCCTCGGCAGGCGGCTGGCCGACCGTACCGGTTGCGCGGTCGTCCTGGTCGACTACCGGCTCGCCCCCGAGCACCGCTACCCGACCGCCGTCCGCGACGCGTACGCCGCGCTGCTGTGGGCCGCCGACGCGTTCCCCGGCCGCCCGATCGTCGTGGCCGGCGACAGCGCGGGCGGGAACCTGTCGGCCGTCGTCAGCCGGCGCGCCCGCGACGAGCACGGCCCGGCCATCGCCCTGCAGGCCCTGATCTACCCCGCCACCGACAGTGACCTCGGCAGGCCCTCCTACACCGATCCAGAGAACCAGCTCATGCTCACCCGCGACTCCATGACCTGGTTCTGGGACCACTACGCCCCCGACCCGGACGCCCGCCTCGACCCGGACGCCGCCCCGCTGCGGGCCGCCGACCTGTCCGGCCTGCCGCCCGCGCTCGTCATCACCGCCGAGCACGACGTGCTGCGCGACGAGGGCGAGGCGTACGCCGAACGGCTGCGCCAGGCCGGGGTTCCGGTCGAGGCCAAGCGGTTCGAGGGCCAGATGCACGGCTTCTTCCAGATGGTGAACCTGCTGCCGGCCAGCGCCGCCGGACTGGACATGGTGGCGGAGGCGGTGGGAAGGGCACTGGCATGAGGTTCGACGCCGTCGTCATCGGGGCCGGCTTCTCCGGCATGTACATGCTCCACCGGCTGCGCGAGCTCGGCCTGTCAGCCCGCGTCTACGAGACCGGCGACGGTGTCGGCGGCACCTGGTACTGGAACCGCTACCCGGGCGCCCGCTGCGACGTGGAGAGCGTCCAGTACTCCTACTCCTTCGACGAGAAGCTGGAGCAGGAGTGGGAGTGGAGCGAGCGCTACCCGTCGCAGCCGGAGATCCTGCGGTACGCCGAGCACGTCGCCGACCGGTTCGGCCTGCGCCGCGACATCCGGTTCGAGACGCGCGTGACGCGGGCGGCCTACGACGAGGCGGCCCGGCTGTGGCGGGTGGAGACCGACCGCGGCGACCGGGTGGAGGCGACCTACCTGATCAGCGCGGTGGGCTGCCTGTCGGCCGCCCGCGTCCCCGACTTCCCCGGGCGCGACGCCTTCCGCGGGCCGAGCCACCACACCGGCCGCTGGCCGCACGAGGGCGTCGACGTCACCGGCAGGCGGGTCGCCGTGATAGGCACCGGCTCCTCCGGCATCCAGGCCATCCCGGTGATCGCCGGCCGGGCCGAGCACGTGACCGTCTTCCAGCGCACCCCGAACTTCAGCCTGCCCGCCTGGAACCGGCCGCTGAACCCGCTGGACGAGCGGTGGGTGAAGGAGAACTATCCGCGGCTGCGCCAGGAGATGCGGACCTCCCAGATCGGGCTGCTCATCCCGGTCAACGAGGGATCGGCGCTGGAGGCCGGGCCGCGGGAGCGCGCCCGCGAGTTCGAGAGCCGCTGGGAGACGGGCGGGTTCGCCTTCCTCGGCGCGTACGCCGACATCGGCGTGGACCCCGCGGCCAACGAGATCGCGGCGGAGTTCGTCCGGGGCAAGATCCGCGAGATCGTGGCCGACCCCGGCGTGGCCGAGCTGCTGTCGCCGCGCGACCACCCGATCGGCAGCAAGCGCATCTGCGTCGACACCGGCTACTACGCCACCTACAACCGGCCGAACGTGACCCTGGTCGACGTGCGGCGCACCCCCATCGAGGCGATCACCCCGACCGGCGTGCGCACCTCGGCCGGCGACCACGACGTGGACATGATCGTGTACGCCACCGGCTACGACGCCATGACCGGCCCGCTGCTCGCCATCGACATCACCGGCAGGGGCGGCGTGCCGCTGCGGACCAAGTGGCGGGCCGGGCCGCGGACGTACCTGGGGCTGATGACCGCCGGCTTCCCCAACCTGTTCACCATCACCGGCCCCGGCAGCCCGTCGGTGCTGAGCAACATGATGGTCTCCATAGAGCAGCACGTGGACTGGATCGCCGGCTGCCTGGTCCGGCTGCGCGATCGCGGCGTCACCGCCATCGAGCCCGACCCCGCGGCCGAGGACGCCTGGGTGGCGCACGTCAACGAGGTCGCCGCGGCCACGCTCTTCCCGCGCGCCGACTCGTGGTACCTGGGGGCGAACGTCCCCGGCAAACCCCGGGTGTTCATGCCGTACGTGGGCGGGGTGGGGGTCTACCGGGACAAGTGCGACCAGGTGGCGGCCGACGGCTACGAGGGCTTCCTGCTCTCCGCGTGACCGGCCGCCGCACTCGGCCATGAACGCGGCGCTGTCCGGCACGATGTCCGCGTACCGCGGCTGCGCGCGCCCGGCTGCCGGTCCGGAAGCGGCGTTCGGGTGGTTGCGGCGGGCGTGCCCCTTGCCCGGGTTGACGATGACCTCGCCCAGGCTGCTCCTTACACGGTGAGTGACGTGAAGGCGCGCACCTGGTCGGTGACGGCCCGGGAGCCGCCCCGAGAGCCCGGCGGGTGATGTGCCCGTCCCGGCCCGCGTTCACACGAGCGGCCGATCGCGGTCTTGACGAATAAAATGAACGACTATTTAATTCACCGCATGGGGCGCATCGCCGGCGTGAGCGCCGCCGAGACGCGCGACCGGCTCCTGCGGGCGGCCGCCGACGTCTTCGCCGAACGCGGCTACGACGGCACGCGCGTGGCCGACATCGCCGCGGCCGCGGGCGTGAGCAACGGCGCGCTGTACGCGCACTTCGGCTCCAAGGCCGACCTGCTCGTCGCCGCCCTGCGCGCGCACGGCCGGCGGATGATGGCCAGCCTGTTCGCCACCGACCCCGACCGGTCGATCACCGACCTGCTCATCACCATCGGCCGCTGGCTGCCGCGCCGCCGCGACGCCCGCGGCTACCTGATCGTCGAGGCGCTGGTGGCGGCCCGCCGCGACGACGACGTCGCCGGGCAGATGCGCGACTACGTGGGCGAGCGCGCCGACTGGCTGGCCGAGCTGGTCCGGGTCGCGCAGTCCGGCGGCGAGCTGGACCCCGCCCTGTCGCCGGCCGCGCTGGCGCACCTCTGCCTGCTCCTGGCGATGGGCAGCGCGCTGATCACACCGGACCTGCACGGGGTGGACGAGGAGGAGTGGGCCGCGCTGCTCACCCGCGTCGTCACCGCCCTGGCCCCCGTACGCGTCGAGGAGGCGTGAGATGACCGTGGACGACCGCTTCGCCGAGGGCTTCCGGGACACGCCCGAGGACGAGCCCCTCGGCACGCGCAGCGAGATCGTCACCGGTCCGGTCACGGACTGGGCGACGGACTTCTCCCATCTGGAGCCGGAGTGGGCGGCCGACCCGTACCCGATCCAGGATGATCTACGGCAGCGGTGCCCGATCGCCCATACCGACCGGTTCGGCGGCGGCTGGCTGCCCACCCGGTACGACGACGTGGCGGCCATCGCGTACGACACCGAGCGGTTCTCGTCCCGGTCGATCATCATGAGCAACTTCCGGCCGCCGCGCGAGCTGGCGCCCATGGGCGGCTCGCCGCCGATCTCCTCCGACCCGCCCTTCCACCACGACGCGCGCAGGCTGCTGCTGCCCGCGTTCACCAAGAGCGCGGTGGCGCGGCGGGAGGAGGCGACGCGGGCGTACTGCCACGCGCTGATCGACGGGTTCGAGGGCCGGGAGGTCGTGGACGCGGCCCGTGACTACGCCCAGCACATCCCGGTACGCGTGATCGCCGACATGCTCGGCTTCCCGCCGGAGGACGGGCCGCGGTTCCGCGAGTTCATCGAGAGCGCGCTGGAAGGCGTCAACCTGCCGCCCGAGGAACGCGTGGAGCGGATGGGCCGGCTGTTCGACTACCTCCTCGCGCAGATCCGCGACCACCTCGACCGTCCCCGCGACGACCTGACCACCTACCTGATCGACGCCGAGCTGTACGGCCGGAAGCTGGAGGCCGGGCATGTGGCCGGGACGATGGCGTTGTTGCTGATCGCGGGGATCGACACGACCTGGAGCGCGATCGGGGCGTCATTGTGGCATCTGGCCGGGACTCCGGCCGACCGGGAGCGTCTGGTGGCCGAGCCGGGGTTGTTGCCGACGGCGATGGAGGAGTTCCTGCGGGCCTACGCCCCGGTGACGATGGCTCGGCTGGTCAGGCGGGACATGCGCTGGCGGGGGGTGGAGATGAGGGCCGATGACTGGGTGCTGCTGTCGTTCCCGGCCGCCAACCGTGACCCGGCGCAGTTCGAGCGGGCCGGTGAGGTCGTCATCGACCGGGAGGTCAACCGGCACGCCGCGTTCGGTCTGGGCATCCATCGCTGCGTCGGCTCCCACCTGGCCCGGATGGAGCTCCGGGTCGCCCTGGAGGTGTGGCTGGAGCGCCTGCCGGCCTTCACGCTGGCCGACCCGGCCGCGGTGACCTGGGCGCCAGGACAGGTCCGCGGACCCCGCACGCTCCCCATCCGGATCACGAGGGAGTGAGGCGGCCGCGAACGACCCGACGACCCGGCGGAAGCGGCCGGAACGCCCCGAACGGCGGCGATCCGGGGGAGGTGGCAGAACGGCGCGGGATGGGTAGCCCATACTCATGTCCGGCGCGTCCTCTCCGACTCATGATGGAGCCGTTGAGGAGAGGTGACGTGTCATGCCTTCAGGAATGGCCTTCCGTCCCGATGAGCTGTCGGGTGTCACCGAGGTGCGGCTGCACGGCGTGGGCGGCACCTCGCCGCAGTCGCTGCTGGACGATCTCACGCCCATGCAGGTCTCGGGCGACCGCATCGCCGGCTTCTACCGCACGGTCGACCAGGACGGCAGGCACGTCGAGGCGTACTCGTGGGGCGGGCTGACCTCCGGCAGCTCGTGGCGGGTGCTGTGGCTGCTCCTGCTGCCGTTCGCGCTGGCGAACATGGCCGCCCGCATGTTCCCGGCCTGGCTGCCGGAGCGGCCGGTGCGGTTCCGCCTGTTCCGGTGGGCGGCCCGGCTGGCGTCGTTCGGGCTCACGCTCAACCTGCTCCTGCTGGCCGCCGTGATCCCCGTCGACTACGTGGCCTACCAGTGCGGCGGCGACCCGGACTGCGCCCGCTGGCCGAGCGGCCTGCTGCCGCCGGACCGGCCGGCCGTGCGGATCCTGGTGGGCGCCGTGGTGCCGCTGCTGGTGATCGGTGTCCTGTACGTGCTCGCCCGCACCTCCCAGAGCCGCTACGACCGCGTCAAGCCGGCCGCCCCCGAGCCGGGCAAGGAGCGCCCGCCCGCGGCCGGGCCCGCCTTCCCCGGCCTGTCCGACCCCGGGTTCTGGAACGCACTGCCGTACACGCGGATGCTCACCCGCGTGCACGTGGCGGGCTCGCTGGCGCTCGTCGCGGCCCTGGTGGCGTGGACCGTCAACGGGGTCCGGCCGGTGGGCGGGCCGTGGCCGGCGCTCGGCGTGGGCGTGCCCGCGGCGGTGATCGCGGTGGCGGCGGCCGCGCTGTTCCGTGACACGGCGGGCGAGGACGAACGCCTGTCCAAGGTCCTCCTGGCGCTCGGCGGCGGGTCCGTCGCCGGCTCCGCGGCGCTGGCGGTGACGCGCCCGCCCGGCCAGGTGCTCACCGCCGTGCCGCACGAGCTGCCCGGCATGCAGGTGTTCATGGACGTCGTGTACGCGGGCGTCTTCGCCGCGCTGTTCCTGGTCCCCGCCACGCTGGTGGCGGCGTCGTGGACGCGGCGCGACTGGCCGCGGGTGGCCCTGGTGACCGTGCTCGCGCTCGCGGTGCTGGCCGCCGGGGTCGCGTTGCTGACGGTGTGGGAGGTGGGCTACCGGTGGATCGGGGTCGGCGCGGCGCTCGGCGCGGCGGTGGCCGTGGCCGGGCTGATCGGCAGGCGGGTGTCGGGGGACGGGCGGTTCCGGTGGGGGGCGCCGTTCGTGGTGCTGGGGCTGGCCGTGGTGACGCTCAACATGTTCATGCTGGCGGTGCTGCTGGCCGTGGTGGAGGTGCTGGGCACGGTGCGGCCGTGTCACGACCCGTACCTGGGCGGGTGCCTGCCGGTGCCGCTGATCGCGGGTGCTGAGCCGGTCATCGCGGTGTTCCCGATGGTCAGGAACGCCACCCCGTACCTGATCGTGGTGCCGGTGCTGCTGCTGGTCGCGTTCACGCTCTGGCAGGGGGCGTGCTGGGTGGCCGCCGGGCGGACGGGTCGCGGGCAGGTGCTCGCCGACTACGGCGGCAGGCAGCTGCCGGCCGGGCGGCGTCCTGAGTGGTGGGTCTCCGCGGTCCCCGACGGGAAGGTGCCCGAGTGGCAGGCGCGGATGGTGCGCGGCTGGCCGGGGCGGGTGGCCAGGGCGCGGCGGCTGGCGCTGGTGCCGCGTGACCTCGACCTGCTGCTC
>DASUCK010000292.1:0-4975 GCA_036276095.1 Nonomuraea sp. | reverse complement strand
CCCTGGCCACCGGAGACGCCCGCGCCGCCCTCGACCTCGCCGGCACCCTCGCCTTCTTCTGGTACGGCTGCGGATACGCCAAGGAAGGCCGCCACTACCTGCGCCAGTCCCTCGCCCTCGCCACCTCCCCCGGCTCGGAGGTGCCCGGCCCGGTGCTCGTCCAGGCGCTGTGGGCCGACGGGCTGCTGGCCGCGACCCAGGGCGACGCCGACGGGGCCGAGTCCAGGGCCGCCCAGTGCGAGGCCGCGACCGAGCCCGGAGACGCCTGCGCGGGGGCGTGCGCCAAGGCGCTGAGGTCGTCGGCCGGGGTCATCCGCGGCGACCTGGCGCGGGCGGTCGCCGAGTCGGAGCAGGCGTACGCCACCCGGTGGAGCGGCTCGGCGCCCACGCTGGCCGGGCTGCTGGCGCTGCTGTGCCGGGCCCACGCGCTCACCGTGGGCGGCAGGGTCGAGGAGGCGATCGGCGTCCTCGACGACCTCCGCACGCTGTGCGAGGAACGCGGCGAGCAGTCGATGCGCTCCCACGGCGACCTGCTGCGCGGGCAGGCCGAGCTGGCCCGCGGCCGCCTCGACGCGGCGGTCGCCCACGCCCAGGCGGCGCTGCGCACCAAGCGGCGGCTCCATGACAGCTTCGGCATCGGCCTGACCGTCGACCTGCTGGCCCTCGCGGCCGGCGCGGCCGGCCGCGCCGAGCGCGCCGCCCGGCTGCTCGGCCTGGCCGAACGCATCTGGAGCACCCACGGCCGGGCCCAGGCGGACGTGCCGGCCTGGGTGTCGGCCCGCCGTGCCTGCGAGCTCCAGGCGCGCGCCGCCCTCGGCGACGCCGACTACGACGTGGCCTTCCACGCGGGTCACGACGCCGACACCGACGCCGGCCTCGCCTACGCCCTCGAACCGGAAGGCGAGGGCCTCCCCAACAGCGGCCCGCACCCGTGACCTGGGCGCTCGGGCCGCCGCCGGCCGCGGGCGCCCCGGAAACCGGTCGGGTGCGTAGTGGGGGTCACTGTGGGGTCGCCGTGGCGGTCACATTGGGGGTCACTGTGGCGGTCGCTGTGGGGGTCGCTGTGGCGGTCACCCGCGTCCCGCTCCGGCCAGGGCCGGAACCAGGGCCTTCACCGCCGTGACCGGGTCCGCGCGGCCGACCAGCGTCGGGGTCCAGCCGGCGTCCGGGCCGAGGGTCGCGCCGTCGAAGGCGTTGCCCTCGGCGTACACCTTCGAGCCGGCGCCCACGCCGATGCTGTAGCAGTGCGCGCCCGAGCCCGTGTAGTCGTTGTTGTACACGTGCACCTGGCCGGGTTGTCGCCGTCGCCCAGGGTGTTGTGGTCGAGCCAGACGTGCGTGGAGCCGGAGATCTCGACGTTGTCGAAGGAGGCGTTCCAGTTGCCGTCGGCGCCGTCCGCGGGGTCCCACTGCGGGAAGCAGTCGGAGGTGTCGGTGATGGTGAGGTTGCGGACGATCACGTTGTCGGCGTTGCCGATGCGCAGCCCGAAGCTCTTCAGCGCCGCGTCCCTGCCGAGGCCCATCAGGGTGACGTTGGAGCCGACGGTGACCGTGACGGGCCATCCTGGCGTACGACGCCCGCCGGGCGTCCTCCAGCGGCCCCGACGACGGCCAGTACCGGATCAGCTTCTCCGGCCGGATCACCGTCGGCGGCACCTGCGACGCCGAAGGCGTCAAGGACGACGTGTCGGCCGCGACCGGGGTCGTGCCCGGCCGGTACGTGGTGGAGGCCGCGATCAGACTCCCCACGATCACCCTGGAGAAGGGCACGCTGCTCGGCTTCGACGTCCAGGTGCACGACGCGACGGGCACGGCGCGACGGCGGCGGTCACCTGGAACGACGGCACCGGCCGCGGCTACCTGGACACCAGTCACTGGGGCGTCGTGCGGCTGACCGGCTGACCGGCTGCCCGGCCCTGACCGCCGGCCAGGGCCGGGCAGGGCGGCCTCGTCGCCCGCCGCGGGTCAGTGGTCGCCGCGCCGGCCGAGAGTCTCCACGGGGGTCGCGCCGGGGCGGGTCCACTGCGGCACCGGGCGGCTGGTCGGGCCCCAGGTGGCGGTCCCGTCCGCGTCCGAACGCCAGTACCAGCACGCGTGGCGCCCCTCCGGCCAGCCCTCGGGGTTGTCCTCCCACGCCTCGCCGCGGCCGTAGGGTGTCATGTCGAGCAGGCCGAAGGTCCCGTTGATCGGCTCGACGCCACGGCCCGTCGTGGAGTATGTGAGGAACGTGCGGTCGCCGTCGCGCAGGAAGCTGGTGATGTACCCCATGCTGCCGCCGACCGGCTCCGCCACGCCGCGCACCGAGTACCACGGCTGGGTGTAGCCCATGAACTCGACGTAGGCGGCCACCTCCTCCCACTGGCCGGTGGTCAGGATGGCGAACGAGACGCCGCGAGCGTTGAGGTAGACGGCGTCCTTCAGGTGCCAGGCCACGGTGGTGCAGCCCTCGCACTGCCCCTGGTGCGGCGCGCCGTCGTGCCACATGTGCTTGTAGACCACGAGCTCGTCGCGGCCCTGGAACAGGTCCAGGAACGGGACCGGGCCGTCGGGTCCGACCACCTCGGCCGTCCTCCCGTCGAACTCCACCATCGGCAGCCGGCGGCGGGCCGCGGCGATGGCGTCGCCCTCGCGGGTGTGGGCCTTCTCGCGGACCAGGAGCTTGTCACGGGCGGCCTGCCAGGTGGCCAGGTCGACGACGGGCGGGCGGCCGGGCGGCGGGGTGGTGGGGTCACTCGGCGTGGTGGTCATGGAGTCCTCCGGGATATCTCGTGCCGGGCGGCGTCGTGGGTTCAGACGTGGGACAGCAGCAGGTCCAGCGGTCGCGGCACGCGATCGAGATCGAGCGCCGCCACGAGCAGGGCAGAGTAGCGGATCTTGCGGCCGCTGCCCGCTCCCATGAACCGGCGCAGCTGGTCGTGGGTGCTGCCCCCGCGCCAGGCGGGTTGCTTCTGGAGCGTACGGAACGAGCCGAGCTCGCCCGCGGCGTCGACGACGCGCTCCACCGCGTCGGTGCCGAGCGCGCGGATCAGCTCGTCCTCCAGGTCGGCGACGCAGACGAAGAAGCCGAGCGCCTCCAGGCCGCCTCGGCTCAGGCCGGAGCCGAGGCCGCCGCGCTCAAGACCCTTGCGGAAGTCGCCTTCCTCCCCGGCGTCACACAGACCGGCCAGTCGGAGCCTGCGGCCGTGCGGGCCGAACGTGCCGACATATTTCCCGATGTTCGTGGCACCGCCCATCGCCACCAGGGAAACCCCTTCGGCCGCGAGGTCCCGGCCACGGCGCTCGGCCAGCGCCTCGACGGCCGCCTTGTCGCTGACTCCCTCGACCAGAACCACGGTCTGCGTGTCGCTCACGAGCCCAGCCTTGCACCCACTCTGGTAGAGATTCATCCCTTTTTACCTATTCGCGGCGAAAGTCACGGGCAAGCCCGCCTGCGGCGCGACGGTCATCAGTTCTGGGATTGGCAGGAGAGGGCGTAGGGGCGGTCAGGCAGGCCCACAGCTGGGCGGCCGTGCCGGACGTCGAGGCGGGAGCGCGCGCCGGGCGCCGACACCAGCAGCGGCCGCACGTTCGACGAGGGCCGGACCAGCCGGGTCACCAGTTGGCGGGCAGGCCGGGCGTCGTGGGCGGCAGGGCGTGGCCCGGCGGGTGGATGACGTAGGCGATGCCGCCGCTGCTGGAGCTGCGCAGCCACACGTTCTCGAAGTCGGCGCGCGGGTACACGCGGCGCACGGCGGCGTTGCTGGAGGACGCCGGGTCGTTGGCGATCACGTCGCCGTCCGCGGTGAAGCCGATGATCACCATGAGGTGGCCGCTGGTGCCGTACCCGGCGCCGGGCAGCTCGCTCTTCTTGAACGACTGCGAGGTGACCACCGGGATCCCGGCCTTGATCAGCTGCTCCAGCTCGGTCAGCGTGCGCAGCCGGGTGACGAAGCCGTCCACGCCGTAGCGGCCGGCGTACGCGGTGTTGAACGGCCAGTTGCCGGCGCCCTGGTAGGCGTGGTCGTAGGTGTAGCGGGCGGCGTAGTCGACCTCGGGGTCGGGGTCGGACGGGTCGACCCACGCGGTGTCCTGCTCGCTCGGCCACCTGCCCCAGTAGCCCAGCACCATCGTGGTCGAGGTCGGGCTGCACCACGCCTCGCCGCCGCCGTCCCATTCGGGGTAGTGGCCGACGTGGACGTTCTGGGAGCGGCGCGGCACGTCCAGCTCGACGCCCCACGCGCCGCCGCCCGGGCTGACCGACACGGTCTTGCGCTCGGGCACGTTGGAGGCCATGACGCCGGACGTGCGGACCCGCGGCGTGAGCGACGAGCCGGGGGCGCGGTAGAGCGTGAGGCGCAGCTGGTAGGCGCTGATCGGCTTGCCCGCGGCCGCGACCAGCGTGTCGACGGCGACCGTGGCGTCCGCGTCGCCCTGCCCGGCCACGGACGTGCGCCGGATGTCGCCCTCCGCGTACGCCCACCGGCCCAGCGAGTACCACTTCGTCAGGCCCTCGGCGTTCCTGGCTCTGGTCTCGACCTGCATCCAGCTGCCCGGCGGCAGGTCCGCGGTCCAGGACGCGACCAGCTCGGTGGCCGGGAAGCCGGTCTGCCGCTCGGGGGCGGTCCAGCGCGCGTACTCCCAGGTCTTGGTGCCGAGCGCGTCGGTGTAGGTGGTGGTGCCGGCGGCGGAGCCGAACGACAGGCCGTCACCGGCCGTCGTGCCCTCCGGCGTGCCGGTGGCGAAGTCGGCCCGCTGGAAGACCACGTCCGCCTGGCCGGCCGGGGCCGGCTTGGCGCCCGCGGGCGGGGAGAGGGTCGTGAACACGAGGAGGGACGACAGGACCACGGTCAGCGCGCGCATGTACCCACCTTCTCGGAAGGCGCTCGATGGGCCGAGCGTAGGCGCGCCGCCCCCGCCCGGCATCGGGAAATCTACGTATCGCCCGCCGGATCGCAGCCGACCTCGAACGTCTCGCGCCGCGGGCGTCCCCTGGCGCC
>DASUCK010000291.1:0-2716 GCA_036276095.1 Nonomuraea sp. | reverse complement strand
TGAGCACCGATTACTCCACGCGTCTGAAGAACCCCTCCTACCAGGCGTACGCGCTGCTGCGCACCGGATTCACGGTCGCGCCCATCCTGTTCGGGCTCGACAAGTTCACCAACATCCTGACCGACTGGACGACCTACCTCGCGCCGTGGATCGACAACCTCGTCCCCGGCGACGCGGCGACGGCCATGCGGATCGTGGGCGTGATCGAGATCCTGGCCGGCGTGCTGGTCGGGATCGCGCCCAGGATCGGCGCGTACGTCGTCGCCGTCTGGCTCGCCGGCATCATCGTCAACCTGCTCACCCTGCCCGGGTTCTACGACGTCGCGCTCCGCGACTTCGGCCTCCTGATCGGCGCGCTGGCGCTGGCCAGGCTCGCGCAGGCACAGCACGACTCCGGCGGCGCCGGGGGCTGAGGTCTGGCACGGCCGCGTGGCCCGCGCGGGGGGAGTACGTGCCGGTGGCGCCAGGGCGGTCCGGGTCCAGCCGTCCTGGCGCGTCACCCTCCGGATCGGCCGGCCAAGCAGCGGACGCCGAACCTGGTGGTGATCGAGCCGACCGGCACCGGCGAGCCCGACGGATCAGGGCGCGGTGGATCCCAGACGCGGACGACCTTCCGTAGCCGGGTCACGCGTCTTTGACCGGCCACAGCCAGCAGCCTTCGGCATCCACGAACCAACCTCCGGAGACCAAAAAGCTTCCATCGGGATGGAAGGCCAGCGCAGTAGCCCTGCGGTCGGTTACGGTCGCCTTCGCCCGACCGGTCTCCGCGTCCCACAGCCGGATGCCATCCTTGTCGGCCACTGCCAGGGGGGCGCCATCCGGGCTGAAGGCGAGGGCATCGACGTCCGCGTTGCTGATGGTGCGCAGCCCGGTTCCGCCAACAGATGTCAGGGAGCAGCCGTGGGCGCCGCCGAGCGCGTACTGCTTCCCGTTCGGGCTTACGGCGACCGCCGAGCCGTACCCGTCGGGGCCGATCGGCTGCAGGTCACCGCTGTCGGGGTTTCTGCTCCTTGGTCGAGACATCCCACACGACACAGATCTCGGAGGCTTCCTTGTTGCCGACCGGGATGTTCCCCGCGACGACCAGGTGGGCGCCGTCCGCGCTGAACGCCATCGTTCTGGCGCCCCCGACCGGCGAGGAGAGCGACTGTGTCATCTTCCCGGTGGAGGGGCCGCGGAAGCTCAACGGCACCTTCATCCCAGCTGTCACCAGTGCGGAGCCATCCGGCATGAAGGCCATGGCGCCGTTGGGGGAGTTCTCGGAAGAGAAGTCCGCGATCAGCTCGTGCGAGTCCGTGGCCCACAGCCAGCCGTCGCCGTGGATGTTGCCTCCCGCGATGGCGCGCCCGTCGGGGCTGAACGTCACCGTGTACAGATCCTGGTCGGTCAGCCGGTTGCGGTCGGACCAGAAGGTCAAGCCGACGGGGACGGCCACAGCGCCCAGCGCGGCCAGACCGCCGACCAGGAGCAGGCGCCGGGTCAGGCGGCGCCAGCCGGTGAGCATGTCGGAGCCGCTGGGTGCCCGGTAGCTGGGCTCATGCGGGTACTGCTCCGTGTCGCCGGGTGTGTCCAGGGCTCCGGCGCGGTCGGGATCGTGTCGCGTCGTGCCCTTGTGGGTGCCGGGGCCGGAAGAGGGAGAGGGCGCCGGGGCATCGGGCCGTGCGCTTCGACGGCCTGCTGCAGGGACGGGCCGGGAATGTAGGCGGTGACCAGCCACGGCGGGTCGGCATCGGGGTCGGCGTCGACCAGTTGGGCGGTGTAGAACCCTCCGACCCGGCGAGCGGCCTCGGCCTCCAGGGCGAAGCGGCGCCGGAACCCGGGATCGTCGGCCAGGTCGGGCCGCACCAGCTTGACCGCGACCGGGCGGCCACCGGGAGAGCGCCCCAGGAAAACCTGCCCCATCCCGCCACCCCCCCAGCCGCCCCTCCAGCCGATAGGCGCCCGCCTGGCGGGGATCACGCAGCCGCAAGGGCTCCGGCCAGATCGGGGGATTCATCGCACCTCCGTGTTCATGTGGAGGAAGCGTTCCGGTACGCGGTACAAGCCCCGCTGTCGAGTCGTCACCTTCGGCTGCTTGGGATCCATCGGCGCACGCCCCTATCCAGACGAACATACGTGGGTGTCCGTCCGAGATCTTTTCAGGAAGCAGACCTTCCGTGAATCACCTTGGTCAGACGAGCGCCCTCATACCGGTTCCGGGCGCCATGGCCGAACATCTGAATGTCCGGTCCACGAAGAGGGGCGCCAGAGTCGAGGTCGGGCAGGACGGGCTGGGGTGCTGGTCAGGGCGTGCCGGAGAGGCGTTCGACGCCGCGGAGCAGGGCCGAGTGGTCGAGCGGGCCGTCGCCGTCGGCGTCGGCGGCCGCGATGAGCTGGGCGACCAGCGCCGCCTGGGGCAGCACCACGCCGGCTTCGCGGGCGGCGGAGGTCACGATGCCCATGTCCTTGTGGTGCAGGGCGAGGCGGAAGCCGGGCTCGAAGGAGTGGGTGACCATGTTGGCGCGCTTGTTCGCCAGCACGGCGGACCCGGCCAGCCCGCCGCCGAGCACGTCGAGCGCCGCCTCCAGGTCCACCCCGTACGCCCGCAGGAACACCACGGCCTCGGCCAGCGCCTCCAGGTGGGCGGCCACCATGAGCTGGTTGGCGGCCTTGACCGTCTGGCCGGCGCCGCTCGGCCCCACGTGGACCACGGTCTTCCCGACCACGTCGAGGATCG
>DASUCK010000290.1:0-2856 GCA_036276095.1 Nonomuraea sp. | reverse complement strand
CGTTGCGGGTCAGCGTCTCCTCCCGCACGGCGTTGCTCAGGGCGGCCCGCAGCGTCATGTACGCGTCGTGAACCGTCCACTCCGAGGGCAGAGACCGACAGCACTTGCCGATGGCACAGCAGTGCCGGCGCCGCTTCGGATTGCTGTGATGCTCGGGGCGTGCGGCGTCTTTGCCCTGGTCGCAGCAGAGGCAGGAGCGGCGCAGCTTGTTCAGCCAGGTTTGGACGTCCCGGACGGTCAGCTTGTCGAGCCGCTTGGAGCCGAGTGCTGGCGTGATGTAGAGCCGTGCGAACATCTCGTAGTTCGCCACTGTCTTGGGCGCGAGGTTGGGTTCCACGATGTTGGTGATCCAGTACGACAGGTAGTCCGAGAGCTTCGGCGACTTCGTGACTACCGGTCCCCTGCGGGCCAGCTCGTGGAGCTTGAGCCACTTCTCGTGGGTCTCCTCGCGGGTCTTGCCGTAGGCCCACTTGCGGGTGCGCTTGCCCTCGGGCGTGGTGACCCAGACGTAGCCTGCCCAGCCGTTCTTGTACGGGAAGATCGAGCCTTCGTTGTTGGCCCGGGTTCGTCGGCTCTTGCGAGAGCTGCGCTCGGGCTCGTCCGGCGTCGCCGTGGTGGTCTTGGCGGGCATCAGGCGGCCTCCTCACAGAGCTGGGTGACGTACGCCTCCAGCGAGGAGGCGGGGATGCGGCGGCATCGGGTGCCGACGACGATGGACTGGAGTTCACCGGAGCGGATGAGGTTGTAGAGCGTCCAGCGGCTGACCTTCAGGGCGGCCATGGCTTCCGGGACGGTGAGCAGTTCAGCGGTCATCTGGTCCCCCGAGGTGTGGTGTCCGGCGGCCTGTGATGGCGGCGGCGAGGAGCTGTTCGCCGGCGGAGAGCCCTTGTCCGGCGTAGGCCCAATGGGCGACGACCAGGACGGCGTCCTCGTCGAACAGGGGCAGGCGGCCCGTGGTGATCTCCTGGGCGCGCATGTGTTCCTCGCGGGCCGCCCGGAGTTCGCCGAGGGTGGTGGAGTAGTGGCGGCTCTTGGTGGAGAAGTGGCCACGGAAGCCGAGCATGTGGGCCCAGTGGGTGAGCCGCAGCTCGGCCAGGCCGGGGTGCTCGCCCAGGCGCATGCAGGCGGCGATCAGGTGCCTTGCATGCTTGCGGATCGGTAGGGCGTCGAAGTTGTCGAGCGGTTGGATGCGGCGGTCGAGGGTGCCGACGCATTCGGCCGCTTTGGTGGCGTACTTGGCGATGTAGGCGGCTACTGCTTGTTCGGTGAGGTCGCCGTTCATGGTGATGGGGCGGACGTCGAGCTGTGTGCCCCACCGGAAGGTCCGGTTGAGCGGCTTTACCTCCGCTGTCACGGCTGCTGCGGCGTGCTGGACGGCTTGGGTCAGAGCATCGGTGGTGGCCCAGGCGGGTGGTGGTGAGTGTGGGCCGTCGGGTCCGTCGAGGCGGATGACGGCGTGGAAGTGGACGACGCCACGGCGCTGGTATTCGGCGACCTTGGCGAAGGCGATGCTGACGTGCTCGCGCAGGGCCTTGACGGTCAGGCCGTTGAGCTTGGCGAAGCGGCGGCGTAGGGCGAGGGTGAAGCGGCGCCACAGCTCTGGGCTGATGGCGTTGAAGAGGACTGAGCCGTCGTAGTCGTAGCAGTCGGGGCACAGCGGTTCGCCGAGGCGCGGATCGTCGGCGCTGTGCCGCTCGGTGCAGGACCGGACGATGCCGTGCGGGCAGGGTTGAGCATAGCGGCGGGCGTGGCAGGGCAGGACCTTGCCGTTCTTCTCCCGCCGCACGTGGACAGCCCCGAAGGACGGCGCGGCGAGAGTGATGAACAGGCACAGGTGGCTGCTGACGGTCTCGGGTACGCCCTTGCCTCCGACGAGGCCGGCGCGGACGAGTTGGTAGGTGTCGGCACGGTAGACCTCGGCGCAGGCCGGGCAGCGGGAGGCGCGGCGGGTCTTGCACGGGACGCGCAGGACGCCGTTTGGTTCCTGGGTGGTGCTGTAGCGGTGCAGGAGCCGGCCGGTGGCCTGGTCGTGGTATTCGACCTTGCCGCGCAGGTGGATGGGCTGTCGGCAGCCGCCGGTCCGCTTGATCTGGCTGGCCCAGCGGTCGTAGTCGGGTTGGTTGAGCCGGTGGATCATTCCAGCCACGGCGTGGCTGTGAGCAAGGTGGGGCAAGATGGGTCCTGTCCTATCCAGTGACGCTGGTGTGGATGGCCCCCGGCCTGGCGCGGATCTTGGCGGATGTGTGGCCAGGCGGGGGGCGCTACGGCGGCTATGCGCCGTGGTTGTCGATGCCGGTGCCGTCGCAGTCGGCGCAGGTCTGGTCGTCGTAGATGCCAGTGCCGTTGCAGGTGCAGCAGCGATAGTGGGTGACGGTGTCGGTGTCGGTGTTCATCGGTCTTCGGTCGGGCCGTAGGGCGTGATGCAGCCGCGGTAGCTGTCGTGGGCGTCGTAGCGGGCGCGGGACTCGGCGAGGATCGCCACGGCGCGGTACTCGATCGGGCCGAGGCACAGCGAGGCCGTGTAGTGGCCGCTGTCTCCATCGACGTGGCTGCCGAGCAGTGTGGCCAGGCGTTGAATCTCGGCGTGCATGTCGGCGTCGTGGGCGTCCCGCACGAAGTGATATACGACGGCGCTTCCTGGGATCGGTATGTCGGGACGCGTTTCCAGCAAGTCGGCCAGGGCGCGCAGCCCGGTGATGAACGCGGGCCGTGAGTGCGTGGTGGACATCGCCGATCCCACAGCTCAAGGCCGTGATCACCGTGCCATTAGCGTGCCATTAAGGGCGGTCACCAGCGGTCAATCACGGTCACTCGCGGATCATGCTCTGCGCAGGTCGAGGCTACTGTCCTCGAAGA
>DASUCK010000289.1:0-5232 GCA_036276095.1 Nonomuraea sp. | reverse complement strand
GTGCGCGGCGGCGAGCCGGGTGACCGCCCGCGGCACGAACGTGCCCAGCGCGGACGGGAAGGCGGCCAGGCGCACCCGGCCGGACCGGAGCCCGACGTGCGCGGCGAGCTCCTCGGCGGCGTCGTCGAGCCGGCCGATGATCTCCGTGGCGCGCTCGGCGAGCAGCCGGCCCGCGTCCGTGAGCCTGATGCCGCGGCCCGAGCGCTGGATCAGCCGGGCGCCGGTCTCCGCCTCCAGCCGGGCCAGGTGGTGGCTGACGGACGGCTGCGAATAGTGCAGCTCCTTGGCGGCGGCGGTCAGCGAGCCCTTGCGGGCGACCGCGACCAGGACCCGCAGGCGGGTGACGTCCAGCATCCATCAACCATATCTATGGATGCTCCAGAAGACTTCTGTTGGACCTATCGGTCGTGGCTGTAGCACCGTGGAAGGAGAGGCACGTCGAGGAGGTCACATGTCCACGATCGCCACGCCGGCTGTCGCCCGTCCCGGACTCGATGCCCTCGTCACCGGCATCTCCGAAATCGTGGCCAGGCGGCTGGACCGCAACGAGACCGCGCACGCCGTCGCCGACCTCCTCCGCGCCCGCCTCCCCGGCCCCGGCATTCTCACCCCGCGCGAACGCGAGGGCGCCCCCGACCGGTACGCCACCCACATCCTCCACGCCGAGGACCACTTCTCGATCGTCGGCGTCGTCTGGCGCCCCGGCCAGGACACGCCCGTCCACGACCACGTCTCCTGGTGCACGTTCGGCATCGTCAGCGGCATCGAGGACGAGACCCTCTACCGCTACCTGGGCGACCACCTGGAGGAGATCGGGCGCGCCGAGAACCGCCCCGGCGAGGTCAGCGGCTTCGCCCCGCCCGGCGACATCCACAAGGTACGCAACACCAGCTCCGAGACCGGCGTGTCGGTGCACGTGTACGGCGCCGACGTGAGCCGCCTCGCCACCAGCGTCCGCCGCGTCTACGACCTGCCGGTCAGGCCGGCGAGGCCGGTCTACGACGTGCCGGTCAGGCCGGCCAGGTAGTCGGCCAGCTCCTCCGGCCGGGCCAGCATGGGGGCGTGGCCGCCGTCGATCTCGTCGGGGGTGATGCCGAGCCGGTCCCGTACGACGCCGCGCATGAATTCCGGGCGGAAGAACCGGTCGTCGCGGCAGAGCAGGAACCGGGTGGGCACGTCCGGCCACCGGTCCAGCGGCCACGGCTCGCGCAGCGCCTTGTCCGCGTGCTCGCGCCCCCTGCCGAGCAGCTCCTCGGCCAGCTCCCTCGGCACGTCGTGCAGGAACATGGCGACCGGGTCACTGATGTCGACGTGCCCGTGTCCGGTGTTGTCCCACCAGTCGCCCGGCGGCTCTCCCGGGGCCGGGATCATGGCCGTGACCAGCACCAGCCGCTCGACCGGTACGCGGGCGCACACCAGCGGGCCGACGAACCCGCCCCAGGAGTGGGCCACCACGATCAGGTGCTCCGGCCGCCCGCCCACGGCGTCGACCACGGCGTCCGCGTACTCGGACAGGCCGGCGGACTCGTCCTCGACGGGCAGGTCCACCGCCACGGCCTCGTGGCCGCGCACGCGCAGCGCCGCCACCACCAGATGCCAGTCCCAGGCCGAGCCGCCACCGCCGTGGATCAGCGCGAACGTCGCCACCTCCCGGTCACCCCCGCCTCAGGACGGCGGGCAGCCGGCTGCCGAAGTGCAGTCATAGTCCCAAACTAGTCGCAGCTCGCCGGTGATACGAGCTGACCGAACGCGCAGGTGGCGCTTCCCACGGCATTTCCGGTCAGGCGGACGCGGCTGAGCCGAAACGTCCGTTCGAAGCCGAGCGCCTCGAACCAGCCCGCGAATCGTGAGCGCCAGGCCGGGTCCGATGCCGGATCCAGGTCACCACGCCACCGGAGACGCACACCTGCGGCAGGGCCCGCCGTCAGACCATGATGGGATCCTGTGGGACGGAAAGGATCATGGTGATACGGGTATTGACCCTCATCTGGCGGGCGCTGGGCGGGCGGGTGCGGTCGCGGCTGGTGTGGTGGAGGCACGCCGCGTTCCTGGTGGGCGTCACCGGCGTCGTACGCGACGAGCAGGGGCGGGTGCTCGTGCTGAGGCACCGGTGGTGGCCCGGGAGCCGCCCTTGGGGGTTTCCCACGGGTTACGCCAAGCGGTCGGAGACGCTGGAGGGCACCGTCGAGCGGGAGGTGTTCGAGGAGACCGGGCTGACCGTGAAGGCGGGGCGGCTCCTCAGGGTGCGGAGCGGGTTCCGGCTGCGGATCGAGGTGGCGTACGAGGCCGTGGTCACGGGAGGGACGCTCAGGATCGATCCGCTGGAGATCCTGGAGGCCCGGTGGTGCGCCCCCGACCGGTTGCCGGAGGGGACGCAGGACTCGCACCGGGCGCTCCTCGCCTGACGCCACGTGACCAGGCGGCGAGGCCGGCGACAGCGGCGGCAGGTCGCGCCACGGAGTCGGCGGGTGGTGGCGGACGGTCGACGGGTGGCCGGCCGGCTACGCCGGCGGCAGGCTCAGCTCGTGGAGGAACAGGGCCTCGGTGGTGGCCACGCGGCGCAGCTCCTCCAGGTCCACGCGCTCGTTCGGGGCGTGGATGGCGGCGTCCTCGTCCTCGGCGCCGAACAGCAGGATCTCGGCGGCGGGGAACTGCTTGAGCAGCGTGTTCACCAGCGGGATCGAGCCGCCGGCGCCGACGTCGCGCGGCGGGCGGCCGAAGGCGCGCTCCATCGCCCGGTTGAGCGCGGCGCGGGCGGTGCCGCCGGAGTCGGCCTGGAAGCCGGAGCCGACGGTGAAGGCGCCGAACGACACGTGCACGCCCCAGGGCGCCACCTGGCGCAGGTACTCCACCACCGCGTTCACCGTGGTCTTGGGGTCGCCGGCCGGCGGCACCCGCACCGTGACGCGGGCCCTGGCGACGGGCTGGACGGCGTTCACCGCGCCGGACACCGTCGGCACGTCCAGGCCGGTGACCGTGATCGCGTACGAGGACCACAACCGGTCGGCCAGCGAGCCGGAGCCCACCAGCGACACGCCGTCGAGCACCCCCGCCGTCCTCCTGAACTCCTCCTCCGCCGGCCCCTGCCCGAGGAACGTGCCGCGCGGCAGGCCGGGTACGCGGATGTCGCCGTTGTCGTCGTGCAGCGAGGTCAGCATGCGCATGAGGGCGGCCAGCGCGTCGGGGGCGGCGCCGCCGAACGAGCCGCTGTGCACGGCTTCCTTCAGCGTGCGGGCCTCGACGGTGAACGCGGTCATGCCGCGCAGCGACGTGGTGACGGCCGGGTCGCCCACCCGCGGGTTGCCGGTGTCGGCGACCACGATGGCGTCGGCGCGCAGCAGGTCGGGGTGGCGTTCGACGAACGCCTCCAGGCGCTCGCCCGCGTACTCCTCCTGACCCTCGATGATGACCTTGATGCCCACCGGGAAGCGGCCCTGGAACGCGCGCAGCGCGGTGACGTGGGAGATGACGCCGGACTTGTCGTCGGCGCAGCCGCGGCCGTACAGGCGGCCGTCGATCAGGGTCGGCTCGAACGGCGGGGTGCGCCACGCGGACAGGTCGCCGGGCGGCTGGACGTCGTAGTGCGCGTAGAGCAGGACGGTGGGCGCGCCGGGCGGGGCCGGAGCCTCGCCGTAGACCGCCGGGAAGCTGCCCTCGACGGCCACCTGCCGCACGTGCGGCAGCCCGGTCGACCGCAGCAGCTCCTCGGTCACCGCGGCGGCGGCGAGCACGGCCTCTTCCGGGTGCCCGGGGAAGGCGACGGAGGGGATGGCGGCCAGCCGCTTGAGGTCGTCGACGGCGCGGGGCATCGAGGCGGCGACGGCGCTCTCGATCTGGTCAGGAGTCACGGGAAGGTCCCCCGGGGGTGTTCTCAACTCAGCTGAATCTGGACAGTTCGGCTCTCATTGGATCACAGATGGCTCCCGCGTTTCGGAACCCGCCGGATCCGCGCGCACAGGCACTTGCGGATTTCGTTGCTGTTACATAGCGGTTTTGCGGATCTCGATTTTCTTGCACATTGCTGCGACCGATTCGCTTGGCAACCGCCAGGTGAACATGCACACTGTGGAGAGTTCTGAGACGAGGGAAGATGGCCATGACGCAGCCGGAAAACGACATCCTGAAGGCCGCGGAAGATCACCTTTGGTTGCACTTCACCAGGCACAGCGCGTACGAGCACTCCGAGATCCCCACCATCGTCCGCGGTGAGGGGTGCTCCGTCTACGACCTCCACGGCAAGCGCTATCTCGACGGCCTGGCCGGGCTCTTCGTGGTCCAGGTCGGCCACGGCCGTCAGGAGCTCGCCGAGGCCGCCGCCAAGCAGGCTCAGGAGCTGGCGTTCTTCCCTCTGTGGTCCTACGCCCACCCCAAGGCGGCCGAGCTGGCCCAGCGCCTCACCGCGCAGACTCCGGGCGAGCTCAACCGGGTCTTCTTCACCACCGGCGGCGGCGAGGCGGTGGAGACCGCGTGGAAGCTCGCCAAGCAGTACTTCAAGCTCACCGGCAAGCCGCTCAAGCACAAGGTCGTCAGCCGCCAGATCGCCTACCACGGCACCACGCAGGGCGCGTTGTCGATCACCGGGGTGCCGGCGTTCAAGCAGATGTTCGAGCCGCTGGTGCCGGGCTCGGTGCGCGTCCCCAACACCAACCACTACCGGGCCGACGAGATCACCGGCGTCCCGGGCATGACCCCGGAGGAGTACGGCGTCTGGGCCGCGGACCGGGTGGCCCGCGCCATCGAGATGGAGGGCCCCGACACGGTGGCCGCCGTCTTCGCCGAGCCCGTCCAGAACGCCGGCGGCTGCTTCCCGCCGCCTCCCGGCTACTGGCAGCGGCTGCGCGAGATCTGTGACGAGTACGACGTCCTGCTCGTCTCCGACGAGGTCATCTGCGCCTTCGGCCGGCTCGGCACGATGTTCGGCATCTCGAAGTTCGACGACCCGACGAGCGTCGTCCCGGACATCATCACCTGTGCCAAGGGCATGACCAGCGGCTACTCGCCGATCGGCGCCATGATCGCGCACGAGCGGCTGTTCGAGCCGTTCAAGAGCGGCGACACCATGTTCGCCCACGGCTACACTTTCGGCGGTCACCCGGTCTCCGCGGCCGTAGCGCTGGCCAACCTCGACATCTTCGAGCGCGAAGACCTGCTGGGCCACGTGACGAAGAACGAACCGCTGTTCAAGCAGACCCTCGACGATCTGCGCGACCTGCCGATCGTCGGCGACGTGCG
>DASUCK010000288.1:0-11047 GCA_036276095.1 Nonomuraea sp. | reverse complement strand
CGCCTCGTCACCACTACGCTGGTCACGAGGTCTCCGGTATGTCGTTCTTCTTGGTCGTTGAACCATCTACCGGAGACCTCTTCGTTTAACGATCACCGACACACCCCACACATCGTGATCTTTCGAAACACGACCTAGTCGTCCCTCGCGGCCTCGTCCATGAGGGCGGGCAGGCCGCGCCAGGTGAACTCGGCCACCGCCCGCTCGTACTTCTCCATCCCCCACGACCAGAAGTCGAAGTCGATGGTCTCGTTGGCGCCGTCCTGGATGGCGGCCCACAGGGTCCAGCCGTACTTGGACATGAGGCCGAGCAGGCGGGCTCGGGCGATCTTGTGGCGGAGGCGGCGGCCGTGGTACGCGGTGACGAGTTCGTCCAGGTGGCCGAGCGGCAGGTCGGACTCGCTCCAGACGTTGCCGAGCTCGAAGCAGGGGTCGTTGTTGCCGGCGTACTCGTAGTCGATCAGGTGGAGGCGGTCGCCGGCGTCGAGGATGTTGCCGGGGAGGAGATCGTTGTTGCAGGGGACGGTGCCGGCGTCGCGCACAGCCAGACATTTCCGGATTTTTGCCACCGTGGGCATGAAATCCGAGTATTTCGCAGGAAGTCGGAATCCGTGGCTCTGTACGATCTTCAGGTACCGCTGCTGCACGTCGAACATGTCGAAGTCCCGTACGAACCTCGGTCCCGCGTGCAGCCGCCGGCACGCCTCCGCCACCCGCGGCAGGTTCGCCGGGTCGCGCAGGTCGGCCTCCGTGAACGTGCGCCCCGGCAGGAAGCCCACCACCAGCACGCCCAGCTCCGGCAGGTACGCGTGCACCGGCGCCCCCACGCCCGCGGCCGCCGCCGCGATCGAGTCGGCGTGCTCGGCGTCCCGGTCGATGGCCAGCAGCGCGCCGTCGCTGGCCCACACGCGCACGACGTACGCGCCGCCGGGCACGGTGACCTTGTAGTTGTGGTTGGTGAGCCCGCCGGGCAGCTCCTCGACGGTGCGGGGCACGCCGGACAGCAGGGGGATGCGATCGAGCACCTCGGGCACGGCCATGTTCGATGCTAGGACGGCTCCGGCCAAACGGTCTAGACCTTTAAAAGGCCGGAGGCTAGCCTCGCCACCATGAGCGACTCGGCGCGCATTGTGATCATCGGTGGCGGCGTCGGCGGTGCGTCCGTCGCCTACCACCTCACCCGGCTCGGCGAACGCGACGTCGTCGTGCTGGAGCGGGACGAGCTGACCAGCGGCTCGACCTTCCACTCCGCCGGGCTGGTCGGCCAGCTCCGCGCCGACCCCACGCTGACCAGGATGAACCAGTACTCCGTCGAGCTCTACCGCACCCTCGACGCCGGCTGGACCGAGTGCGGCGGCATCAAGCTGGCCTCCACGCCCGAGCGGATGGCCGAGATCCGCCGCCAGATCGGCTGGGCCCGCACCTTCGGACTGCCGCTGGAGGAGATCTCCGTGGCCGAGGCCGTGGAACTGTTCCCGCTCATGGACCCCGGGGGCGTCGTCGGGGCCGCGTACCTGCCGACCGACGGCCAGATCGACCCCTCGCAGCTCTGTTACGCCCTCGCCGCCCGCGCCCGCGAGGGCGGCGCGGTGATCAGGACCGGCACCCGCGTCCTCGGCATCACCACCGATCGCCGTCGCGTCACGGGAGTCCGCACCGACCAGGGGGACATCGCCTGCGAGATCGTGGTCAACTGCGGCGGCATGTTCGCCGCCGAGATCGGCCGCATGGCGGGGGTGCGGATCCCGATCGTGCCGATGTCCCACCAGTACGTCGTCACCGACGCCTTCCACGACCACGCCGGCCTGCCCACGCTGCGCGACCCCGACCTGCTCGTGTACTACCGGCAGGAGGTGCAGGGCCTGGTCATGGGCGGGTACGAGCGCACGTGCGCGCCCTGGACGGCCGGGCCGAACGCGTACGACGCGGTGCCGGGGGACTTCAACGGCCGCCTTTTGTCCGAAGATTGGCCGAGATTTGAGGAAATTTCGGATAATTCCCGGATTCGTGTTCCCGCGATGGCCGACGTCGGCATCCGCAAACTGATCAACGGCCCCGAGGCGTTCACCCCCGACAACGAGTTCTGTCTCGGCGAGACCGAGGTCGCCGGCTTCTTCGTGGCCGCCGGCTTCTGCGCCCACGGCATCGCCGGCGCGGGCGGCATCGGCAAGGTCATGGCCGAGTGGATCGTCGAGGGCGAGCCCGCCATGGACCTGTGGCACATGGACGTGCGCCGCTTCGGCCGCCACTACCGCTCCCCGTCATACACGCTGAAGCGGGCCGTCGAGAACTACGAGACCTACTACGACATCCGCTACCCCGGCCACGAACGCTCGGCCGGCCGCCCGTTGCGCGTCTCTCCCGCCTACTCCTGGCACGCCGCCCACGGCGCCGTCTTCGGCGAGAAGGCCGGCTGGGAACGCGTCAACTACTACGCGTCCAACGAGGAAGGGGACGGCGAGCGGCCGGACGGCTGGGCCGGGCGGCTGTGGTCGTCCGCGATCGGGGTCGAGCACCGCGCCACCAGGACCACCGCCGGGCTGTTCGACGAAAGCTCGTTCGCCAAGATCGAGGTCACCGGTCCCGGCGCGGCCGAGCTGCTGGAATGGGTGTGCGACAACCGGGTCGCCCGCGAGGTCGGCGCCGTCACCTACACCCAGGCGCTCAACCGGCGCGGCGGCATCGAATGCGACTTCACCGTCACCCGGCGCGGCGAGGAGGAGTTCCTCGTCGTCACCGGCACCGCGTTCGGCGCCCACGACCTCGGCTGGCTGCGCAAGCAGGCCGCCGCCACCGGCTCCACGGCCAGGATCGCCGACGTGACCGGCCAGTACGCCTGCTTCGCCCTGTGGGGGCCGCGCGCCCGCGACGTCATCGCCGGGCTCACACCCGACCCCATGGACTTCCCCTTCATGTCGGCACGGGAGCTCGCCGTGGGGGACGTGCCGGTGCTGGCGCTGCGGGTGACGTTCGTGGGGGAGCACGGCTGGGAGCTGTACTGCTCCAGCGAGTACGGCCGCGCCCTCTGGCAGATCCTGTGGCGGGCCGGGGAGCCGTACGGGCTGGTCGCCGGCGGTTACCGGGCCATCGACAGCCTGCGCCTGGAGAAGGGCTACCGGGTGTGGGGGGCGGACATCGGGCCCGAGAACACCCCGTACGAGGCCGGGCTGGGCTTCTGCGTCAAACCGGACAAGGAGTTCCTGGGCCGCGACGCCCTCGACCCCGCGCCCGAGCGGCGGCTGCGATGCGTGACCCTGACCGACCGCGGTGCGGTCGCCCTCGGCAACGAGCCGGTCCGCGTCGGAGGCCAGGTCGCCGCCCGCGTCACCTCCGGCGGCTACGGGTACACCGCGCGGGCGTCGATCGCGTACGCGTACCTGCCGGTCGAGCCGGGGGCCGAGGTGGAGATCGAGATCGAGGGGCGGTGGGTGCCCGGCGTGGTGGTCAAGGGGCCGGTGGTGCCGTGACGCCGCTGCGCACCGAGACGCGTACGCGGTCGGGGCGGAACAGGTCGCGGGCGAACTCCACCGGCGTGCCGTCGGCCGCGTACGCCGTGCGCTCGATCAGCATCAGCGGCGCGCCCGGCTCGATGCCCAGATCCGCGGCCTCGCCGGGGCGGGCGATCACCGGGTCGAGATGCTCGACCGCCGTACGGGGCTCCAGGTCGTACCCGCTGGCCAGCAGCGCGTAGAGCGAGCCGGTCAGGTCCTGCTCCAGGAAGCCCGGCAGGGGCGGGAAGTACGAGCGCTCCAGGGCCACCGGGGCGCGTCCGGCCGACCGTACGCGGGCGACCTCGTGCACCGGCGAGCCCGCCTCCACCCCCAGCGCCTCGGCCGCGCCACGCGGCGCGGGCACCGTGGCCGCCACCAGGATCCGCGCCTCGGCCCGCAGGTGGGCCCGGCGCATCTGCTCGGTGAAACCCGCCAGCCCCGTCAGGTCGCACTCGATCCGCGGCTCCGCCACGAACGCCCCGCCCGCCCGGCCCGGCACCCTGACCAGCACGCCGTCGTGCTCCAGCGTGGCCAGCGCCTGCCGCAACGTCATGCGGCTCACCCCGAGCCGCCCGGCCAGCTCCCGCTCTCCCGGCAGCCGATCGCCCGGCGCCAGGTCGCCCCGGTCGATCGACCGGAGCAGCCAGCGCTCGATCTGCACGTGCGCGGGAACGCCGGTGCCACGCTCCACCTCAGGCGGTCTCCCAACCACACCGCATCTTGACACGCCCTCCCCGGCGAACACCAAACCCACCTACACCCGACCCCTCACCCCATACGCACCCTGTCCGTGGCTGGGGTCCTTTGGAGGGGCGGTGGATCCGGTGCTGCCCTGTCCGTGGCTCGGGTCCTTCGGAGGGCGATGCTGTCCTGTGCGTGGCTGGGGTCTTTCGGAAGGGGCGGTGGATCGTCTGTGGCTGGTGTCCTTTTTGGGGGCGGAGTGGATGCTCCGCGGCCGGGCCTTTCGGAGCGGCGGAGGGGCTTGGGCGGGATTCGTGGAGTCGTCCGGCCTCGAGCGTCAGTCGGTGAGGTGGTTGAGGTGGGACAGGGCTTCGGTGAATTCGGTGATCATGTCGTAGACCACCTCGCGGGCCGGCTTCACCTGGGTCAGCTGGCCGACCACCTGGCCCACGTAATAGTTGACCAGGTCGAGCGCTCCCAGTTCGCCTTTGTCCGCGGCGGCGGCGATGCGGGCCATCGCGCCTTCGGCCAGGAGCATCTGCAGGGGCATGCCGAGCGGGCCGGGGCTCTCTGGGCCGGAGTCCCATTCCTCGGTCCAGGCGGACTTGAGCTGGCGGGCCGGCTTGCCGGTGCGGGACCGGGAGCGGACGGTGTCCAGCGACGAGGCGGACAGGAACTTGCGCTTCACCGCGGGCGACGTCTCGGCCTCCTCCGTGGTCAGCCAGACCGACCCGCACCAGACGCCTTCAGCGCCGAGCGCCAGGGCCGCCGCCATCTGGCGGCCCGACGCGATGCCGCCCGCCGCCAGCACCGGCACGGGCGCGACCGCGTCCACGACCTGCGGCACCAGCACCATCGTGGAGATCTCGCCGGGGTGCCCGCCCGCCTCGGTGCCCTGCGCGACGATGAGGTCCGCGCCCGCCGCGACCTGCCTTCGGGCGTGCTCCACCGTCCCGACCAGCGCGGCCACCGGCACCCCGGCCTCCCGCGCCTTGGCCACCATCTCGGGCGGCGGCGGCCCGAGGGCGCTGGCGATCAGCCCGATCGGGTGCTTCAGCGCCACGTCGATCAGCCCGGTCGCACCCGTCGCGGTCACGCGCCGCCCGAACTCGTCCGCCGACGCCGTCACCGGCTGCGGCGGCCCGCTCACGCCGTACTTGCTGAGCAGGTGGGCGACGAAGTCGCGGTGGTGGTCGGGGATGAAGTCGGCCAGACGGGCGCGTAGGTCCAGCGCGGAGGGGTCGATCTTGCCAGGGACGAGCACGTCCACGCCGTACGGCCGGCCGCCCACGCGCTCGTCGATCCACGTCAGCTCGGTGTCGAGCGCCTCCGGCGCGTACGCGACCGCGCCCAGCACCCCGAACCCGCCCGCGTTCGTCACGGCCGCGACCACGTCGCGGCAGTGGCTGAAGGCGAACAGGGGGAACTCGATGCCCAGGCGCTCACAGATGGCGGTCCGCATGACACGACGCTAACGGTCAGAAGGATGTTCGGTCCATCCCCGGCCAGTTCCGTCATCCCCGGCTCGCACCCCGGCTCGTTCCGTCATCCCCGGCTCGCTCCGGGGCCGTTCCGGGGCGGTGAGGTCAGACCATGGGGATGCCGCCCGGGATGTGCCAGCCCAGCTCCGGCGAGTACCCGCGGACCCGCCGCGCCGGCACCCCGGCGACCACGCTGTGGTCGGGGAACTCGCCGCGCACCACCGCGCCGGCCGCCACCACGCACTGGCGGCCCAGCGTCGTGCCCGGCAGGATGATCGCGCCCGCGCCCAGCCACGAGCCCGAGCCGATCGAGACCGGGTTGTTGCGCGGCCACTGCCTGCCGATGGGCACATCCGGGTCGTCGTAGACGTGGTTCTGGTCGGTGATGTAGACGTACGGGCCGGTGAAGACGTCGTCGCCGATGTCGATCGACTGGTGGGCCACCACGTGCGAGCCGCGGCCGATCGAGCATCCGCTGCCGATGCGCAGGATGGTCTGCGGCCCGAGGTCGAGGCCGGGGCTCATGCCGCAGGACAGCGACACGCGCTCGCCGATCAGCGTGCCCTCGCCGATCTCGATGGAGGACTCGCCGAAGATGGCGCCTGGCGGGAACGCGATGCTGGTCCCCTCGCCCAGCCGCCGGAACCGGTGTCCGGCGGGCGAGGCGGGAGTGATCGCGCCGGCGTGGCGGATCGCGGTGTAGGCGCGGTGGATCAAGGTGCCCACGGCCCGCCGTACGAATGACATAGAGTCCAAAGTTACCGCTAGGTCATGCTGTTCGGGCATGTGAGGGGCGTTGTTTGATATCCTGAGAGCCCGTGGACACTTCGACCACACATCGAGCCACGGGAGCCCCTTTGCGCAGCGCATCGCACACCAAGCATCTGTTCGTCACCGGCGGTGTCGCCTCCAGTCTCGGCAAGGGGCTCACGGCATCCAGCCTCGGTCGCCTCCTCAAGGCACGCGGTCTCCGGGTCACCATGCAGAAGCTCGACCCGTACCTCAACGTCGACCCCGGGACCATGAACCCGTTCCAGCACGGCGAGGTGTTCGTCACCGACGACGGAGCCGAGACCGACCTCGACGTCGGCCACTACGAGCGGTTCCTCGACACCGACCTCCACGGCTCGGCCAACGTCACCACCGGCCAGATCTACTCCAACGTCATCGCCAAGGAACGGCGGGGCGAGTACCTGGGCGACACCGTCCAGGTCATCCCCCACATCACCAACGAGATCAAGGACCGCATCAGGGGCATGGCCGGTCCTGAGGTCGACGTGGTCATCACCGAGGTCGGGGGCACGGTCGGCGACATCGAGTCGCTGCCGTTCCTGGAGGCCGTCCGGCAGATCAGGCACGAGGTGGGCCGCGACAACGTGTTCTTCCTGCACGTGTCGCTGCTGCCGTACATCGGGCCGTCCGGAGAGCTCAAGACCAAGCCGACCCAGCACAGCGTGGCCGCGCTGCGCAGCATCGGCATCCAGCCGGACGCGATCGTGCTGCGGTCCGACCGGCCCGTGCAGACGGCGATCAAGCGCAAGATCAGCCTGATGTGCGACGTCGACGAGGACGCCGTGGTCTCCGCCGTCGACGCGGCCTCCATCTACGACATCCCCAAGGTGCTCCACTCCGAGGGCCTCGACGCCTACGTCGTGCGCCGGCTCGGCCTGCCCTTCCGCGACGTCGACTGGAAGGAGTGGGAGGAGCTGTTGCGCCGCGTGCACCGCCCGGCCAAGGAGGTCACCATCGCGCTGGTCGGAAAATACATCGACCTGCCCGACGCCTACCTGTCGGTGACCGAGGCGCTGCGCGCCGGCGGGTTCGCCAACGACGCCCGGGTCAACATCCGCTGGGTCAAGAGCGACGACTGCGAGACCGTCGAGGGCGCCGAGCGCGAGCTGGACGGCGTCGACGGCGTGCTCATCCCCGGCGGGTTCGGCGTGCGCGGCATCGAGGGCAAGATCGGCGCGATCCGCCACGCCCGCGAGCGCAAGATCCCGCTGCTCGGCATCTGCCTCGGCATGCAGGGCATGGTCATCGAGGCCGCCCGCAACCTGGCCGGCATCGACGGCGCCAACTCCACCGAGTTCGACCCCGACGCCAAGCACGCGGTCATCTCCACCATGGCCGACCAGGAGGACGTCGTCGCCGGCGAGCGCGACATGGGCGGCACCATGCGTCTGGGCAGCTACACCGCCAGGCTCGGCGACGGCACCCTCGCCCGCCGGCTCTACGGCGGCAAGGCCAAGGCCGACGAGCGCCACCGCCACCGCTACGAGGTCAACAACGCCTACCGGGAGCAGCTGGAGCGGGTCGGCCTCGTCTTCTCCGGCCTGTCGCCCGACGGCCGCCTGGTCGAGTACACCGAGCTGCCCGCCGAGGTCCACCCGTTCTTCATCGGCACCCAGGCCCACCCCGAGTTCCGCTCCCGCCCCACCCGGGCCAATCCCATGTTCAAGGGCCTGATCAGCGCCGCCCTGGTGTACGCCGACAGCCGGGTGGCGGCTAAGGTCAGTCCGTGATGATCGAAGACACGCCGGAGTCGTGGGACGTCGTCGAGACCAGGGAACGGTTCGAGGGGCGCGTCATCCGCGTGGTCACCGACACCGTCAGGATGCCCCGGGACGAGGTCGCCGACCGCGACTACGTCGTGCACCCCGGCGCCGTGGCCGTGCTCGCGCTCGACGACCATGACCGCGTCCTCATGATCCGCCAATACCGTCACCCGACGCGCCAGCTGATGTGGGAGCTGCCGGCCGGGATCCGCGACGTCGAAGGCGAACCGCTCGTGGCCGGCGCCGCCCGCGAGCTCGCCGAGGAGGCCGGCCACCGCGCCGCCACCTGGCACACGCTGGTCGACCTGCGGTCCTCGCCGGGCATGTCCGACGAGCGGATCAGAGTCTTCCTGGCCCGCGACCTCACCAAGATCCCCGACGAGGACAACGGCTTCGTCCACCGGCACGAGGAGATCGACATGCCGGTCGAGTGGGTGCCCCTGGCCGACGCGGTCGAGAAGGCGCTCATGGGAATGATCCACAATTCCCCGGCCGTGGCCGGTATCCTCGCCGCATATGCGGCTTCGGTCGAGGGTTTCGCGACGTTGCGCCCCGCCGACGCCCCGGAGGCGTGAGGGGAAGGACCGGCTCGTGGAGGCAGTGCTCTCCAGCTACCTCGCCCATCTTGCGGTGGAGCGGGGCCTGGCCGCCAACACGCTCGCGTCCTACCGCCGGGACCTGCGCCGATACGTCCAGCACCTGCAGGCGCGCGGCCGCGCCGAGCTCGGCGAGGTGGGGGAGGCCGACGTCCAGGCCTTCCTCGCCGTGCTGCGCGAGGGCGACGGCGAGCACCCGGCGCTGGTCGCCAGCTCGGCCGCCCGCGCCGTCTCCGCCGTCCGCGGCCTGCACCGCTTCGCCCTGCGCGAAGGCGTCACCGTCCACGACCCCGCCCACCAGGTGCGGCCGCCGCGCCAGCTCCGCCGGCTGCCCAAGGCGATCACGGTCGACGAGGTCGAGCGGCTCATCGCCGCCTCCGGCCCCGACGGCGCCCCCCTGACCCTGCGCAACCGGGCCCTGCTGGAGGTCCTGTACGGCACCGGTGCCCGCATCTCCGAGGCCGTCGGCCTGGCCGTCGACGACCTTGAGGACGACCAGGTACGGCTGCGCGGCAAGGGCGGCCGCACGCGCGTCGTACCCTTGGGGCGCTATGCCCGGTCCGCCTTGGACGCGTACCTCGTCCGGGCCCGTCCGGGGCTGCTGGCCCACGGGCGCGGCACCCCCGCCGTCTTCCTCAACGCCCGCGGCGGGCGGCTGACCAGGCAGGGCGCGTGGGAGGTGCTCCAGGCCGCCGCCGAACGTGCCGGACTCGACGGGATAAGCCCCCACGTTCTCCGCCATTCCTTCGCAACCCACCTCTTGGACGGCGGAGCGGACGTTAGGGTGGTGCAGGAGTTGCTCGGCCACGCCTCAGTGACGACCACTCAGGTCTACACCCTGGTCACGGTCGACAAGCTCCGCGAGGTCTATGCCGCCGCGCATCCGCGTGCCCGGCAGTGATCTATAGTCTTTGGCGTCGTGCGGCGCGGACGGCGTGCCGCCTTGCCGCGTTTGGTGGCGACGCCATAGTGTCCGTCCGGACGGTCCGGTTCGGGATCGTCAGGGAGGTTCGAGCTGGTGACTGTGACGACCAAGGGTTCGACCCCGGGGACCCCCGACAACCCCTGGGGCGACACGAAGACCAACGCGCCTTCCAACGGCGTCAACCTGGGGCCCACGCAGCGGCCCCGGCCGGTGTTCCCGGAGCCGGTGCCGCCCGCCGTGCACGGCCCGGCGCGCGTGGTCGCGATGGTCAATCAGAAGGGCGGGGTCGGCAAGACCACCACCACCATCAACCTGGGCGCCGCGCTGGTCGAATACGGCCTCAAGGTCCTGCTGGTCGACTTCGACCCGCAGGGCGCCCTCTCCGTCGGCCTGGGCATCAACCCGCTCCAGCTCGACCTGACGGTCTACAACCTGCTGATGGAGCGCGGCGTCACCGCCGAGGAGGTGCTGCTCCAGACCGGAGTCGAGGGCCTCGACCTGCTCCCGAGCAACATCGACCTGTCGGCCGCCGAAGTGCAGCTGGTCACCGAGGTGGCCCGCGAGCAGGTGCTCGGCCGGGTGATCAAGCCGCTGCTGCCGCACTACGACGTCTGCCTCATCGACTGCCAGCCGTCGCTCGGCCTGCTCACGATCAACGCCCTGACCTGCGCTCACGGCGTCATGGTGCCGCTGGAGTGCGAGTTCTTCGCGCTGCGCGGCGTGGCCCTGCTGATGGACACCATCACCAAGGTGCAGGAGCGCCTCAACAGCGAGCTGGAGATCGAGGGCCTGCTCGCCACCATGTACGACGCCCGCACCCTGCACGGCCGCGAGGTGCTCGCCCGCGTCGTGGAGGCGTTCGGCGACAAGGTGTTCCACACCGTGATCAACCGAACGGTCCGCTTCCCCGACGCCACCGTCGCCGGTGAGCCGATCACCACCTTCGACCCGTCCTCCCTCGGCGCCAGCGCTTACCGCGAGCTGGCCCGCGAGGTGCTGGCGCGCTGGTCGGAGCCTGCGACAATGGCCAGGTGACCGCCGAGCAGACCGACCCGAAAGGCTTCCAGGTCCACCTGGACGTCTTCGAAGGGCCCTTCGATCTGCTGCTCGGCCTCATCGCCAAGCACAAGCTCGACATCACCGAGGTCTCGCTCTCCAAGGTCACCGACGAGTTCATCGCCTACATCCGTTCCCGCGGGCCTGAATGGGACCTCGACCAGACCAGCCACTTCCTGCTGGTGGCGGCCACGCTGCTCGACCTGAAGGCGGCCCGGCTGCTGCCGTCCGGCGAGGTGGAGGACGAAGAGGACCTGGCGCT
>DASUCK010000287.1:0-3800 GCA_036276095.1 Nonomuraea sp. | reverse complement strand
GCTCGACGTGACCATCCAGGACCAGGTGCTGCGGCTGCTGCACCGGCTGCGCGAGGAGCGCGACATGGCGGTGGTGCTGGTCAGCCACGACCTGTCCGTGGTGGCCCGGTGGGCGGACGAGGTGATCGTCATGTACGCCGGCCGGGTCGTGGAACGCGGGCCCGCAGCCGAGGTGTTCGCCCGGCCGCGGATGCCGTACACGCAGGCGCTGCTCCAGGCGGCGCCCCGGCTGACCGACCCGGTGCACCACCGGCTGCGGGTCATCCCGGGACGCCCTCCGGACCTCGTGGACCTCCCGCCGGGCTGCGCGTTCCGGCCGCGCTGCGGGTACGCCCTGGACCGGTGCGCGGCCGAGGCCCCGCCGCTGTTCGAGGACGGCCACCACTACGCCTGCTGGCACCCGCTGTCGAACGGCCGCACTGTGGTGGAACAGGCTGTGCCGCAACAACAGGCTGTGCCGCAACAGGCGGTGGAACAGGACGACGGCCCGGTGGCGGAAGGAGCGCGGAGCGATGGCCGGTAGCGGGAAAGCGCACCTGCGGGCCCGTGACGAGGTGCTGCTGCGGGTGGAGGATCTGGTCGTGGAGTTCCCCGCGGGCCGTGGCCGCACGGTGAGCGCGGTCGCCGGGGTCAGCTTCGACCTGGCCAGGGGCGAGACGCTCGGCATCGTGGGCGAGTCCGGCTGCGGCAAGTCGAGTGCTGCCCGGGCGCTGGTGCAGCTGCCGCCGCCGCGCTCGGGATCGGTGCGGCTCGACGGCGTGGAGCTGACCGAGCTGCGCGGCGAGGCGCTGCGGCGTACCCGGCAGCGACTCCAGATGATCTTCCAGGACCCGATCTCGTCGCTCAACCCGCGCCGGCGCGTCCGCGACATCGTCGGCGAGGGCCCGCGCGTGTGGAAGCGGCCCGGCGACCGCGTGGACGAGGTGCTGGAAGCGGTCGGCCTGGACCCGGCGACGGCGGCGGAACGGCGGCCGCACGAGTTCTCCGGCGGGCAGTGCCAGCGCATCTCCATCGCCAGGGCGCTGATCCTGGACCCGGAGGTGGTGATCTGCGACGAGCCGGTGTCGGCGCTGGACGTGTCGGTGCAGGCGCAGATCCTCGGCCTGCTGGAGGACCTGAAGGAGCGCTACCGGCTCACGCTCGTCTTCATCGCCCACGACCTGGCGGTGGTGAAGAACGTCAGCGACCGGATCCTGGTGATGTACCTGGGCAAGGTGTGCGAGCTGGCGCCGGGCGCGGACCTGATCGCCCGGCCGGCGCATCCGTACACGCGGGCGCTGATCGCCTCCATCCCCGGCGGCGGCCAGGATCCGCCGGCGATCAGCGGCGAGCCGCCGTCACCCGTCCAGCCGCCGTCCGGGTGCCGGTTCCGTACGCGGTGTCCCCGCGCCACGGGCCGCTGCGCCGCGGAGGAGCCCGAGATCAGGCAGGTCGGCGTCGATCATTGGCTCGCCTGCCACAACCCCGGCTAAGGAGAAGCATGGCCATCGATTTCACCCTCGCGCCCGAGCACGAGGAGATCCGCGAGCGGGTCCGCGCGTTCATCCGGGGCACGGTCGTGCCGGCGATGGAGGAGGTGCGGGAGGGCGACCGGGACACGTACCTGCGGACCCTCTTGCGGCTGCGGGCACGGGCCAAGGACGAGGGCCTGTGGCTGCCGCACATGCCGAAGGAGTGGGGCGGCATGGGGTTGGGGCACGTCGCGCTGGCCATGGTGCAGTCGGAGGCGGCCAAGACCCGCATCGGCCCGTGGGTGCTGAACTGCCAGGCGCCCGACGAGGGCAACATGCACACGATGCTGCACTGGGCGACCGACGAGCAGAAGGACAAGTACCTGCGCCCGCTGCTCGACGGCACCACGATGTCGTGCTTCGCGATGACCGAGCCGGAGGTCGCGGGCTCCGACCCCACGCTGATCCGCACCGAAGCCGTCCAGGACGGCGACGAATGGGTCATCAACGGCCACAAGTGGTTTATCTCCAACGCCCGTCGGGCCAGCTTCGCCATCCTCATCGCCCGCACGGAGAAGGACGTGCCGCCGGGCACGCGCGGCGCCACCACCGCCTTCCTCGTCGACCTGCCGAGCCCCGGCTGGAACGACGTCCGCGAGGTCGAGACCATGCACGGCTCGACCGGCCACAGCGAGATCGTCATCCGGGACCTGCGGGTGCCCGGCAGCCAGGTGCTCGGCGGGCGCGGCAACGGGCACCGGCTCGGCCAGTACCGGCTCGGCCCGGCCCGGCTGGCGCACTGCATGCGGTGGATCTCGCAGGCGGAGACGGCGCTGGACATGATGGTGGACCGCGCGCTCAACCGCTACAGCCACGGCTCGCTGCTGGCCGAGAAGCAGGGCGTGCAGTGGCTGATCGCCGACTCGGCCATGGAGCTGTACCAGTGCAAGCTGATGGTGCTGCACGCGGCGTACAAGATCGATCGGGGTGAGGACTTCCGCACCGAGGTGTCGATGGCCAAGCACTTCGTGGCCAACAGCCTCAACCGGATCATCGACCGGGCCATCCAGGTGCACGGCGCGCTCGGCTACTCGACGGACACGCCGCTGGCGAACATGTTCCAGCACGCCCGCTGGGCCCGCTTCGCCGACGGCGCCGACGAGATCCACCAGATGCGCATCGCCGAACGCACGATCGCCGCCTACCAGGACACCGGCTCCACCACGGCCGCCACCGGCGGCCTCCCCCTGTGACGCCGCGCCCTCCCCAGGGGGCGAAGGAACGACGACCCGGGACCGGTCACGCCCGCGGCGAGGCCGTCGTCACCACGTGAGCAGCGGCGGCTGCCGGCCCACGAAGGCGCCCGGCGGGGGCGGAAGGTAGCGGTTGAGCACCGGGTGCCAGCGGTTGGCCGGACAGGAGCGGAGCGCGGCCACGGCCAGGCAGTACTTGCTGACGCTCACCGGGCGTACGCCCATGGCGCGAAGCAGCCGGTCCGCGAGCGCGCGGCCGTCGGCGGACTTCGACTCCAGCAGGACCAGGTCGCGGCGGGCGGGCACGGCGCGGTCGGCGTCGCGGCAGATCAGGCCGGTGTCGCAGGTCAGGCGGGCCTTCCCCAGCCGGTCGACGAGGGTCACCCGGCGGTAGTCCGTGGACAGGACGGGAAGCAGCGGGTCGGGGGCGGGGAGGCGCAGCTCCGCGAGGAGGGTGTCGCTCACGAAGTCCATGGCCGTGCCGGTCAGCGTCCGCGCGGGGGCGTCGTCGTACGGGATGCGGTGCTTGTCGGTGCCGCCGCGGGCGCCCTTGAGCTTGAGCTCCAGCCACCGCCCGCCGCCGTCCACGTACGTACGGGTCCGCAGCTTGAAACGGCGGCGCCGGTCCTGGCGGTGCTGGCGGAAGGTGAGCAGGTCGGGGGTGTCGAAGTAGGTGGAGCTGTAGCGGAACTGGCGGCGGCCCCCGATCCGCAGCACCGCGAACCGGTCGCCCAGTTCGGCGGCGAGCCGGGCCACGGTGGAGGCGGTCACGAGGTACTTGGCGTCCACCCGGCTCATCAGCTCGGGCACGTCGTCCAGGCCGACCGGCCGCGCCCCGGCCGCGACGCCGGCGAGCACCACGTCCGCGTCCGCGGTCACCGCACCCTCACCCGGGTGTCGGCCGCCTGGTACCGGACGTCCACCACGGTCACGTCGCGCACGTAATCGACGTGCGTCACCACGTAGTGCAGGACCCGCGCCCGCAGCCGGCTCTCCAGGTCGGCCCGCAGCAGGTCCGGATCGGCGTGCACGACGTCGAGAGTCACCATCTGGTGCCGGCCGCGGCCGAGCAGGGCGGGGTGGTCGGCGACGTACA
>DASUCK010000286.1:0-3530 GCA_036276095.1 Nonomuraea sp. | reverse complement strand
CCTCTCCGTTGGGCAGGTCGCCAGGCTGGCCGGCGTCACCGTGCGCACCCTGCACCACTACGACGAGATCGGCCTGCTGCCCCCCGGCGAGCGCACCCGCGCCGGCTACCGCCGCTACACCGACGCCGACCTGGTACGGCTGCAGCACATCCTGCTCTACCGCGAGCTCGGCTTCCCCCTGGAGGAGATCGCGGTCATCCTGGACGAGCCGGCCGCCGACGAGCTCACCCACCTGCGCCGCCAGCACGAGCTGCTGACCGAGCGCGCCCGGCGTCTGCACGGCAGGATCGCCGCCGTCGAGCGCGCCATCCAGGCCCGTACGCTCGGCCTCGCCCTGACGCCCGCCGAACGGTTCGAGATCTTCGGCGACTTCCGGCCCGAGGACCACGACGCCGAGGCCCAGCGCCGCTGGGGCCACAGCCCCGCCTACGCCGAGAGCCGCCGCCGCGTCGCCTCCTACACCAAGGCCGACTGGCTGCAGCTCAAGGCCGAGGCCGCCGCCCTGCACGAGGACGTGGTGGCGGCCTACAAGGCGGGGCTGCCCGCCGGCGCCGAGGACGTCATGGACCTGGCCGAACGCCACCGGGGGCACATCAGCCGCTGGTTCTACGACTGCGACCACGCCGTCCACCGCGGCCTCGGCGACCTGTACGTCCAGGACCCGCGGTTCACCGCCACGTTCGACGCCCTCGCCCCAGGCCTGGCCGGCTACCTGCGGCAGGCCATCCACGCCAACGCCCGCCGACACACCTGACTGTCTTCCGTCGTCGCTGTTTGGTGGGTGTGGGCGCAGGAGCTGGCGCATCGACCGCTCGCCTTTACAAAGTAGATCAAAACGGACATTCAGGTGGTGAGGCCCAGCGCGGCCGCCGTCACCGCCCGCGCCCGCCCGGGGACCCTCAGCAGATCCGTCGAATCCGACACCTGATCCACGCACCCCGTCACCGGCAACCCCTTGATCACCGGGTCCGACACCGACGCCATCAACGCCTCGGCGAACCGGTCCCCGCCGATCACCCGGAACGGCCGCGCATGGAATCCCCGCACGCCCTCGTCCAGCCGCGCGGCCAGCGCCACCCGGTTCTGCAACGCCGCCACCCGCCCGTACGCGGCCGACAACCCCTCCTCCCGCTCGCGCCACGACCGCGCCGCCACCGCCGCCCCGAGGAACTCCCCCAGCTCGGCCGACCCCGGCAGCCGCGCCAGCGCGCTGCCCAGCCACTTGGCGTACGGCGGATAGCGGCGGCGCAGCAGCAACGCCAGCCGCATCACCTCTCCCGCCAGCCGCGCCGCCACCACCGCCGACCCCAGCTCGTCCCCCACCTCCGCGCACCGGCCCGGGAACGGCTCCTCCTGCGCGATCCGCCGCCATTGGCAGGCCAGCACATACCGCCACACGTCCTCCGGATACCAGCGCAACGCCGCCCGGGCCGCCTCCAACCCGCCCGCGCCGTCGTGGAACACCTCCCCGCCGGTCACCTCCGCCAGGCGCTGCCACGGCACCGACAGCCAGTCCAGCAGCGACACCCCCGCCCGCGGATCGAAGCCCAGGCTCTCCTCCAGCCATCCGCCCAGCTCCGCCACCCGCACCCCGGGCCGGACCCGGCCGTTGTACCCGAACACCGTCGGCAGGCCCCGGAACCGCTCCGGCAGCCCGGCCACCACCCGCTCCTCCACGTCGGCCACCTGGTGCCCGGCCACGAACACCAGGACCCGCGGCCCCCAGTCGTGATCGGCCGACCGCGCCGTGTCGAACGCCAGCACCTCCGACCCCGGCCCGACCAACGCGGCGCCGTGCGGAACGCGGCCCACCAGCGGCCCCACGACCTCGTGGTAGAAGGCCCGCGACAGCTCGATACCAGGCACAAAATCGGACATCACGCCGTCAACTGTGCCTTACCCCGCGCCGAACCTCACCCGGTTTTCCGCCCCGTCCCTGCCGCCCCCCGCCGGTCGTCCACGAACGGACCCCGCGACCGGTGTCCGGATCGCCGGCCCGGCATCAGGGAGGGAGGAGCAGCAGGTCGCGGCTCGCGGATCACAGGATCGCGCCCGGCCGGTACGCCGCCGCCTCCGGATACGCCGCCACCACCGCCCCCACCCGCTGCGAGACCGCCTCCACCTGATCGGCCGCCGCCCCCGTGAACGACACCCGGTCGGCCAGCAGCGCCTCCAGCTCCGCCCGGCCGAGCGGGAACCGCTCATCGGCGGCCAGCAGCTCCACCAGCGCGTTCCCGGCGCCCCGCTCCCGCATCGCCAGCGCCGCCGCCACCGCGTGCTCCTTGATCAGCTCATGCGCCCGTTCCCGCCCCATCCCGGCCCGCACCGCCGCCATCAGCATCTTCGTCGTGGCCAGGAACGGCAGGTACCGGCCCAGCTCCGCCGCGATCACGGCCGGGTAGGCGCCGAACTCCTCCAGCACCGTCAGCATCGTCTCCGCCAGCCCGTCGAAGGCGAAGAACGCGTCCGGCAGCGCCACCCGCCGCACCACCGAGCACGACACGTCGCCCTCGTTCCACTGGTCGCCGGCCAGTTCCGCCGTCATCGACGCATACCCACGCAGCACCACCGAGAGGCCGTTGACGCGCTCGCACGAACGCGTGTTCATCTTGTGCGGCATCGCCGAGGACCCCACCTGCCCCTGCGAGAACCCCTCGGTGACGAGCTCGTGCCCGGCCATCAGCCGGATCGTCGTGGCCAGCGACGACGGCGCCGCCGCCAGCTGCACCAGCGCCGTGACCACCTCGAAGTCCAGCGAACGCGGATACACCTGCCCCACGCTGGTGAACCGGCGCGAGAACCCCAGATGGGCCGCCACCCGCTCCTCCAGCTCCGCCAGCTTCCCGCGGTCGCCGCCCAGCAGGTCGAGCATGTCCTGGGCGGTGCCGACGGGCCCCTTGATCCCGCGCAGCGGGTAGCGTCCGATCAGCTCCTCCAGCCGCCCGAACGCCACCAGCAGCTCATCGGCCGCCGACGCGAACCGCTTGCCCAGCGTCGTGGCCTGGGCCGCCACATTGTGCGAACGGCCCGCCACCACCGTCGCCTCGTGCTCCTCGGCCAGCGACGCCAGCCGCGCCAGCAACGCCACCACCCGGTCGCGCACCAGCAGCAGGCTGTCGCGGATCTGCAGCTGCTCGACGTTCTCGGTCAGGTCACGCGAGGTCATGCCCTTGTGCACCTGCTCGTGCCCGGCCAGCGCGTTGAACTCCTCGATCCGCGCCTTCACGTCGTGGCGGGTCACCCGCTCCCGCGCCGCGATCGACTCCAGGTCGACCTGCTCGACCACCTTCTCGTAGTCGGCGATCGCGCCGTCGGGCACCGCCACGCCCAGCTCGGCCTGCGCCCGCAACACCGCCAGCCACAACCGCCGCTCCGCGACGATCTTGTACGCGGGCGACCACAGAAGCGCCAGCTCCGGCGAGGCATAGCGGGCGGCCAGGACATTGGGGATACGCGGCTTGGACGTCACGTCCAGCTAGTCTAGGCACCCCCGCACGCTGTCCACGCAGAAGGGCCGCCCGGCCGGGTCG
>DASUCK010000285.1:0-3516 GCA_036276095.1 Nonomuraea sp. | reverse complement strand
GGTGCCGTTGGCGGTGTTGGAGAAGGGTTTGCAGCGGCCGTCGGGGGCGAGGCCGCCTTGGCGGCTGAATTCGGTGAAGGTGGTGGGGGTGGACATGATGGTGACGCCGCCGGCGAGGGCGAGGGTGCATTCGCCGGAGCGCAGCGCTTGGGCGGCCAGATGCAGGGCGACCAGCGACGACGAACACGCCGTGTCGACGGTGACCGCGGGGCCTTCGAGGCCGAACACGTACGAGATCCGTCCGGATGCCACACTCCCCGCACTGCCGTTGATCAGGTAACCCTCGACCTCGGCGGGTACCTCGGACAGACGCGCGGCGTAGTCGTTGTACATCACGCCCGCGAACACGCCGGTGCGGCTGCCGCGCAGGGAGTGCGGGTTGATCCCGGCGCGTTCGAACGCTTCCCAGGCGGTCTCCAGGAGCAGCCGTTGCTGGGGGTCCATGGCCAGTGCTTCACGCGGGGAGATGCCGAAGAGGTCGGCGTCGAACTCCGCCGCGTCGTACAGGAAGCCGCCTGCGGCGGTGACGCTGCTGCCCGACTCGTTCGGCGCCTTGTCGAACAGCGCTCCCAGGTTCCAGCCACGGTCGGTGGGGAACCCCGAGATCGCGTCGCGGCCGGCGCGCACCAGCTCCCACAGATCCTCCGGACCGCGTACGCCGCCAGGGAAGCGACAGCTCATGCCGACGATCGCCACCGCCTCCTCGGTCACCGCCATGGGGAGGGCGTCCGGCGCCGCCTCCGGCTGTCCGAAGAGCTCCGCTTCGAGGTGACGGGCGAGCGCGGCGGAGTTCGGGTGGTCGAAGACGACCGTGGCCGGCAGACGCAGGTCGGTCGCGGCGTTCAGCCGGTTACGCAACTCGACGGACGCGAGCGAGTCGAATCCGAGTTCGCGGAACGCCCTGGTCGCGGGCACCGCCTCCGGCGAGTCGAAGCCGAGTACGGCGGCCGCTCGCGATCTGACGAGTTCGAGCAGCGCGCTGGCCCGGCGGTCGGCGGGTACGTCGGCGAACGGCCCGGTGTCCGCCTGCGCCGCGACGTTCCGCTCCGGCGCCTTCACCAGCGTGCGCATCATCGAGGGAACGGGTCGTGACTCGGCGACCAGCGCCGCGATGTCGAGGCGCAGCGGCATCAGCGCGGCGCCCTGGCGCCCGGCGCAGGCGGCGTCGAACAGGGCGAGTCCGTCGTCGGTCGGGAGGGCGCCGATCCCGATTCCCGCCAGCCGGTGCAGGTCGGCGCCGCTGAGCCGGCCGGTGAGCGCGCTGCGTTCCTCCCACAGCCCCCAGGCGAGGGAGACGGCCGCCATCCCGAGGGACCGGCGGTGACCGGCGAGCGCGTCCAGGAACGCGTTGGCGGCGGCATAGCCGCCCTGCCCCGCGGAGCCGAGCACGCCCGCGGCGGAGGAGAACAGGACGAACGCGTCAAGGTCGCGATCCTTGGTCAGCTCGTGGAGGTTGACCGCGACGTCGATCTTCGGCCGCATGGCCTCCGTCATGCGCTCCGGCGTGAGCTCCTCGACCACGCCGTCCGCGAGGACCCCGGCGGCGTGGATCACCGCGGTCAGCGGGCGCTCGGCTGTCACGCGGGCGAGCAGGCTCTCCAGCTTGTGCCGGTCGGCGGCGTCGCAGGCGACGATCTCCGCCTGCGCGCCGCCGGCCCGCAGCTCGGCGATGAGATCGTCGCTGTGGTCCGCGTCCTTTCCACGCCTGCTGACCAGGACCAGGTGCCGGACGCCGTGGCTGCGCACGAGGTGCCGGGCGATCTGCCGGCCGAGCGTGCCGGTGCCACCGGTGACCAGCACCGTGCCGTCCGGGCGGAACACCGGGTCGCGTGCCGGCGTGGTGTCGGCGCGGATCAGGCGGGGGACCAGGGTCTGCCCTCCGCGCAACGCCAGCTGCGGTTCACCGCTCGCCACCGCGATCGGGAGCATCCCTTCGGACTCGGCCGTGCCGTCCACGTCCGCGAGCACGAACCGGCCGGGGTGCTCGCTCTGCGCGGAGCGGACCAGCCCCCAGACGGTCGCGTGCCGCGTGCCGGCCCGTTCCTCTGGAGTGGTGTGCACCGCGCCGGGTGTGACGAAGACGAGCTGGGAGTCCTCGAACCTGGGTTCGGCGAGCCACCCCTGGAGCAGCGCGAGCGCGTGGCGGGCCGCCGCGTGCGCCGCTGCCGCCGGCGGTGTGTCGTCATCGGTGCCGAGCCGGGCGAACACCAGTGCGGGGACATCGTCGGGCAACGCGATCAGATCCGTGGCGTCCCGTACGTCGACGTGCGTCACATGCTCGGCGGGCGCCACCGCCGGCGGGTTGAGCCGGGTCCACTCGACGCGCAGCAGCGCGTCGCGACGCCCGAGCCGCGCGAGCTCGCCGAGGTCCACCGGACGCAGCACGAGCCGCTCGGCTTCGGCGACCAGCCCACCCTTCGGGTCGGTGACCACCAGACGGGCCTGGCCGGGGCCGACGCCGGTGAGGCGTACCCGTACCGTGCGGGCCTTCGTCGCGTGAACGGTGAAGTTCCGCCACGTGAACGGCAGCGCGGGAGCAGCGTCGCGGTCGACCAGCAACAGGGTTTGCGCCGCCGCGTCCAGCAGCGCCGGATGGATGGTGAACCCGCCGGTGTCCGCCTCGTCGGGCAGCGTCACGTCCGCGTAGACGTGCCCCGCGGACTTCCAGGCGGCACGCAGGCCGCGGAAGAGCGGGCCGTAGGCGTACCCGCGCCGGGCGAACCGCTCGTAGACGCTGTCGAGGGCGATGGGGGTGGCGCCGGCGGGTGGCCACGTCCCGACCGCGACCGGCTGCCGCGCCGGCGCGGGGGCGAGAACGCCGGTGGCGTGCAACGTCCAGGGGTTGTCGTCGAGGACGCCTTCCTGCCGCGCGTAGATGTCGAGCGTGTGGCCGGTCTCGTTCGGGGTGAGGCGCACCTGCAGCTGGACGTTCCCCTCGTCCGGCAGCGGCAGCGGTTCGGTCAACGTCAGCTCGTCGACGAGGGAGCAGCCCACCTCGTCACCCGCTCGCACCGCCATCTCCAGGAACGCCGTGCCGGGCAGCAGCACCACTCCGGCCACCGCGTGGTCGGCGAGCCAGGGATGCGTGGCCAGCGCGACCCGGCCGGTGAGCAGCACCCCCTGTCCGCCGCCTGCCTCGTCGACCCGCGCGGTCAGCAGCGGATGGCCCAGCGCCGTCTGCCCGGCCGCTACCAGGTCGGCCCGCTCACGCGGCTGTCCCTCCATCCAGTAGCGGGTGTGTTGGAAGGGGTAGGTGGGGAGTGGGGTGTGGGGGCGTGTGGGGAGGTGGGGGGTGAAGGTGACGGGGAGTCCTTGGGTCCAGGCGTGGGCGAGGGCGGTGAGGAGTTGGGTGGGGTGGCCGTGGTGGCGGCGGAGGGTTTCTTGGATGTAGGTGGGGGTGTGGGGGTGGGTGGTGTGTTGGGTGTCGTGGATGTGGGTGGTGAGGGTGGGGTGGGGGCTGGGTTCGATGTAGGTGGTGTGGTGGGTGGTGAGGAGGTTGGTGATGGTGGGGTGGAA
>DASUCK010000284.1:0-8246 GCA_036276095.1 Nonomuraea sp. | reverse complement strand
GGCCGGGCATGGCGTGGGCGGCGACCGCGTGGCGGAAGCGGAGCTGGTCGGCGGCCGGGACGGGATGGCCGCGGGCGTCGTGCTCCAGCACGTCATTGAGCCTGATCATGTCGGTGACGTCGGCGAAGGCGGGGTGCGGCGTGTGGGTGACCATGAGCGCGTCGGGTTTGACGCGTTTGACGGCGTCGTACAGGGTGGCCAGCAGCTCGTGCAGGAGGGCGATGCCCCAGGTGGAGCCGTACGCCTTCAGGTGGGAGCCGCTGGGGAACCACTGGGTGAAGTCGACCTTGAACCCGTCGGCGCCGAGGTCGCCGAGCAGCCGTTCCATGATCTCGCGTACGCGGCGGCGGTAGGCGGGGTTCGACGGGTCGGCGGCCACGGCCCGGCCGCCCGCGTCGAGCACGCATTCCTCCTCCGGCAGCCCGTCCGGTGACCAGGCCCGCCACCACAGCAGCACGCGTTGCCCGCGGGCGTGCCGGCCGGCGATCCAGTCGCGCAGGGCGGGCCACTTGGCCGGGTCGGGGCGCGGGTCGCCGTACGTCAGCTGCCAGCGGTCGTCGATGACCACCGTCCCCGGCACGATGCCGTGGGCCTCCAGCCTGGCCAGCCATTCGTCGTAGAGGTCCTGGCGGGACAGGTCGACCGGCGAGCGGCCGTCGGCGCGCTCGCACTGGGCGCCCCAGCCGCAGAAGATCGGCTCGTTCCACCAGGCGTGCCGCTCGCGCGCCGGCCCGGCGGGGGCGAGGCCGTGCGCGACGAGGTCGGCGCGGTGATGCTCGATCGCCTCCCACGGCGAGGCGGCGGCGCGGAACACGACGGCCGGCGACGCCCACGAGCCGCGGACCACCGTGTGGCCCTCGTAGTCGAGGCGCAGCAGCATCCCGCCGTCGAGCGGCTCGTACGCCAGCTCGGTGAAGGTCAGCCCGGCGACGCCGGCCCGCACGGACGCGCCGAGCCAGGGCCCGTCGGGCACCTCGGTGGCGCGTCCCGGCTCCTGCTTGGTGAAGGCGAGGACGAGCGGCGGCGGCGAGAAGACCGCGTGCAGCCGCCCGGGCGAGGCGTCACCGATCACGGTGAGGGCGAGCGGCGTCGAGACCGGCCGCACGACCCGCACGGGATGCGTGGGGGTGGGGTTGAAGACGCCGAGGGCGTGCACGGCGCTGCGGAACGTGCCGGCCGCCCGCGTGTTGAGGACCGCCCGGCCGCCGAGGAGCGTCACGTCGCCGACCGCGCCGTCACCCTCGACCCGCACCTCGACGGCGACCGTCTCGGGGGTGCAGGTCAGCCGGACGGTCTTGGCCGCCCACCGCGTGCTGCGCTGCGGCACGTCGAAGATCACCTCGTCGCCGCGCCGGACGAGCACGGGCGGGAGGGTCTCGTACGTCTCGTCGCGCCCGCCGCCCCCGCCGACCGCGCCGACCGAGGCGATCAGGCTGAGCGTCATCCAGCCTTCGAGCTCGGCGCTGGGATCGGTGCGGGAGACGGTCAGGCGGTAGTGGCCGCTGTCCAGCTGGTAGGCCCGGTCGGTGGTGGTGACGCGCATGGTCTGGCCGTTCGCCTCGATCCCGGGCAGGTCGGGGGCCGTGCCGCCTCCGGCGTTGAGGTGGTGGTCGGCCGTGCCCGCGTCCGGCGGGAAGCCGTCGGGGATCGTCATCCCTTGCTGCCCGTCGTCGCGATGCCCTTGACGAAGTGCTTCTGGCCGAGGAAGAACAGCACGATCATCGGGATCGTGGTGATCACGCTGGCCGTCATGACGATCTCCCAGTGCCACTCGCCGCCGAAGCCGAACTGGTCGAGCAGCGCCTTCAGCCCGCGCGGCACCGTGAACGTGGTGGAGTCGCGCAGGTAGATCAGCGGCCGCATGAGGTCGGTCCAGGCCACCTGGAACTCGAACAGCAGCGTCACCGCGACGGCCGGCTTGCACAGCGGCAGCGCGATGCGCGTGAAGATCTTCCAGTTGTTCGCGCCGTCGACCTTCGCCGCCTCGAACGGCTCGCGCGGCAGGCCCAGGAAGAACTGCCGCAGCAGGAAGATGTAGAAGGCGCTGCCGAACAGGTTCTGGGCCCACAGCGGGGTCAGCGTGCCGACCATGCCGAGCGAGTTCCAGATGAGGAAGACCGGGATCATGGTGACCGCGCCGGGCAGCATCATCGTGGCCAGCACGACGCCGAACAGCGCGCCCCTGCCGGGGAAGCGGAAGTAGGCGAACCCCCAGGCCACCATGGCGCTGGTGATCGTCACGGCCACCGCGGCCAGCACGGTCACCAGCAGCGTGTTGACCATCCACAGCGCCAGCGGCGCCTCCTGCCACACCTTGATGTAGTTGTCGAAGGTGAACGTCTCGGGCAGGATCCGGTGGTCGAACACCTCGCCGCGCGGCTTGAACGACGCGCTGAGCAGCCAGATGAACGGGTAGATGAAGACGACGGCGAACGCGCCGAGCGCGGTCCACGTCGCGATCAGCCTGATCCGCCGCCTCACGGCCGCCCCCCTTCGTAATGGACGAAGCGCTTGGTGACCAGGATCTGCACGACGGTGATCGCCATGATCACGATGAACAGCAGCCAGGCCAGCGCGGAGGCGTACCCCATGTGCAGGAACTCGAAGGCCTGCTGGAACAGGTAGATCGCGTAGAACAGCGCGGCGTCGTTGCTGTAGGTGGTGTTGCCGGCCCCGAAGAAGGCCGTGTACGCCTCGGTGAACGACTGCAGCGCGTTGATGCTGTCCACGACGAACAGGAAGAACAGCGTGGGACTGATCATCGGCACGGTGATCCGCAGCGTGCGCCGCCACCAGCCGGCCCCGTCGACCAGCGCGGAGTCGTACAGCTCCTGGGGCACGCCGCGCAGCGCGGCCAGGATGATGACCACCGACGCGCCGACCGTCCACAGGCTCATCAGCACCAGCCCCGGCTTGACCCAGCCGGGGTCGGTGGTCCAGGCGGGGCCCTCGACGCCGAAGACGCCGAGGAAGCCGTTGATCAGGCCGTCCTGGCCGTTGAAGAGCATCAGCAGCAGGATGCCGATGGCGACCGGCGGCGTCATCTTCGGCAGGAAGAACGCCGTGCGGAAGAAGCCGCTCGCCCGGGTGGCGGCGTTGAGCAGCAGCGCCAGGCCGAGCGAGACGACCAGCTGGGTCGGCACCGACATGGCGGTGAAGACGAACGTGTTCCTGAGCGCCAGCCCGACCTTGGGGTCCTCGAAGAGGGTGACGTAGTTGTCGAACCCGATGAAGGTCGGGTCGTTGATCACGTCGTAGTCGGTGAGCGACAGGTAGGCGCTGTTGACGACGGGCCACGCGGTGAAGATCAGGAACCCGGTCAGCCAGGGGCTGATGAACAGCAGCGCCGCCCTGGTCTCGATCCACCGCGCGGACCGCCGGCGGGAGTGGAGAGCCATCTCAGTTCGTACGCTTCGTCCAGCCGGCCCATGCCTTGTCGAGCGCCGCCTGGGCCTCCTGCTGTGCCTTGTCGAGCGCCGGCTGCGGCTCGTCCTCGCCGTTGAGCACCCGGTTCACCGCGTCCTGCCAGGCCTTCTTGAACTCGGCGTCGGCCGGGTTGGCCGGGAGGCTGAAGGTGTGGTCGTTGGCCTCGTAGAAGGCCTTGACGCCGGAGTCCCACGGCTCGCCGCCGGAGGTGAGCATCTTCCTGATCTCGGCGTCGGCCTTGACGTTGCCGGTGAGGATGCCGGTGAACGGCTTCTTCTCGGCGTCGCGCTTGTTCAGCCGGGCCTGCGCGGCGGCCTTCCATGAGTCGACCAGCGTCATGGTCTTGGCGAAGCGGCAGGCGGCCCCGGGGTTCTTCGCCCCCTTGGGGATCGCCCAGGCCGACCCGGACGAGTACGCCAGCGGCTGGCCCTGCGGCGTGCGGAAGGTGTCGAACGCCAGCGGGGCCTCGGGCGAGACGTCGTTGAGCACGTTGACGTACCACTGTTCCATCGGCATCGCGCCGAGTTCGTGCTGGGCGAACTGGTTGCCCTTGCCGAAGAAGTCGGCCGAGTCGCGCACGGCCTTGACCTTGGCGAAGCCGCCCTGGGCGTCGTAGATGCCGACCGCGAACTCCAGCGCCTTGACCACGGCGGGGTGGTCGAGCTGGGCGGTCCTGCCGTCGGGTGAGAGCAGGTCGGCGCCGTTGGCCTTGGCCCACAGGGGCAGGAACTCCGGCAGCTTGCTGTCGAAGCCGATCACCCGCAGCTTGCCGCCGGGGGCCCTGACCAGCTTCTGCGCCGCCGACGTGATCTTGTCCCAGCTGGAGCCGTTGACGTCCTCGACGGTCAGGCCGCCCTCCTTCAGCAGGTCGGCGTTGGCCATGGTGATCTGGACCTGGTTGAACTCGGGGATGCCCCAGACCTCGTCGCCGAAGGTGACCTGGGCCAGGGCGTTGCTGTTGTACATCGAGGTGTCGATCCGCTCGCCCTGGACGCACGCGGTGAGCGGGACGATCGCGCCGCGCGAGGCGAACGTGCCGACCTGGTCGCGGTTGGCGTAGATGATGTCGGGCGGGTCGCCGGCCGCGACCGAGGACAGGAACTGCTGGATGTCGAGGTCGCCTTCGATGAGCTTCACGTCCGCGCCGCCGAGTGCCGCCTTGGCCTTCTCGACCCGGGTCGAGCCGACCTCGTCGGTCGCGCCGAAGCCCATGACCGCGATGGAGCCCCGGAATGTGGCGCTCGGATCGAACTGACCAGGAGACTGCGTCGGCGCCGCCCCGCCGCCGGTTCCCTTGGCGCAGGAGGTGAGCGCGAGGGCCAGCGACACGGAAACGACGGACCAACGGGCGAGGGGGGATCTCATGGGTTGCGCCTCCACACTGATCAAGCGGAGCATCAGGCGTACCGATACGGCCACGCGGCGGCAGGCCAGTGTGGCATCGTTCACACATCTGAGAACGTACCCATACCGCTGAAACCCCGTCAACCACTCAATTCACAGCGTTTCGCGCTCGTCAGCTCTCCGACAGGGTGGGGAACGCCGGCTTCCCCGCCCATCCCGCCCCGGACGGGGAAGGCCCGGCCTCGCGACGAGGCCGGGCCCTCGGGGAAGGCGCCCCGGGCGGGGGTGGGGCGCCTTCGGAGGAGAGGCGCCCCACGGGGCAGGTGGCGCCTCGGTGGACGGAGCGGGGAATCAGTGCTTGGCGGCCTGCTCCGCGCCGACGCCGGTCAGCGACCGGACCTCGATCTCGGCGTACTTCGCCGCGTTGTACTCCTTGCTCAGCACCGTGCCGAGCCACCCGCACAGGAAGCCCAGCGGGATGGACAGGATGCCGGGGTTGCTCAACGGGAACCAGGCGAAGTCGGCCGTCTTGAACAGCGCCGTCGGCCCGCCGGACACCACCGGCGAGAAGATCACCAGCACCAGCGCCGAGATCAGGCCGCCGTAGATGGCCGACACCGCGCCGGCGGTGTTGAACCGCTTCCAGAACAGGCTGTACAGGATCGCGGGCAGGTTGCCGGACGCCGCCACGGCGAAGGCCAGCGCCACCAGGAACGCCACGTTCTGGCCCTTGGCCAGGATGCCCAGCCCGATCGCGATCGCGCCGATGACCAGGGCGGAGACCCGGGCCACGACCACCTCCTGCCGTTCCGTGGCCTGGCCGCGCTTGAAGACGTGCGCGTACAGGTCGTGGGAGAAGCTGGAGGAGGAGGCGAGCGTGAGGCCGGCGACCACGGCCAGGATCGTCGCGAAGGCCACGGCGCCGATGAGCGCCAGCAGGATCGTCCCGCCGACCGGGCCGAAGATGTCCTCCCCGATGCTCTGCGCCAGCATGGGCGCCGCCGTGTTGCCCGCCGCGTCGCCTTCGGCGATCGCCGTCCGGCCGACCAGGGCCGCCGCGCCGAAGCCGAGGACGAGGGTCAGCAGGTAGAAGACGCCGATGATGCCGATGCCCCACAGCACCGACTTGCGGGCGTCCTTGGCCGTGGGGACGGTGTAGAAGCGGATGAGGATGTGCGGCAGACCGGCGGTGCCGAGCACCAGCGCCAGACCCAAGCTGATGAGGTCGATCTTGCCGGCCAGTCCCTGCGCGTCGGTGGCGTACTTCAGGTTGGGGGAAAGGAAGGCGTCGGGGTTGGCCTTCGGCCCGCTGACCTGGGCGGCCTGCCCGAGGAGCGCCGACAGGTTGAAGCCGAACTTGCCGAGCACCAGCACGGTCACCAGCGCCGCACCGCCCATGAGCAGGACGGCCTTGACGATCTGGACCCAGGTGGTGCCCTTCATGCCGCCGAACACCACGTAGATGATCATCAGCGCGCCCACGCCGACGATCGTCCAGTTCTTGCCCGACTGGTCGGTGATGCCGAGCAGCAGGCCGACCAGCGCGCCCGCGCCCACCATCTGCGCCAGCAGGTAGAAGATGCTGACCACGATCGTGGACACGCCGGCCGCGGTGCGGACCGGCCGGGGGCTCATCCGGAACGCCAGCACGTCGGCCATGGTGAACTTGCCGGAGTTCCGCATCAGCTCGGCCACCAGCAGCAACGCCACCAGCCAGGCGACCAGGAACCCGATCGAGTACAGGAACCCGTCGTAGCCGGACAGCGCGATGATGCCCGCGATGCCGAGGAAGGAGGCGGCCGACATGTAGTCGCCGCCGATGGCCAGGCCGTTCTGCACCCCGCTGAACGACCGGCCGCCCGCGTAGTAGTCGGCGGCCGTCTTGGTCTGCCGGCTGGCCCAGACCGTGATCCCCAGGGTCGCGGCGACGAACGTGAGGAAAAGGATCATCCCCAGGGTGGTGGAGCTCACTTGGCCTTCTCCTCAACCTCGTGACGCAGCTTGTCGGCGAGCGGGTCCAGCTTCCGCTCGGCATGCCTGGCGTACGCCCACGCGATCCAGAACGTGGACACGAACTGCAGCAGCCCGAGGATCAGCCCGACGTTGATGTCACCGAGCACCTTGACCGCCATGAAGTCGCGCGCCCAGGCGGACAGCACCACGTAGAGCAGGTACCACGCGAGGAACGCCACGGTCATGGGGAAGGTCCAGGATCGGAAGCGCCTCTTCAGTTCCTGGAAGTCATTGCTCTCCTGCATGTGTTCGTAGACCGATGCGTCATGTTCTCTGGTCGTCACGAGACCTCCACTGTGATGCGGATCACGCTCAACGTAAGAGGGCAACCTACCCGGCGTGGAGATCCGTAGAGGGGTTGTTCGCCGAGCCGACTTCGAACGGCGCTGAGTTAGGGCCGGTCTGCGGTGAAAGGTCTGTTCGGCGCGACGAACGGTCGCCTGGCGCCCTTTGACCGCATCCGCGCGAGCCCTTGGGGCGGCTGCCCACCATCCGTGCCATCGCCACCGGCCGGCGCCGGGTTTCAGGCGGCCGCCCCGGCTCGGCCAGCTGCCAGCGCTGTCAAGCACGCGAGGCGGCCATCCCCTCCAGCGCCACCCCGAGATCCTTGATCAACGTGCCGGCCGGCTCCAGCCCGACCGCGAGCCGGACGAGGCCGACGGGGATGCCCATGGTCGCGCGCACGCTCTCCTCGGTGGACAGGGCGGGGGCGTTGACCAGGCTCTCGAAGCCACCCCAGGAGACACCAATCCTGAAATGGCGCAATCTATCTAGAAAAGTCGCGATCTCGCTCCTCCGATCGGTCGCCAGCTCGATGCTGAACAGGCTGGAGAACCCGCTCATCTGCCGCCGCGCGACGGCGTACCCCGGATGCGACGGCAGCCCCGGATGGTTGACCGCCCGCACCGCCGGCTGATCGGCCAGGAACCGCGCGACCGCCAGCCCCCGCTCCTGGTGGGCGGCCATCCGCACGGGCAGCGTCCGCAGCCCCTTGATCACCTTGGCGGCGTCGTGCGGCGACATGGCGGCTCCGTAGAGCTGGTACTCGGTCAGCGCCAGCGGCCTGACCAGCCGCGCCGGCCCCACCACGACCCCGCCCACGAGGTCGCTGTGGCCGCCGATGTACTTGGACAGCGAGTGCACCACCAGGTCGACGCCCATCGTCAGCGGCTTCTGGAAGATCGGCGTGGACCAGGTGTTGTCCATCACCGTCACCAGACCCCGCTCCCGGGCCCAGGCCGTCACCCCGGCGATGTCGACGACGGCGTAGGCCATGGAGGAGGGCGACTCGAAGTAGAGTAACCGCGTCTCCGCCCGGATCGCGTGGTCACCGTCCGCGAGGTCGCTCACGTGCGTATGCCTGACCCCGTACTTCTCCAGGTAGCGCAGGAACTGCGTGGTGGGCCCGTACACCGCGCCGAGCACCAGCACGTGGTCGCCGGCCGAGACGAGCGACGAGATCG
>DASUCK010000283.1:0-2711 GCA_036276095.1 Nonomuraea sp. | reverse complement strand
GGGCGCGACCGCGCCCGCCGCATCGAACGCGACGCGTTGGCCCGCCTCCGCAAGATGGCCACGGCCGCCGCATGACCGGGCCGGGCCCCGCCGTCATCACGGCCGGGTCCCGTGGTGGCGGCCCGGGTCCCGTGGTGACGGGCCGGGGGTCCCGCACATGAACGGTCGCGTGCGCGCGACCTGACGCCTCGGCCGCGGTCCTGCCTGGACCGCGGCCGCATGCGTTCGCGCCCGGCGCCGCTGGTTTCCCGCCTGCCCCGCCTGCCCCGCCTGCCCCGGCTCGCCGGTCTCGCCGTCCTTCCCTGCCGGCGGCGCGGCGGGGAAAGCAGCAGCGCCCAAATGGCTCCTGTGAGGCGTCCGAAACGTGCCGGAAACACCGTCCCGGCGAGATTCACGCATGCGAAACACACCTGGTCGCGCCACGAAACCCCAGGCGAACACGCTGTGGCCACACGTCACATGTAAGGAGGGTCGCTTCGATGATCGACAGCGGCACTACCGCCTGGATGCTGGTATGCACCGCCCTGGTGCTGTTGATGACTCCGGGCCTCGCGTTCTTCTACGGGGGCATGACCAGGGCCAAGAGTGTCCTGAACATGATGATGATGTCGTTCGTCAGCATCATCGTCGTCACCGTCGCTTGGGTGCTGTACGGCTACTCCCTCGCCTTCGACACCGCCGGGGACGGGTCCGGTTTCCTCAACAAGATCGTCGGAGGGCTCGACTACCTGGGGCTGAGCGGTGTGGTCAACGCCGTCTACGAGGGTCTCGTCGTCGAGGGCGGCAACGTCACGGCGGAGGCCGCGGCGGCGGACAACTTCCCGCTCATGGTGTTCTCCGCCTTCCAGCTCACCTTCGCTGTCATCACGGTGGCCCTGATCAGCGGCGCGATCGCGGACCGGGCCAAGTTCGGCGCGTGGGTGCTGTTCTCCCTGCTGTGGGCCACGGTGGTCTACTTCCCCGTCGCCCACTGGGTCTGGGGCGGCGGCTGGCTCGGCCAGCTCGGTATCGAGGACTTCGCCGGCGGCACCGTCGTCCACATCAACGCCGGCGCGGCGGCGCTCGCGCTCGCGCTCGTCCTGGGCCGGCGCCAGGGCTGGCGCAAGGAGCCCATGCGGCCGCACAACCTGACGCTGGTGCTGCTCGGCACCGGCCTGCTGTGGTTCGGCTGGTTCGGCTTCAACGCCGGCTCCGAGCTGGCGCCCGACCAGACCGCGGGCCTGGCGTTCATGAACACGCAGGTCGCCACCGCCGTCGCGGCCGGCGCCTGGATCGTCGTGGAGAAGCTGCGCGACGGTCACGCGACCACGCTCGGCGTCGCCTCCGGCGCGGTGGCCGGTCTGGTCGCCATCACGCCGGCCTGCGGCTTCGTCGACCCGTGGGCGGCCGTGGTCATCGGCCTGCTGGCCGGCGTGGGCTGCGCGTACGCGGTCGGGCTGAAGTACCGGCTCGGCTACGACGACTCCCTCGACGTGGTGGGCGTGCACCTGGTCGGCGGTGTGATCGGCGCGATCTCGCTGGGTTTCGTGGCGGCCTACCCGTTCCTGCCCGGCCAGAACAAGGGCATCCTCATCGAGGGCGGCCAGGTCAGCCAGCTCGGTCTGCAGGTCCTCGGCCCGATCGCGGTCGGCGGCTACTCCTTCGTGATCTCATGGGTGCTCGGTAAGGTCATCGACAGGACGGTGGGCTTCCGGATCCCCGAAGACGCCGAGGTCACGGGCGTCGACATCGCCACCCACGCCGAGACCGGATACGACCTCGGCACCGTTTACGCCTCCGGCGTGAGCTCCCCCAACGGCCCCACCGCCCCCGCTCCTAAGAAGGTGGACGCATGAGGCTCATCACGGCGATCATCAAGCCCTTCAAGCTGGATGACGTGAAGGCCGCGCTCGAACAGTTCGGCATCAAGGGAATGACGGTCAGCGAGGCCAGCGGCTACGGCCGGCAGCGCGGCCACACCGAGGTCTACCGCGGCGCCGAGTACCAGGTCGACCTGGTGCCCAAGGTCCGCCTCGAAGTCCTCGCCGAGGAGGACGACGCCGAGGACGTGATCGACGTCATCGTCAAGGCCGCCCACACCGGGAAGATCGGTGACGGCAAGGTCTGGTCCGTGCCCGTGGACACCGTGATCCGCGTACGCACGGGAGAGCGGGGTCCGGAGGCCCTGTGATGGATCCGCGGCGCGGCGAGGTCATCCGGCACCGGCTGTCCTCGCCGGGCGAGGCCCGTTCGTACGCCGCGGCCCGCAAGGAGCGGACCGCGGACACCGACCGCTGGCTCAGGGATCTGTTCCGCACGGCGACCGACGGCGACCACGTCTCACTGGTCGCCGTCGGCAGTCTCGGAAGGGGCGAGCCGGCTCCCGGCAGTGACCTCGACCTGGTCCTGCTGCACGACGGGCGGCCCGACGTGGCCAGGATCGCCGACCGGATCTGGTATCCGGTCTGGGACTCGGCGGTCAGCCTCGACCACTCCGTGCGCACGGTCGAAGAGGCGGTGGCGGTCGCCAGGCATGACCTCAAGGCGGTGCTCGGTCTCATCCAGGCCCGCCACGTGGCGGGCGACCCCGAGCTGACCAGGAAGGCCAGGGAGGCGGGGCTCGCCGAGTGGCGGGCCGACTCCCGGCGCCGGCTCGGCGAGCTGCGCGCCGCCGCCGACAAGCGCGCCCAGGTCAGCGGCGAGCTGGCCTTCCTTCTCGAACCCGATCTGAA
>DASUCK010000282.1:0-8772 GCA_036276095.1 Nonomuraea sp. | reverse complement strand
GCTCGGCCAGCATCTCGTGCAGCTCGCCAAGTGCCTTGCGCAGCTGCGTCAGGTCCTTGGCGAGCACGGCCCTGCAGCGCGTGAGTATCGTCTCCAGCGCGATGTGATCGTCGGTGAAGAACGCCAGGTCGACGGCCTGGCCAGCGGTGCGTTCGATGACAGGCCAGAGCAGGTCGTCCTCGTTGGAGTGGTGATGGTCGATCTCGGACAGCAGCAGGGTCGTGTAGCGGCGGATCGCCCCGTCCTGGCCGCCGCGGTCCTCGGCCAGGCGCCGGAGATCGCCCAACATGGCCCGGTGGATGACGCGCATTGCGGTGAGATCGGGTGCGGGGTCCTGAGGGCGTCGCGGGGCAACGGCCGGAATCTGGACGGTTCGAGTCATCTCCATGGCCTGAGACTGCGCCCGGCCACTTGTCATCCATCAGTCGCCGACTTGTCTTTGGCAGACCCGGCGACGCCAGGGTGCGGTTCGCCCCATCATCGCGGCGGCACCTCCCGGTGGTCGTCAGAATCGTGGCAGGCTGTCCGAGACGATGTCGTGGATGGCCACGATGTTCTCGTGCGCCCGCAGCCGGACGGCGTTGCGGGCTTCACGCGCGGTGCGCTCCAGGCGCTTGTCCTGCTCCGCCTCCGACATTCCAGGCAGCAGTTGCAGTTCCTTGATCGCCACGTCGACGTCCAGGATCTGGTCGTGGGCGCGCCAGACCCGCCCGAACCCGCCGGACCCGAGTACGGCGATCAGCCGGTACCGTCCGCCGACCACGTAGCCAGGCTGCCCCGATGTCATGGCCGTCCGCCCTCTTGCATCGAAGTCCGCTCATGCGAAGCCGTCATGGACCGGCGTCTTGCCTCACCAAGATCGGTGCCAAGGGCGGAGTCCGAGAACTCACCCTGAACGCCGACACGAGTACCGACGACAACACGCGGACCGACCGCTTCGACCTGCAGCGGCACGAACAAGAGAGCACCGGCGAACCCCGGGTGCCGCGTCCCTGGAACCGGCTACCTCCTTGGTACCGACTGGCCGAACGATCTGGCCTACCCACATACCCCTATTCTGGACAGCTGGACTGCATCGGCTACTGATCATTCGACATCGGACACGAAGAGGAGGGCCGTGCGATGACCGCGCGTGCTCATGATGCTCGATCGCTCAGCATGTACACGCTGTCGTCCCGGGCCCATCGCCAAGACGCCCGTTCCCTGTTCTCCCGCCTGAGCCGGGAGGCTCCGGTGCACTGGGATCCCTACACGGGAACCTGGTTGGTGTCCGGGCGCACCGAGGCAGTGACGGCGTGCACCGCCGAGGAGTTCAGCGCCCTGCGGATGGCGAAGCCCCAGCAGAAGACCGCTTCGTCCTCCGCAGGCCACGCTCACGAACGCGTCAGCGACGTGATCGGCCGGCAGATGCTCTTCCTCGACGGTGCGCGGCACACCGCATGGCGGCGCATCATGCACCACGTTCTCGCGCCCGGGCGGGTGGATGCGCTCGCCCCATGGGTCGAGCGACGCGTGGAGCAACTGGTCGACAGCGCTGACACCGGGCGGCTGGACGTGGTGGGCGACCTGGCCGAGCCGCTGCCCCTTGATGCGATAGCCAATCTGCTCGGCCTGCCCACGGACCATCTGGAAACGGTACGTGCCTGGTCGGACGCCTACACCCGGATGGTCACCGGGTTTCAGCCGGAGCCTGACGGGCGCGCTGACGAGCTGATCGCCGCGTTCATGGACTACGCCCTGGACCTCGTCCGGCACGCCCGGCGAACCCCCGCCGACAGCGGGTTGAGGGCACTGGTCGACGGCGCCGACGCTACGGGTATGTTCACCGACGCCGACATCGCCGCCAACCTCGTGATGCTGATCGCCGCCGGCCACCAGACCACCACGGGCTTCCTCTCCGGCGCGGTCCTGGAACGGCTACACCCTTCCTTCGGCCCGCTCACCAGCGCGCCCTTGAGCGAGGACGAGGTAGAGGAGTTGCTCACCCGGGTGTCCCCGTCACGGTTCGTAGGACGGGTCGTGACCCGCGACACCACTCTGGGAGGCCAGCGCCTGCGCGCCGGCCAAGCCGTACTGATCCTGCTCGCCGCGGCCAACTGGAGCATGCTGGATGCCCGTACGCCGACCGCGGCGGCCGGCCGGAGCATCGCCTTCGGCCACGGCAGGCACCACTGCCCGGGATCGCGGCTCGCCCGGTTGGAAGGCCGGATCGTTCTCAGGCGCCTGTTCGGGGGCGAGCATCCCCCCGTCCTTCACGACGAGCCAGTGCAGTGGTCGGGCAACGTCAACCTGCCATGCCCGCTGAGTTTACGGATTTCTCTGAACGCTCCGCATTCCGAAGGGAACACCTTGCCATGACGCCATCCGAGGTCAGTGCAGAAGGCGCCTTCGCCGGGCTGGAGGGCACCGGCATTCTCGCGATGATCGCGGCGCAGGTGCGCCGCAGTCCCCATGCTCCGGCCGTCTCCGGCCGTGACGGCGACCTCGACTACGCCGAACTCGCCGCCCGTGCCGACACCTGCGCCCAGTTGCTGAGTAGCCGGGGAATCAAGCCCGGGGAGCCGGTCGCCCTGCGGATCCCTCCCTCAGCGGCCGGCATCTGTGCCTACCTGGGGGTGCTGCACGCAGGCGGTGTCCTGGTGCCGTTGGACCCCTCGCAGCCTGCCCTCAGGCAAGAGCAGATCATGGTCGACGCCGGTGTTCGGCTCGTGGTGTCCGAAGGCCCGACGGCCGGGACCTACGCGGTGACCGAGAACGGGAGCGCGCCCCGCACCCTGGATACCGATGCCGCCTACATCATCCACACCTCGGGCAGCACAGGCCGCCCCAAAGGCGTCGTCTGCGGGCACGCCGGACTGGCCAACATGGCCCAAGCCCAGCAGTCCGTCTTCGGGGTCCAGCCCACGGACCGAGTGGCACAGCTGGCTCCCTGGTGCGTCGACGCGTCCGTCTTCGAGATCGCCCTCGGGCTGACCGCCGGCGCCTGCCTCCAGGTGGCCACCCTCGACGACCGCTACCCGGGTCCGCCCCTGGAGCGCTTCCTCACCGCAGCGGAGACCACCGTCGCCGTCGCCACTCCGTCGGTGCTGCGCGCCCTGGACCCGGGCATGCTCACCGGCCTGCGGCTCGTCATCAGCGCCGGAGAGGCCCTGTTGCCGGAGCTGGCACGCGCCTGGACACCCGGCCGTCGGCTGGTCAACGCCTACGGTCCCACGGAAGCGACGATCTGGAGCAGCTACGCCGAAGTGTCCGAGGACATGCCGGCGTCGGCTGGTTCCGTCCCGCTTGGGCGGCCTGTGCCCGGAACCACGCTCACTCTCCTGGACGAACGCCTCCAACCGGTGCCCCCAGGCGAACCGGGTGAGATCTGCATCGGCGGCGCCGGACTCGCCGCCGGGTACCTCGGCCAGGAGGACCTGACCCGCGAACGCTTCCCGGTCGGCCCCGCGGGGCGGATCTACCGCACCGGAGATCTCGCCGTCCGAGACGACGACGGGACCGTGAGGTTTCTCGGACGCGCCGACGAGCAGGTCAAGCTGGGCGGCTTCCGGGTGGAACTCGGCGAGGTACGCCACGTCCTGACGCAGCACCCGGACATCGACGACTGCGCGGTACGCCAGGACGGCAACCGTCTGGTGGCGTATATCACCACTCGTCAGACGACCCCGGTCGACCCGTACGGCCTGATCCAATGGATGGAGGACCGGCTGCCGATCCAGATGGTGCCCACGCTGTACCTCCCCCTCAAGACGCTGCCGCTGACCGCCTGGGGCAAGCTGGACCTCGCGGCCCTGCCCTCCATCCCCGAGGCCATGGCCGCGCTGCGGAACGCCCCCACGCCCGGCAAGTCCCCGACCCAGGACTACCTCGCGCGCATCGCGGCGGAGCTTCTCGACGTATCAGCGATCTCACCTGACGAGGACCTGTTCATGCTGGGGATGACCTCGCTCAGCATGGCCCAGCTCCTGCGCCGCATCCTGGAGGACATCGAGGTCGAGATCGAGCCGGTCGAGGTGTTCGAGAATTCCACCGTGATCGACCTGGCCGCCGTCATCGACGAGCGGAAGGCCGCGTCGTCATGACCGCACGAGCGACACCGTCCCAGCCGCCCGCCAATCCGTGGTTCAACTACATCGCCAGACGTGCCACGCCGCGCCAGCGCCTGGTGTGCTTGGCCGGGGCCGGCAGCGGACCGTCGGAATTCGCTACCTGGGCCGCCGCCCTCCCCGAGCACATCGAGGTGTGGCCCGTCCAGCTGCCCGGACGCGAACAACGACTGCGCGAGGAGCCGTGGTCCGATCTACCCGGCCTGGTGGCCGAGCTGATGCTGGCCCTCAAGGCCACCGAGCGCCGTACGCCGCTACCCCTGCTCCTGCTCGGCCACAGCTTCGGGGCGCTGATCATGTACGAGCTGGCGTGCCAGATCTCCCTGCACGACCCGTCGCGACTGAGCGGTCTGGTCCTGTCCGGCCTGTCTGCCCCTGACCGCCCGGCCCGGCAGGCGGCAGTCAGCAGCCTCAGCGACGCCGAACTCCTGGCCTGGATCCGCCAGCTCGAAGGAACCCCGCTGGAGCTCCTGGACAACGCGCGATTCACCCAGTGGCTGATCCGCGACCTGCGAGCCTCCTACCGCATCCGCGAGACCTACCCGGCTCTTCCCTCAACCATCCTGACCTGCCCGATCACTGTCTTCGGGGGTTCGGACGACTTCGAGACCAGCGAGGCGGACCTGGATGCGTGGTCGACCCGCACGTCCTCCCGCTTCCGGCGCCACATCCTGCCCGGCGGGCACTTCTTCCTCCGCCAGGAGCGCGAGCGATTCCTGCGCGTGCTGGCCAAGGAACTCGACGAGATGGCTGGGACGGCTGCCTCCGGCCAGACAGAGGAGCCGTGACGTGCCTACGCCGGCCAGTTCCTCGTTCGAGCGATGGTTCCCCGGGGTGCCCAGCCACGGGACGACCCCGGCTCTCCTGTGCCTGTCCGGGGCAGGTGGTGGACCCGGCGAGTTCCGGGCGTGGACACCCGCGCTGGCCGGACGGGTGCGCGTGGCCGCGGTCGCTCTGCCCGGCCGAGAGCGCCGGGTCGGGGAGGACCCCCGCCTGCCGCTGCCCGAGCTGGTCGCCCAGCTGTCCGACGCGGCCACCCCCCTGCTCGCCCAACCCTTCGCCCTGTTGGGTTACAGCCTCGGTGCCATGATCATGTACGAGGTGGCGCGGGCCCTCCCGCAGCACCACCGCGCCAACCTGGTCCACCTCTTCGTGGGAGCGCAGGCGGCTCCCTCCCGGCCCCAGACGGACTGCGCACGCAGCACCGACAGCGACGACACCTTGATCGACTATCTGCGCGGGCTCGGTGGCACGCCGGAGGAGATCCTGCGCAGCCGTCCCTTCATGCGCCCCTATCTGGCGTGTCTACGCGCCGACCTCGAAATCGCGGAGCGATACCGGTACACGGGGCCGGCAGGTCTGGAGTGCCCGCTGACCCTGTTCTCCGGGCGCCGGGACCACACCACTACCGCGGCCGACCTCTCTCCCTGGGAACAGGAGACCCGAGCGACGTTCCGGCACGTGGAGCTCCCCGGCGGCCATTTCAGCATCCGCACGGACCAGGAGGCCATCCTCCAGGAGATCACCGAGGCACTCACATGACCGGGCCGCAGACACCCCGATCCCTCGACAGCGCGGTCGAGGGATGGGCCCGGCGAACGCCGCACGCCACCGCCGTGGTCCACGCGGGCACCTCGTTGAGCTACCGCGCGCTGGAGCGCCGAGCCAACCGGCTCGCCCGCCACCTCGCCAGAGCGGGCGTGACCCCAGGCTCCGGTGTCGGCCTGATGGTGCCGCGTTCCGCGGAGTTCATCGTCGCCGTGCTGGCCGTGGTCAAGGCAGGCGCCTACTACCTGCCGCTCGGCGCCGACCTGCCGACCGGCCGGGTCGCCGGCATGTTACGCGAGAACCAGATCCAGGTGATGCTCACCCACGATGCGCCGCCGGACCGCGGGAAACTCCCCGTCGAACAAGTGATCGACCTGGACCGAGACGCCTCGACCATCAACCTGGAGTCGGCCGAGCCGTTGGGCATTCCCCCCGACCCGGAGCGTGCCGTGTACGTGATGTACACCTCCGGCACCACCGGGAGGCCGAAGGGCGTCGCTGTCGCGCATCGGGGCGTACTCCGGCTGGCCTCCGACCCCGCCTATCTCAGCACAGGACCGGACGAACGGTTCCTGCTGCACTCCTCGCTGCTGTTCGACGCATCCACCTTCGAACTGTGGGCCGCCCTGCTCAGCGGCGCCACCGTGGTCGTGGCCAGCCCGGACCAGCCCTCCCTGACCCAGCTCGCGGATCTCATCGAACGCGACGGCGTCACCACCGCCTTCTTCACCACGTCGCTGTTCAACCAACTCGTCCGGCTGCGCGTCCATGCCCTCGGGCAGCTGCGCAACCTCCTCTTCGGGGGCGAGATGCCATCCCTTGAGCTGGTGCGGGAGGCAGTCGAACGCTGTCCCCGCACCCGCGTCATCCACTGCTACGGGCCCACCGAATGCACGGTCTTCACCCACCACCACCTCGTCGGAACCCCTCTCGAAGATCCCCTTCCCATCGGCAGGCCGCTCGTCGGGACGTACACCCGGATCATGGGCGACGATCTCCGCACCGTACCGGCCGGCACTCCGGGTGAGCTCTACGTCGGCGGTGAGTGCCTGGCCCTCGGGTACGTGGACCAGCCTGAAGCCACCGCTGCGGCTTTCGTTCCCGACCCGTTCAGCCAGGCTCCCGGCGCGCTCCTGTACCGGACGGGTGACGTGGTCGTGGACCGGCCCGACGGAACACTGGTGTTCCAGGGGCGCAAGGACGCCCAGATCAAGGTTCGAGGCTTCCGCATCGAACCGGCAGAGGTCGAACAGGAGTTGCGACGCCATCCCCGAATCGACGATGCCGTCGTGGTGAAAGCGGTGGTCGACGCCACCGACGAACGGCTGGTCGCCTACCTCGTCGGTCCCGGGCACGACGCTCCTGGCACCGCCGAGCTCAGGGAGTTTCTGGCCGGGCGCCTGCCGTCGTTCATGGTTCCGTCGACCTTCACGTTCGTCGATCGGATACCGCTCAACTCCTCCGGGAAGGCCGATCGCGCAGCACTGGCCGCGCTGCCCGTCCGCGCTCCCGCGGCGCCCACCGCCGCCACCCTCGTCAACGGCAGCGTGACGGAGGAGCTGGCCGCGTTGTGGACGCGCGTCCTGGGCGTCGACTCCATCACCCAGGACACCGACTTCTTCCTCTCGGGCGGCCACTCGCTGCAGGTCTTCGAGATCCTCGAAACCGTGGTTCGCACCTGGGGAGTCGAGATCACGGTCGAGGACTTCCTCGCAGAACCGACGATCCGAGCCTTGTCCGCGAAGATCGCAGAAGGCCTGCCGGTCGGAATCCCCCAGGACGGGTGGAGGGGCCGTTCATGAGACGGCTGGACCGAAGTTACCCGCGAGTCGGAGGACGCTGCCTCCGGTCCGGCTCCTGCGGGCCGCTCTTCGGTGACGATCGACCCTTGTTGACCAGCGTTCCCGGACCGCCCCATGGCCTCGTTGCGGACGCCGTCTCCGACGAGACAATCCAGGTAAGAGCCGTCAGCGCTGGGCTGCTGCTGTCGGGCCGCCCCATGCGGTGACGAGATTGCCGGTCGTCTCGATGAAGGTTTTGACCCGGCCGGTGTGTGCGCTGGTGCGCCAGGCCAGGCCGAATTCGAAGGGTGGCGCGTCGGCGAGGGGGACGAAGGCGATGTCCGGGCGTGGGTGGTAGCGGGTGTTGTGGGCGGCTACCGGGCAGATGCCTTGGCCGGCCGCGATGAGTGCCAGCAGTTCTTGGAAGGTGGCGACGGCCGGCCCGCGTTCGATGGGTCGGCCCGCTGGTGTCGACCAGGGCAGGTAGTTGTTCAGCCAGTCCGGCGAGGGGTTGCCGGCCGGGCGGAACGTGTGGTCGCGGGCCAGGTCCTCCAGGCCGACGGATTCGCGTCGGGCGTAGGGGTGGCGGGCGGACACGGCGAGGACTCGCGGCTCGGACAAGATGACGGGGCCGGTGCTGATGCCCGGTTCGTTGACGGGAAGCTGGGTCAGCACTACGTCCACCTCGTCTTCGCGCAGCGGCCGGCACGGGTCGGCGATCTGGGTTTCGCGCAGCTGGATGTCCAGGGCGGGGTGGCTGGCGCGGACGGCGTTCATCGCCTCCAGCACGACCCGTCCGGCGACCGGCCCGAGAAATCCGACGCGCAGGACGCCGGCGATGCCGCGCCCGGCAGCCTGCGCGCGGCCGAGGGCGTCCAGTACGGACTGATGGGCCGGCCGCAGATCCGCCAGCAGTCGCTGTCCGATCGGGGTGAGGCTGACCCGGCGGGTCGTGCGGTCGAACAACGCACTGCCGACCCGCCGTTCCAGTTTCTGGATCGTCTGGCTGACGCGAGCCTGGGACAGGTGCAGGCGTTGCGCCGCGCGACCGAAGTGCAACTCGTCGGCGACGGCCAGGAACGCCTCGATTTCCTGCCAGTCCATCACCCCATACTATTCAGCCCGGCTTATCAATCGGGTCGTGGTTGGCGATTGTTTCACCCGTCCCGCTCCAGAGATCGTGAGGACATGCCCTTTGCGATCCCACCTGCATCGACGCCAGGTGGACCTGGGTACCAGATGTGGGAGCGGCAGTGATCAGGCGCCCTCCCGGAGAGGCGACTCCTCCGTGTGGCCGGGGAGGCGACGAGGACAGCGATGAGTGAGATACAGGAACA
>DASUCK010000281.1:0-9908 GCA_036276095.1 Nonomuraea sp. | reverse complement strand
ACGCCGTCATCCGCCTCGACGGCCCGGACGGCCCGCACTCGCCACCACCCACCTGGGCCACCGCCGACGCCCTGGAACAAGCCGTCCACCACGCAGCGAACGCGGTAACGGCGGAGGTAAAGCCGCTGAGCCGGACCTTCCGCTGGGGTACCCAGCTCGACGTCCGCCCCATCACCATGGACGGCAACCTCACCGACCAGGCCGTCGCCGGCTACATCGCCAAGTACGCCACCAAGGCCGCCGAATGCGTCGGCACCCTCGACCGGCGCATCCAACCCCTCGACAACCTCGACGCCCTCCCCGTCCGCGACCACGCCCGCCGCCTCATCGCCGCCTGCATGCGCCTCGGCGAGCACCCCGGCCTGGCCGACCTGAGGCTCACCCACTGGGCCCACATGCTCGGCTTCCGCGGCCACTTCTCCACCAAGAGCCGCCACTACTCCACAACTCTGGGCGCCCTACGCACCGCCCGCGAACAACACATGCGCACCGAACAGATCACCACCGGACGCCTCCCACTGTTCGAGGAGGACACCGTCCTGGTCATCGCCCACTGGGCCTACGCCGGACAAGGCCTGTCGATCGGCGACCAACTCCTCGCCGCCGCCATCACCGGCCAGCAGACAGCATCAGCACACCTCGGGGGACCGCATGACCACTGAACTGCTCACCGTCCCGGAAGCGATGGCCGCCCTGAAGGTCAGCCGCTGGACCCTCTACAACCTCATCCGCTCCGGCGAACTCCAGTCCATCGTCGTCGGGGCCCGGTGCCGCCGTATCCCCGCCTCCTCGCTGGAGGCGTACGTCGCTCAGCTCTGTGAGGAGGCTGCCTGATGCCCGCCAAGACCATCACGGCAGCCCCGGACGAGCCCGAGCGCGGTCCACGCAAGAACCGACGGACCCGGGCCAACAACGAAGGCTCGATCTTCCCGTACAGGAACGGCTGGGCAGGCTATGTCTGGGTCACCACACCTGAAGGGAAGCGCACCCGCAAGTGGGCCTACGGCAAGACCCGCGAGGAGACGCACGAGAAGTGGCTCAAGCTCCACGAGCAAGCCCGCAAGGGACCGGTGGCCACCAAGCACGAGACCGTGGCTGCGTTCTTGACCCGCTGGCTCGCCAACGTGGTGCAGCCCAACCGCGAGCCGACGACCTACGCAGGATACGAGGCGCTCGTCCGGCTCTACCTGATTCCCGGCCTTGGCAACAAGCGCCTCGACAAGCTGACAGTGCGCGACGTACAGGCGTGGCTCAACACCCTGCCCACCATGTGCACCTGCTGCGCGCAGAAGAAGAAGCGCAAGAAACCCTGCTGTGCCATCGGCAAGTGCTGCAAGGACTACCCGTCACGGGGCACGATCGAGAGCGTCCGCCGCGTGTTCCGCTCCGCGATCAGCCACGCCATCCGAGAGGAACTGATCAGCAAGAACGTGGTCTCCCTGACCACGTTGCCGAAGACATCCGCCAGGAAGCGCAAGAGCACAGTGTGGGGCGTCGATGAGGCTCGGACGTTCCTGGAGCACCTCCGGGCGGCCGACGAACCTCAGTACGCCGCGTTTGTGCTCCTGCTGGTCCTGGGCCTGCGTCGCGGGGAGGTCCTCGGCCTCACCTGGAGGGACATCGACCTTGCCGGCCAAGAGCTGTCGGTGGGCCATCAGCTCAGCCGCGTACACGGCGTACTGCTGCACCGGGACACCACCAAGACGGTGGAGTCAGACGCCAGCCTCCCCCTGCCCGCCTTGTGCGTCACCGCTCTACGGCACCGTCGCCGCGTCCAGGACGATGCCCGCCGCGAGGCCGGCGACAAGTGGCAGGACTCGGAACTTGTCTTCACCACCAAGTGGGGTACGCCGATCGAACCCCGCAACTTCAACCGCTCCTTCGAGCTGCACGCGAGGAAGGCCGGCCTGCCGCGCATCCGCGTTCACGACACCCGCCACACCTGCGCCTCGATGCTGGCGGCCCTCGGCGTCCACCCGCGCGTCGCCATGCGCATCCTGCGGCACTCGCAGATCTCCGTGACCATGAACGTCTACACCCAGATCGCCAGCCCAGAGACCCGCAAGGCGCTCGACCAGCTCAACGACAGCCTCAACGGTGAGAACCCGTAGCTGTACTTCGCTGCTGTACGCCCATGCGAAAGGCCCTCTCGGATCATCCGGGAGGGCCTTTGAGCTGGGAGCCGCCTTGGGGATTCGAACCCCAGACCCCTTCATTACGAGTGAAGTGCTCTGGCCGACTGAGCTAAGGCGGCGTCGTTTCGACCGTGACGAGTCTACAGGAGCCCGAGGGGTCCTCGCTCCCGTCCCATACGCCCGTTTTCAGCCCCACAACACCCGCCGGCCACCACCCATCCGACCCCGTACTCCAGCCCGGCAACGACCGGACGTCATGCCACCGGGCCCGGGTTTGATCGGATCCGCGCCCGCCTCCCCCTCCATCGAGTCGTGCGCCTTACGCGGCCCTCACACGCCGGCCCTCGAAGACCAGCACCTCCGGCCCCGTCGTTCAGGCGCACCACCAGCGAATCGCCCGGGACGTTGTCTCCACCTCGGTCCCCGCTCCTGCGGGGTCTCCACGCTCGCCCGCACTCGCCGAGCCGACGCCCGGAACTCCTGGTGGAGCGGTCACGGCGGAACCCGGCATGCGCATCATCGTGCGGCAGCCCGCCCAGAGTCCTGCCCCCACTGTGCAGCTACGGCTCGGGGTGGCGGTGTCCGTGTCCGGCTGGCTGAATACCTCGTCGGCGGCAGGCTGCGTCAAACGCTCACTGTGCCGGTTGCGGTCCCCGATCCGCCGGAGGTGATCATAGATGCCAAGCAGCGGTTTGCGCCTGGCGCGGGCCGTCAGTACCAGGACATCGTCATACCCGCGCCCGCGCGAACGGCCGCATTGTACGACTCCTTGAGGTCGGCGAAGTACAGCGTGTAGTACTCCTCGTCGTCGTCGTTGACGTTCTCGGTCGTCCGTAGGCCCGTCATGAACTGCTCGGCGGTGACAGGCGAAAGGCGCTCCCATAAGGCCCTGACCTGCTCGGAGGTGAGTCGGCCCACGAGTCCGTCCTCCGCCCCCTCAGCATCGTCGCCGTCCGGACCCCCCACCCCGTGAACGATCTTGTCGCCGTCGAGCCCCAGTGCCTCCAGCCCCATGCGGAGGTGGTACGCGCTCTTGTCGAGGTCGTAGCTGCCGAGCTTCTTTCCGTCCCTGACGACGTCGATGTAGATGCAGACCCCCACATCGCCTCCTTCGGATACCGTGACCTGGGTTTCGGCGGCCAGCATATACACGTGTAGATCTTCGGGTGGGCGGTACCGCGTAATACGCGATCTCGCGTCAAATCCAGCTCCACTCCGGTTCCCCATGCGGCGATTATGAAAAGAGGAAAATCGGGCTGGGGCTAGCGGGCTGGTGGTCTCGATGAGGGTGTGCTGAGGGCGCTGGTTGTGCGTATCGGGGAATACGACCCGGTGGTGGCCGGTTGGCCGTGTGCGGCGCTCGGGGCATGCTGGCAGGCCGGCCGCAGTGTGCCCACTTGGACACGGTTTCAAAGGGGTACCCGCGGGGTGGCTGCCGCCGTAAACGGACGCGAAGATAAGCGCGGAGGAAATCCCGGCCATAGCGGCGGACAAGCCGGCGGGGAAGTCGAACCGAGCAGCGGGCGAGCAATTCCCCGACGAGGACGAGGTGAGGTACGCCAACGCTGGTGCCGCGTCGGCGTACCTCTTCCGTTACCCCTCGGGGGGGCGCGGGGTGTTGGACACTCCGCGTGAATATCCCCGCATTCAACCCTGCCCGCCGGAGGGACGCTGAGCGGTCTGTTCCCGGTCCTGGCCGTACATCTGGTCGTGCTGGACGCGAGGGGAACACACCGACGCCGAGGGGCATGCACAGCGCCGTCCACCGTCGTCGAGGCGCACCGTCACGGTGTCCGATGGAACGTTGTGACCCACGACGGTTCCCTCCCCTTGAGGGGTGCTCACGCGGCTCCCAGCCCTAGGCATTCTGGTGCGAGTCTCGACATACAACGGGTGCTCGTACTTCAGGCAACACATCAGCCGCCCACAAGCCCCAGCAATACGCAAGGGATTGACCGGGAGGTCCTGATCTTTGGCCATGCGTACGGACACCGGCTCGAAGTCCTTCAGGAACGTGGCGCAGCACAGGTCGCGACCGCATGGCCCGATGCCGCCCTGCAGCCGCGCCTCGTCCCGCGGCCCGATCTGCCGCAGTTCGACCCGGGCTCGAAGGTTGCGGGCCAGGTCGCGGACGAGAGCGCGGAAGTCGACCCGGTGCGGGGCCGAGAAGTAGACCGTGTAGACGTTGTCCTGATCCAGATAGTCGACGCCGACGACCTTCATCGGCAGCGCGTGCCGTTTGATCAGGCGCTTGGACACGCTGCGCGCCTCGGCCCTGCGGCGCTTGTTCGACTCGTCGCGGGCAAGGTGCTCCTCGCCCGCGAGCCCGGCGCACACCGGCAGCCCGTCGATCTCCTCGCTCGTGTACTGCGGCGCCCACACGCACTCGGCCACCTCTGGACCCGAGTCCGTCGGCACGAGCACCTTGTCGCCCACCTTCGGGCTGTGCTCGCCGGGATCGAGGTAGTAGAGCCTCCCGTAACGGGTGAAGCTCACGGCCATGATCATTCCCATGGGCTCGATCTCGCCTCCTGACGGCCTAGGGGGTCTTGCGGCCTTCCTTGCCACATTACGTGGCACCGGGCGGTCGAGGTCAGAGTGCGGCGAGGCGAATGCCTGCGAGTTCGTCAGCGCACCAGGTCCGCGCGGAGCGCCCGCTCGCGCCGTCCGAGCCGGACGTGCCAGACCCGTTCCCGTCCGAGCCGGACGTGCCGGCCCCGTTCCCGTCCGACCGAACGTCAGGTACGCAGCGCCAGCATCATCGCCTCGACCGCGATCTGCGGGTTGACGTTCGCCGCCAGCCGTTCCCGGCACCGCATGATCGCGTCGAGCCGCCGCAGCGTCTCCTCCGGCGTCGACCGCTTGGCCAGCTGGTCCAGGTCGGACCGGATGTCGTCGTTCGCCAGTTCCACCTCGGCCCCGAACTGCATCGCCAGCACGTCCCGATAGAACGACACCAGCTCCAGCAGCGCCGCGTCCAGCGAGTCCCGCTTGATCCGGGTCGCCCGCGACTTCTGCCGGTCCTCCAGCTCCTTCAGCGCCCCGGCCCCACCGCGCACCAGACCGCGGTTGAGGCCCTTGCCCGTGGACCCCTCGCCGTAGAGCTTGCGCAGCTCGGCGGTCTCGTTCTCGTTGAGCGCGGACGTCGCCGCGGCCGCCTCCTCCTCAGCCGTCTTCACCAGGCGCTCGGCGGCTGTCACGCACTCGCCGACGTCGGTCAGCGTACGCGGGATGCTCAGCACGGCCTCGCGGCGCCGCCTGGTCCCCTCGTCCAGGGCGAGCGCCCGCGCCCTGCCGATGTGCCCCTGGGCGGCCCTCGCGGCGAACCGGGCCGTCTCCCACGGCACGCTGTCGCGCGTGGCCAGCACGTGGGCGACCGCCTCGGTGCTGGGCGTGGTCAGCGTGACCAGCCGGCAACGCGACCGGATTGTGATCATCAGATCGTCGGGGGCGGGCGCGCACAACAGCCACACCGTACGGGGCGGCGGTTCCTCGATGGCCTTGAGCAGGGCGTTCGCGGCCGACTCGGTGGCCCGGTCGGCGTCCTCGAAGAGAATCACCCGCCACCGGCCCTGCGTCGGCGCACCGGCCGCGCGCAGGATGAGCTCGCGGGTCTGCTTGACGCTGTAGGACAGGCCCTCCGGGCGTACGGACTCCAGGTCGGGGTGGGAGCCGATCAGCACCTGGTGGCACTGGTCGCAGTGGCCGCAGCCGCCGTCGGGGCACAGCAGCGCCGCGGCGAAGGCGCGGGCGGCGTCTTCCCGCCCGGAGCCGGGCGGGCCGGTGAACAGCCAGGCATGCGTCATGCCCGCGCCGCGCCCGCCACCGACGACCTCAGCCGCCGCCGTCGCGGCCCGCGACAGCACGGCACTCGCCTGGTCCTGCCCGACGAGGTCATCGAAAACCGTCACGGCGTAAGGCTAGTCGCGCTCGGCCGCCCGAGGCACACCAACAAGCACACCAACGGGCACAGGCACTGGCCCGGTCGAGGGCCCGGTCGAGGGCTCAATCACGGGCGCAGTCACCAGCACAGGCACAGGCACCGCGGCTCAAGCACCGGCTCAGGCACCGGCACGGCCTCAGTCGCGAATCGCCGGCATCGTGCCGGTGGCGTCTTCCGACTCCCGCGGTACCGGGTCGGGCAGCAGGTCGCGGATGCGGTCCTGGATCTGTCGGGTGATCACTTCGACCGGTTGGGTGCCGTCGACCACCAGGTAGCGCTCGGGAGCGGCGGCGGCCAGCGCGCGGAACTCCTTGCGTACCCGTTCGTGGAACTCCAGCGGCTCGGCCTCGATCCGGTCGACCGCCCCGCCCAGCCGGGTCAGCCCGATCTCGGGCGGCGTGTCGATGAGCACGGTCAGGTGGGGCACCAGCCCGCTGGTCGCCCAGGCGTTGAGCTTGGACACGTCTTTCGCGTCGAGCGCGCGCCCCGCGCCCTGGTAGGCCAGCGACGAGTCGACGTAGCGATCGGTGACCACCAGCGAGCCGCGGTAGAGCGCCGGCCTGATCACCTTCTCGACGTGCTCAGCTCGGTCGGCGGCGTACAACAGGGCCTCCGAGCGCGCCGACAGGCCGCGCTCGGCCGCGTCGAGCAGGATGGCCCGCAGCCGCATGCCGACCTTGGTCGAGCCGGGCTCGCGCGTCTGCACGACGTCGTATCCCTGGTCGCGCAGCCAGATGGCGATCAGCCGGGACTGGGTGGTCTTGCCCGACCCCTCCCCGCCCTCGAACGCCACGAACAGCCCCGGCACGTGCTCGACCGCCTCGCCGGGGAACCGCTCGCCGCGCACCGCGGCGATGAGGTCGGCCGCCAGCGAGACGCCCTTCCTGTCGTCCATGTGGCGCAGCGCGAGCAGGCCGACCATCATCGCCAGCACCCCGGCGACCACCAGCACCAGGTTGGTGCCGTCGAAGCGGTAGCCGATCTCGCCCAGCTCCAGCGTGTGGACGCCGAACAACGCCGCCAGCGGGCTCGCCACCGCGACCACCAGCAGCAGCGTCACCCGCGCCGTCGACTGCAGGAACGCGAAGGTACGACCCCGCAGCCCGTCTTCGACCTCGAGACCGATCAGCGTGTAGCCGATGATCCACGCGATGCCGGCGCACGCCCCCAGCAGCACGGTCAGCATGACCACGATCACCAGGTTGTGGACGAGCGCGATCGCCACCAGCACCACCCCGGCGACCGTGATCGCCAGCCCGAACAGCCGCCGCCGCGACAGCTCGCGCAGCAGCCGGAGCCCGAAGAACATGCCCAGCGCCATGCCGACGAAGACCGCCCCGAACACGACGCCGTACGCCGCGTCGCCGCCGCCGAGCGTGCCGACGTAGATGCGGGCCACGCCTACCACGGCCCCGCCGGCGGCGAACGCCCCCAGCATGCCGATGATCAGCCCCCGCACCAGCCGGTTGCCGCCGACGAACCGCCAGCCCTCGACGATCTGCTTGAGCACCGACGGAGTGGAGATCGCGCCGTCGCGCCTGGGGATGTCGCGCAGCGTGAAGATCAGGAACGCCGAGACCAGATAGGCGCAGGCGTTGACCACCAGCGCCACCCCCGTGGCGTCACGCCCGGCCAGGACCGGCACGACGCCCGTGACCAGGTCGCCCAGCACCGACAGCGCGGCGAACAGCATGGCGGCGACCGGCGCGCTGCCGTAGGTGACCAGCAGGTTGAGCCGGTTGGCCGACTCCAGCTGCTCCTTGGGCACCAGGTTGGGCACCGTGGCGTCCTTGGCCGGCACCCAGAACAGGTTGACGCACTCGACCAGGACGGTCGCGATGATGATCCATTGGTAGCTGTTGACCAGCGGGATCGACAACACGACGGCGAACCGGGCCAGGTCGGCCGAGAACATCGTCAGCCGCCGGTCGAACCGGTCGGCGAACACGCCCGCGAGCGGCCCGAGCAGCACGGCCGGCAGCATCTTGGCGACGAAGACGCCGCCGACGGCCAGCGACTGCATGCGGTAGTCGTCCTGCTGGGTGAGATTGGCCGCCAGCGCGGTCAGCGCCAGGATGTTGAGCCAGTCACCCAGACTGCACACCGACATGGCCGTCCAGAGCCGTCGGAACGGCGCGTTGGCCAGCACGTGGGTTGGCCGGCGTCGGCCAGGGGCAGTCATGATTTCAGCGTATCCAGGTGTCGGCCAGAAGCGATCGGACAAGAGACGAGCGGGATAATCCCGGCGGCTCGTGGCCGAGAGTATTACGTCTGCGGCCCCGCGCGCAGGTTACACACCTCGAATAGGCCCCCGAAAACCTCATCAATTGTTAACACCGGCCCCAAGCCTCGCCGCTTCGACCAAAGGCCGCCACTCGGCGCGGACATCAGCTGGCAGATCCAGGTCTTCCCAGAGCTCGGCGAGAAGGACGCCGTCGACGTGGTCGAGCAGCTCCTGCGGGCCGCCCTCGCGCAGCAGCAGCGCGTATGCCGCCCGCCGCTCCTCCCGGTCGGCCAGGTCGTAGGCCCGGTCGCGCAGGCGCGCCACCCCGAGCGCCGCCGCGACCGGCAGCCGCCGCAGCCGGCTCGGCACGTGGAACGCCCGCCCGTCGCCGCCTTCCCGGGCCGCGAACTCCACCTTCGGCTCCAGCGCCAGCCGGAACCCGGCCGCGTCGAGGATGCGCCCCGCCGTCTCCAGCGTCGGCGACTTCCGGCCGTGTTCGTACGCCGACAGCGTGGTCCTCGACGTGCCGCTCATGCTGGCCAGCGCCCGTTGTGGCATGCTGGCCGCGCTCCTGGCCTGCTTGAACAGCAGCCCGCCCCGCTTGGCCCAGGCGGCGACGTCGGTCGCCAGCGACGCCTCCATCGGGGAAGTCACCATGCCCACCTCCGAGAGTATCCAGTCGGATACTATACGGCAGGATGGCGGCGCGTGACCACCGGATTACCTTACGTCAGTTCCAGCATGGTGATCTCGGGTGGCGCCCCCACCCGCACCGGCGGCCCCCAGAAGCCGGCGCCCCTGGTCACGTAGACCTGCACGCCGTCGATCGTGGCCAGCCCCGACACCACCGGCTGCTGCAGGCGCACCACCAGGTTGAACGGCATGATCTGCCCGCCGTGTGTGTGGCCGGAGAGCTGCAGGTCGACGCCGTAGCGCGCGGCCTGGTCGACCAGGATGGGCTGGTGCGCGAGCAGCACCGTCGAACGGCTGGTGTCGCGGCCGGCCAGCGCCCTGGCGAAGTCGGGGCCGTCGTCCTGGGCGGTGCCGTTGAGGTCGTTGACGCCCGCCAGGTCGAGCACGGCGCCCCCGTGCTGGATCTCGACGCGCTCGTTTCGCAACGAGCGTACGCCGAGCTCGCCGAGTTCCTCGATCCACTCGGTGAAGCCGCCCGGGGAGAAGTATTCGTGGTTGCCGGTCACGAAATATGCGCCGTAACGGGATTCGAGGTTCTGCAGCGGCCGGGCCAGCGGGCCGAGCTCGGCCACCGACCCATCCACCAGGTCGCCGACGATCGCCACGACGTCGGCCTCCAGCCCGTTGATCATGCGGACGATGCGCTCGGTGTGCGCCCTGCCGGTGAGCGGCCCGAGGTGGATGTCGCTCACCACGGCGAACCGCAGGCCGCGGAGCCGCGGGTCGAGCTTCGGCAGGCGTACCCTGACCGGCTCGATCACCGGGTCGCCGAGGGCGCTCGACATGCCGTAACCAACCGCGGTCACCGCGCTCACCCCGGCGACGGCCGCGGTGGCCCGCCCGAGGAAGAGCCTCCTGCTCATCGCCCCCGCCGCCGGCACGGGCGGGGACGGCGGGGACGGCGCCTGCGAAG
>DASUCK010000280.1:0-4537 GCA_036276095.1 Nonomuraea sp. | reverse complement strand
CGTGTGGACGGCTTTGCAGGCCGCTGCCTCGCCTCTCGGCCACGCCACCGAGCCGAAAATCCCACTCCGAGCGGAAGACGGGATTCGAACCCGCGACCCTCACCTTGGCAAGGTGATGCTCTACCACTGAGCCACTTCCGCATCCGCCCCGCGAGCACCGGGCGACGAGAGAACTCTAGCGAATCTCGGCCGAGTCCCCAAACCGGAATACCGCCGGCCGCCCATGATCGCGGCACACCCGCCGGGCAGCGGGTCCCCCGGAGGCGGCCGGGCCACCTCCGCGTTCGGTCCTCTGACGCCCCGCGTTCGGTAACGGCGAGCGTGCCCGCGGCGGGCCGGGGTAGGCCGCCTGCGTGGCAGAACACGACGTGATCGAGCTGCTGATGGCGCAGCACGGGCGGATCAGGGACATGTTCGACGAGGTCGAGCAGGCGCCGCCCGACAAGGTCGAGGCCGCGTTCGGCCGCCTGACGAGGATGCTGTCGGTGCACGAGACCGCCGAGGAGGAGATCGTCCACCCGTACGCGCGCCGCCGGCTCGACAACGGGCAGGGCGTGGTCGCCGACCGGCTGCGCGAGGAGAACCACGCCAAGCGGCTCCTTCTCGACCTGCACCGCGACGGCGTCGACCACCCCCGGTTCTGGGAGCGGCTGGGGGAGTTGCGCGTCGCCGTCATGACGCACGCCCGCGGCGAGGAGCGGTACGAGTTCGCCCGCCTGCGCGCCCGCACCTCCGTCGCCGAGCGCCGCACCATGGCCGCGGCCGTACGGGCGGCCGAGAGCCTGGCGCCGTCGCGCCCGCACCCCGGCACCGAGTCCGCCACCAAGAACCTCCTCATGGGGACGCCCCTGGCGCTCATGGACCTGGCCCGCGACACGATCCGCAAGGCCCTGGGCAAACGCTGAGCCCTGCGCTGAATCCCCACAACCCGCCAGAATCCCCCTCGAACCCGAAGGCCGCCCGAAATCCCTCGGAAGCTCCTCTGGAGCGCCGGCGGGACAGGACCGGGCGGCTTCCGACCGACACGACACCGACACCGGCACCCTTCGACAGCGGGCGAAATGTCGGCGTACTAGCGTTGTGAGCATGGAACACATCGCCCGAGACGCCGACCTCGCCCCGGTCGCCGCGCTCATCGCGGACCCGACCCGGGCGGCCATCCTGACGGCCCTGCTCGACGGCCGGGCGCTGGCCGCCGGCGAGCTGGCCAGGGTCGCCGGGGTGAGCGCCGCCACCGCGAGCGCCCACCTGGCCAGGCTGCTCGACGGCCGCCTGGTGGACGTCGTACGCCAGGGCCGCCACCGCTACTACCGCCTGGCCGGGCACGAGGTGGCCGAGGTGCTGGAGGCGCTGGCCCGGATCAGCGCCCGCCCGCCGGTGCGGTCGCTGCGCCAGTCGCGGCAGGCCAGGCTGCTGGAGGAGGCCCGCACCTGCTACGACCACCTCGCCGGGCGCGCCGGCGTGGCCCTCCTCGACGGCCTGCGGGCCGGCGGCTACCTCACTGCCGGCGACCTGAGCGGTGAAGGCGACCTGAGCGGTGAAGGGGAGCGGCTGCTGGCCGGCCTCGGCGTGGACGTGGCCGCCGCGCGGAGCTCCCGGCGCCGGTTCGCCCCCGAATGCCTGGATTGGACCGAGCGCCGGTCGCATCTCGGCGGCGCGCTCGGCGCGGCCGTCACCGAGGCGCTGTTCGCGCGGGGCTGGTACCGGCGCGGGGCCGTCCCGAGGGCGGTGATCGTCACCGACCGGGGCAGGGAAGGGCTGTCGGCGGTGTTCCGGGGTAAGGGGCTACCATCGCATACGCCAGTTACCACGCAGCTGGCATCCGCCGGTTCCTAGCAGCGAGAGAGACCCACCATGCGCGACAACGGAGTCGTGGCCGTCGGCCCTGAGCCGCTCACCTTCCAGGACGTGATCGACGTGGCCCGGCACGGCGCCGCCGTCCGGCTGACCGACGACGCGGTGGCCGCCATGTCGGCCGCCCGCCAGCGGGTGGACGAGCTGGCCGAGACGCCGGTCCCGGCGTACGGCATCTCGACCGGGTTCGGGGCGCTCGCCACTCGCCACATCCATCCGGAGCTGCGCGCGCAGCTCCAGCGCTCGCTCGTGCGCTCCCACGCGGCGGGCAGCGGGCCGGAGGTGGAGACCGAGGTCGTGCGCGCGCTCATGCTGCTGCGCCTGCGCACCCTCGCCACCGGCCACACCGGCGTCCGGCCCACCACCGCCAAGACCCTGGCCGCGTTGATCGGCGCGGGTATCACGCCGATCGTGCACGAGTACGGCAGCCTCGGCTGCTCGGGCGACCTCGCGCCGCTCGCGCACGTCGCGCTCACCCTCATGGGCGAAGGCGCCGTGCGCGACAAGTCTGGAGACGTCCTCTCGGCGGCCGAGGCGCTCAAACAGGCCCACATCGAGCCGGTCGAGCTGGCCGCCAAGGAGGGTTTGGCGCTCATCAACGGCACCGACGGCATGCTCGGCATGCTCGTCCTGGCCATCGAGGACCTCACCCGGCTGGTCAGGACGGCCGACGTGAGCGCGGCGATGAGCGTGGAGGCGCTGCTGGGCACCGACCGGGTGTTCATGCCCGAGCTGCAGGCGCTGCGCCCGCACCCGGGCCAGGCACTCTCCGCCGCCAATATGGCGAAAATTCTGCAAAATTCCGGCATCATGGCGAGTCATCGCGACCCGGCGGCCTGTACCCGCGTCCAGGACGCCTACTCCCTGCGCTGCGCCCCCCAGGTCGCCGGCGCCGCCCGCGACACGATCGCCCACGCCGCCGCCGTCGCCGGGCGCGAGCTGGCCAGCGCCGTCGACAACCCGGTCGTGCTCGCCGACGGCCGCGTCGAGTCCAACGGCAACTTCCACGGCGCGCCCCTCGGCTACGTCCTGGACTTCCTCGCCGTCGTGGCCGCCGACCTGGCCTCGATGTCCGAACGCCGCACCGACCGGTTCCTCGACGTGGCCCGCAACCACGGCCTGCCGGCGTTCCTGGCCGACGACCCCGGCGTCGACTCCGGTCACATGATCGCCCAGTACACCCAGGCGGCCATCGTCTCGGAGCTGAAGCGCCTGGCCGTGCCCGCCAGCGTCGACTCCATCCCCAGCTCGGCCATGCAGGAGGACCACGTCTCCATGGGCTGGTCGGCCGCGCGCAAGCTGCGCAGGTCGATCGACGGCCTCACCCGCGTGCTGGCCATCGAGGTGCTGACCGCGGCGCGCGCGATCGACCTGCGCGCTCCGCTGCAGCCCGCGCCCGCCACGGCGGCCGTGGTCAGGGCGCTGCGCGACACCGTGCCCGCCCCCGGACCCGACCGGTTCCTGGCGCCGGAGATCGACTCCGCGGTGCGCCTGGTGGCCGACGGCGCCGTGGTGGCCGCCGCCGAGTCCGTCACCGGGCCGCTGTCCTGAGTGCCACGATCAGGTCCACTTCGAGCAGCAGCCCCGGCATGAACAGCCGCGACACCTCGACCGTCGTGCTGGCCGGGGGCGTGCCGGTGATGTACCTGCGCCGGACGGCGCCGTACTCGGCGCGGGCGTCCATGTCCGTCAGGTACGTCCGGATGAACGCGACGTCCTCGAAGGTGGCCCCCTGGTCGGCCAGGATGCGCTCGATCACCCGGAACACGTGCTCGGACTGGGCCGTCATGGAGCCCTCGCCGACCAGCTTCCCGTCCTCGTCGAAGGCCGCCACGCCGGAGACGTAGAGCGTGTCGCCGGCCCGGACCGCGTGCGAGTACCTCCCGTTCGTGGCCGGGACAGTCGCCAGGTTGAGCGGCACGGCCCGCCGCTCGGGAGGGCCGCCGGCGTGCTCGACGATGGCCGTCAGGTCGCGCCCGCCCAGCCCGGCGGTGGCGGCCTCCTGCAGCCGCGCCCGCGCGGCCGTGGCCAGCGACGCGCCCTGCCAGGCGGCCAGGCCCAGGTCCTTGACGGCGTGCGCGAGCGCGTACCTGGTCTCGCGCGAGGGCACGCGCAGCCGCTCGGCCAGGCCGCCCAGCGGGGTGCCGGCCAGCACGTCGGCCAGCGCGTCGCGGTCCACGCCGTGCGCCGCGGCGTACGCGTACGTCTCGGCGAGCAGCACCTGCGCGGGCACCAGCGCGCTCATGACGGCGAGCTTCATGGCCGCGCCCGCCCCCAGGGGCCCCAGCTCCCGTACGCTCCCGAACGCCGACAGCACTTCGCGGCACCCGGAGACGTCACCACCGGCCAGCACCGTCAGCCTGCCCTCGGCGGCCGGCCCCACGCTGCCCAGCACGGGTGCGTCCACCAGGCGCACGGAGGCGGGCAGCAGCGCCCGCAGCTCGCGGACCGCGTCCGGGCCGATCGTGGACATCTCGACCACCGTCGCGTCCGGCCGCAGCCCCGGCAGCGCCTCCGTCAGAACGCTGCGCACGGCGGCCGGGTCGCTCAGCATCGTGATGACGACCTCCGCGCCCTCCACCGCGGCGGCGGCGGTGACGCCGGTGCCGCGCCGCCACGGGGTCACGTCGTGCCCGGCCGCCGCGAGCCGCCGGGCCATGGGGACGCCCATCCGTCCCTGTCC
>DASUCK010000279.1:0-21939 GCA_036276095.1 Nonomuraea sp. | reverse complement strand
CCACCGCCGAGCCCGCGCTCCGCATGGCCGGCTCCACCCCCGTGCAGCGGTTCGAGGCCGCCGACGTCCCCGAGGCCCCCTGGTACGCCGGCGGCACCATGCTCGGCCTGACGATCTGCCTGGCCGCCGTCGGCTACGTCGCCGGCCCGGTCGCCGCCATCGTGGTGCGGCTGCGCGGCCGTGGCAGCCTGACGGTCGAGACCAACGCGCGCCTGTGGGCGCCGATCCGGCGGCGGCTGGTCAGGATCGCGTGGACCAGTCTCGGGCTGCTGGCGTCGGCGGTGGCCTTCATCACGCTGCTGGTGCTGTTCTCGATCCACCAGGCGGGCGCCTGGCCGGCCGTGCTGGCCGGGTGGCTGGTGGTGCGGGTGCTGGCCGTCCTCATGCTGATCCAGGAGGTCACGGCGGTGGCGGCGGTCGTGTCGGCGCTGCGCGAGGGCATGCGGCCGAGCCGGTGGCAGCACGTCGCGATGGCGGGCGTGCTGGGCGGCACCGGCCTGCTGATGGTGGCGGCGGCGTACTACGGCCTGTTCTCGTTCCCCTGGTGAAGGCCCTGGTGAAGGTTCTGGTGGAGGTCTTGGTGAAGCCCCTGGTCGGCGCTCTGGCGAACGTACGCGTTCATCCAGCGGTCGAGCTCGGCGAAGACCTGCTTGCGCGCCGGCTCGGCTGACAACACCAGGTCGTGCAGCCCGTCGCGGATGCGCACGCACGTGACGTGGGGGCCGATCGACGTGGCCCAGCGGGCGATCTGCCGCGGGTCGAGCACGATGTCGGCCGACAGCGCCTCGGGCACGAAGCCGCGTACCCGAAGGCCGGTGGAGGAGGCGAGCACCAGCACCGGCACGTCGACGGCGAGGCCGGCGTGCAGACGGCGCTGGGCGCGGCGGATGGCCGCCAGCCACATGGCGTGCACCGAGAAGCCGCCCAGCGGCTTCAGCTCCAGGTCGTAGTCCCACTCGCCGTTGTGGTCGCGGTGGAGTGAGCGGCCGTAGGCGGTGCCGGCGCGGAGCGGGAGCACCCGGCGCGTGTACGACATCGGGGTCTTGAGCAGGTCGGCGGCCAGGCGCACCGGCGCGGGCACGTTGAGGTCGAAGAACGGGCTGTTGAGCACGAGGCCCTGCACCAGGCCGCGGCCGCGGACCCGGTCGGCCCACAGGGAGGCGATCAGCCCGCCGGTCGAGTGGGCGTTGACGGTCAGCTCGTCGTGGTCGCGCCGGATGATCCGCACGGCCTGGTCGATCTCGGGGAAGTAGTCGGTGACGCTCCTGACCAGACCCCTGGTCTGGTGGGGCCGCAGCGAGCGGCCGTATTTGCGCAGGTCGAGCGCGTAGAAGTCGATGCCGCGGGAGACGTAGTGCTCGGCCAGGTGGTCCTGGAAGAAGTAGTCGGTGAACCCGTGCAGGTAGAGCACCGCCCTGCGGGATCCGGTCGTCCTGGCGACGAGGGTCGCGACGACCTCGCCCTCGAAGTCGTCCGGCAGCCGCAGCGTGGTGATCTCGTACATGCTAGACACGATAGGGATTGTCGGGCCACGACGGCACCCCGGACGGGAGGTCCTCGCTCACCGTCATCGGGAAGCGGGCCGGCCGCTTCTCCAGGAACGCGGTCACGCCCTCGGCGGCGTCCGGCGCGGCGCCGAGTTCGGCCATGAGCCGGGAGTCGGCCGCGTGCGCCTCCCATGGGGAGGTCGCCGACAGGCCCGACCACATGAGCCGGCGGATGGCGGCCACGGCGACGGGCGAGGTGTTGGCGGCGATCTCGCCGGCTAGCGCGTACGCGGCCGGGAGCAGTTCCCCGTCCGGATACACCCGCGAGACCAGCCGCCCGTCCAGCGCCTCGGCGGCGGGGAAGACGCGGCCGGTCGCGGCCCACTCCATGGCCTGGGCGATGCCGACGATCCTGGGCAGGAACCAGCCGGAGGCGGCCTCGGCGACGATGCCGCGCCGGGCGAACACGAACCCGAACCGGGCGCTCTCCGCCGCCAGCCGTACGTCCATCGGCAGCGTCATGGTGACGCCGACACCGACCGCCGGGCCGTTGATCGCGCCGATGACGGGCTTGAGCGACCTGGCGATCCGCAGCGCGACGGTGCCGCCGCCGTCCCGCGGCGCCCCGTCCACGAGGTCCTCGGGCTCGCGGCGGGCGAACGTGCCGCCGCCACCGCCGAGGTCGGCCCCCGCGCAGAAGGCGCGGCCCGCGCCCGTGACCACGACGGCGCGCACGTCGTCGTCGGCGTCGGCGCGGTCGAAGGCGTCGATCAACTCTCTGCGCATCGTAAAGGTGAAGGCGTTGAGTCGCTCGGGACGGTTCAAGGTGATGGTGGCGACACGCCCGGTCACGATGTACTGGATCTCAGCGAAGTCCATGACCGAATATTATTCTGCGGGCGATGTTCACTCTCCGATAAAGACTTATTTCGTATTGGATGCGTAGGCTGCCGCCTCACTGAGGCCTAGAGCAGGAATCGCGGGGAAACGGGGATGGAGTGCAGCAGGCGAAGGAGCCAGTGGGAGCGGGTGGGGTGCTCGGCTGGCTGGTGCTGGCCGCACTCGCGCCCGGAGCGGCGCACCTGCGGGTCGGCTGGCGCAAGACCGGCCTCACCCTGATCTCCCTGTACGCCGCAGCGCTGCTCGCGCTGCTCGGCCTCTGGCTCGCCAACGACCTCGGCACGCTGGCGGGCATGGCCGTCGACAACGCCTGGCTGACCGTGACCATCATCGTCGCCTGCCTGCTGGGGACGGCGTGGTTCGCGCTGGTCGTGCACTCGTTCGTGGTGCTGCGGCCCGGACGCCTGCCACAGGGCGGGCAGATCCTCACCGGAACGCTCGCCGGTCTCATGGCCGTCGCCGTGATCGTGCCGTTCGGCTACCTCGGCAACTTCGTGTGGACATCCCAGCGGACGCTCAACGACATCTTCCAGGAGAACCCGGACGACTCCCCCACCCAGGCCCAGCCCAAGCCGGAAGACCCGTGGGCCGGGCGCGAACGGGTCAACATCCTGCTGCTCGGCGGCGACGCCGACGACCACCGGGTCGGCGTGCGCACCGACAGCATGAACCTGGCCAGCATCGACGTGAAGACCGGCAACACCGTGCTGTTCAGCCTGCCGCGCAACCTGGAGAACGTGCGCTTCCGCCCCGGCACCCCCATGGCCGAGCGCTTCCCCGGCGGCTTCCGCCTGCCGCCCGACCCCGGCGGCGGCCGCAGCGACCTGCTCAACAGCGTCTGGGAGTACGCCGACGCCCACCCCGAGATCTTCGGCGGCAAGCAGCGCCAGGGCCCCAAGGTCCTCATGGACACGATCGGCTACACGCTCGGCGTCAAGGTCGACTGGTACGCGCTGGTCAACATGTGGGGGTTCGCCCGGCTCATCGACGCCATCGGCGGCATCACGATCACCGTCGAGACCGACGTCGTGTTCGGCAAGTACAACGAGGGCCTCGTCAAGGCCGGGACGCGCAAGCTCAAGGGCGCGGACGCCATGTGGTACGCCCGCTCGCGCACCAACAGCGACGACTTCACCCGGATGCGGCGCCAGCGCTGCGTGCTCGGCGCCCTGCTGGACCAGGCCGACCCGGCGACCGTGCTGCGCCGCTTCAACCAGATCGCCCTGGCCACCAAGGAACTGATCAGAACCGACATCCCGCGCTCCATGCTCAGCCACCTGGTGCCCCTGGCTCTGAAGGTGAAGGACGCCAAGGTGACGAGCGTCCAGTTCGTACCCCCCTTGATCAACACCGGCTACCCGGACTGGACGAAGATCCGTGACATCGCCACCAAGGCCATCCGCGACTCGGTGACCCCCAAATCCGCCGTCGCCGCCACCTCGTCCGCGGAACCCTCGACGTCGCCGACCCCGCGCAGGACGCCCAAGAAGACGGCCAGGCAGCAGAACGGCAACCCCGCCAAAGGACTGACGGAAGGCTGCGACGGCGCCCTCTGAACACCCAAGGCCCCCGCTGAACCGGCTACGGGCCTGATCCGGCCCGCGTCAGGACGCCTTCTCGACGGCGCGGAGCACGCCGTCGGCCGTGGCATCGAGCAGGTCCTGCGCCACCTTGCTGGAGATCGGCTTCCCGTCGATCACCCGGGTGCCGAAGTTGTCGCCTCCACTGGCGTTCATCTTGATGATGACATTGCCCTTCCGGATCACGAGCAGGCCGTGGCCCCGCCTGGAACCGGCGACCTGGTCGACGTAATACACGTAATAGGCTTCGTCGTAGTCTTCGCCGACGGCGCTCGTGCCGACCCGCTTCACGATCCCCTTCTCCTGCGGGCCCCGGCTGAAGACACTGGGCCGGCGATAGTCGCGGGCCATGGATTCCTTGAACATCCGCTTCGCATAGGCGTCGTCGGACCCCACGCCCGGGTCGTAGTCGACCGCCACGCTGCGCGGCCGGTACGCCCCTCGCGGGCCGGGACGGTTCGCCCACTCGCAGCCGCGCCCGCTCGGGTCCCGCCACTTGACCACGGGCAGCTTGGCTTTCCGCCGAGTCGCCTCACTCAGCACGCCGCACGCCTTGGCCGGGATGACGTACACGGGCGGGGACGCGGAAGGAGTGGCCGCCGGGGTGCCGGCGGACGAAGGAGCCGTTTCGGCTGCCGAGGGCGCAGGGGACCCGCCGGTTCCCCCCGTCGGTCCGAACCCGGCGCATCCCCCGAGCGGCAGGCCCGCGCAGAGGAAGACGGCGGCGGCCCAGACCTGGCGACGCCTCACAACAGCTCTCTTTCCCCTCGTGTCAATCGAGGGCCAGCATTTTAGTGGCATCCGTCTTCATATCAGCTTCACGCCCCTCCGGTCGATCGGCGGGAAGGCCCCGGCCTGGCATCGCTCCATCCAGCCGCCGGCACGCCCGACCCGCCTTTACGTTGTAGATCACGATGTGTGGCGGATTCCCGCCGGGAAGCGTAAAGAACGCACCGCGTCACCGGGGCGTCCGCGGCGCGCCGCACGCGACCGTGATCTCCTGGGCGGAGTTGCCGACGTACGTCCCGCAGGAGGTCCCGACATGCGCCGCCGCGCTCACCTGTTCGCCACCGCCGCCCTGGTCGCCACGCTGAGCTCACTCGCCGTCGCGAGCCCGGCGGGCGGGCCGGTCGACACCCTGCACGGGATCAGGGACGCCGTCATCGGCGCGGGCGCGCGGTTCTACGGCCTGCCCGACATCCTCAGCGGCGCCCTCACCGACGACCTCAACCTGCACAAGAACGAACTGCCGCTCCCCCTCTGACGTGGTTCCGGTGGAAGGCCGGCCCGCCACGCGCCGGTTATCGGGCAGGCGCCTCACGCCCGCCGATCATCGGGCAGGCGCCTCACGCGTGGAACGACTCCTTCGCCATCCGCCGCAGCCGGGTCTCGTCGATCTCGTGGCCGAGGCCGGACTGGGTCAGGGGGACGGCGATGACGCCGGCGTTCGCGCCGACGATCGGAGTGACGATCTGGTTCTGGCGGGGCGGCTGGGTGACGTCGCACGGGAGCGTGCAGCCGGGCAGGCTGGCGACGGCGACCGTGGCCGCCCTGGCGAGCCCGGCGCCCTGGCCGCCGGCGCACTGGATGTCCCAGCCGGCCGCCGCGGCGCGGTCGTGGGCGCGGCGGGCCTCGGTCAGCGACGGGAACGCGGTCGGCCGCAGCAGCAGGACGCGGGCGGCGCGCAGGGTGAGGTAGTCGTCCAGCTCGGCGGTGGAGCCGACCTCGACCGCGACCGAGGCGGACACCTGGTCCTGCAGCGCGGCGTGGGTGTAGACGTCGCCGGCGGCGAAGGGGCGCTCGATGACCTCCAGCCCGTACGCGTCCAGCGCCACGAGCTGGTCGAGGTCGGTGTAGGCGTTGCCGCAGTCGACCGCCAGGGTCAGCGCGGGGTACGCCTGCCGCACCGCCCGCACCGGCTCGACGTCCCATCCGGGCCGGACGTCGAGCGTGACGTGCCCGTACCCGGCGCAGACCTGCTGGTTGACCCGGCTCACCAGGCTCTCCGGCGACAGGTCGGGCGTCAGCCGCACGGTGGCCACCAGCGAGGTGCGGGTGCCGCCGATCGCCTCGGCGAGGGGGACGCCGCGCATCCGCGTCCACAGGTCCCAGCAGGCCATGTCGACGGCGGAGTCACCGACCGGCACCGCGTCGGGGTGCTCCCAGTCGACCCCGATGAGCAGCGCGGCCAGCGACTCCTCCAGCCTCGACCAGGTCTTCGGCGGGGGCGCCAGCGCCTCCCCCCACCCGGTCATGCCGCCGTGGTCGGTGAGCTTCACGAGCAGGCTCTCCGACCGCCTGCCGTACGGCAGGACCAGCCGGAAAACCTCAAGCTCCCGGACTCGCGGCATGTGCCCCCCTTATGACGCCGTTCCTCCCATAGTGCCTGGTACGCGGGAACGGACCAAACGCGGGGCCAGCACGAAGGCCAATCCTGCCAGAGCGGCGGCGAACAGCAGACCCACCGCGTACGTCCCGCCGGTGGCGGTGAACAGGGCGCCGCTGACGGCCACCGCGACCACGGTGAAGACCGACTCGCCGACGCCGACTGCCGCGCTGTTCTGGCCTTCCTCGCCCGGCGCCGACATCTCCAGGACGAGGACGGACACCGTCGGGTGCAGCGCGCCGATGCCGAGCCCGGCCGCGGCCATGGCGACGTACGCGACCGCAATCGGCACCGCGTCGACCAGCAGCAGCGTCACCAGGGTGAGCCCGGCCGCGAGCAGGGCGGCGCCGCCGCGGACGGCGGTCATGTGGCCGAGACGGCCGCGGCCCTTGATCCAGGAGCCGGTGGACCAGCCGAGCGCGCCGATGGTGAGCACGAGACCGGCCTGAGTGGCGCTGAGCCCGCGCTCGCTGATCAGCATCAACGGGATGAGCACCTGAGCCGCCGTGAGCGAACCGAACGCCAGGCCGCGCAGCAGCGGCGCGGTCGGCAGACCGGGCGCGGCCCTGAGCGAGCCGGGCAGGAGCAGCCTGGGCAGGGCCACGGCCAGCAGGACGACCCCGGCGGCGGTGAGAGGCAGGCCGGCGAGCTGGAGCGCGCTGCCGTACTGGATGAGCGCGGCGGCGACGGCGGTCAGGGCGGCCCAGGCGAGCTTGCGCCCGAGCCTGCCGGAACCGGCGGGGGCCGGCTCGGCGGCGGTGCGGAGGTCGCGGCCGGTGGTGCCGCGCCAGAGCAGCAGCGCCGACGGGACGACGATCAGCGAGACGCCGAGGAAGATCCACCGCCAGTCGGCGTTCTCGACCACGAACCCGGCGATCGCCGGGCCGACCATCGACGGCACCACCCACGCCGCCGAGAACAACGCGAACACCTTGGGATGCAGGACGGGTGGATAGATCCGGGCGACCACGACATACAGCGCCACCTGGGTGGCCCCGGCCCCGAGCCCCTGCACGAACCGGCCCGCGACGAACACCTCCATCGTCGGCGCGAACCCCGCCAGCAACAACCCCGCCACGAACGCCGCCACCCCCACCGCCATCGGCTCCAGCGGCCCCCGCCGGTCGCTCCACCGCCCGCCCAGCACGGTGGCGATCACGCTGGCCGCCAGCGTGGCGCTGAAGGCCAGGTTGTACAGGTGCATGCCGCGCAGCTCGCGGGCGACGACCGGCATGGCCGTGGCCACCGCCATCGCCTCGAACGCCAGCAACGTGACGATGGCCACCAGCCCGAAGCTCAACGCCCGGTACGAGGCCGACACCACGCCCGCCGTTTCCGATCTCTCCATTGTCGTCGTCATGCCCGGCAATGTACGGCGCGGCGGCGGGCCGGCGCATCGGGCGCGGGACCTAGCCCCCCTAGGCCATTGGTCCCGGTGCCGGGTCCGCCTCCGGCACGCCGACCGCCGTCCAGCAGCTCGGCGGGGCGCTGGGCACCCCGCTCGGCAGCACCCCGCTCGGCAGCACCCCGCTCGGCACGCTGTTCCTGAACCCGCCGGGGCTCGACACGGCTCAGGTCATGAGATGCCGTTCGGCCCACCGGGCGATGTCGCGCCGCTCGATCGCGGCGGCCATCAGGCCGGGGAACGCGTCAGGGGTGCACGCGAACGCCGGCACCCCCAAGGCGGCCAGCGCGGCGGCGTTGTCGTGGTCGTAGAACGGGGCGCCCTCGTCCGACAGGGCCAGCAGCACGATCACCTGCACGCCGGCCTGGGTCATCGCCGCCACCCTGCGGAGCAACTCCTCCCGGACGCCGCCCTCGTACAGGTCGCTGATCAGCACGAACACGGAGTCGGCCGGGCGTCCGATCAGGCCCTGGCAGTAGGCGACGGCGCGGTTGATGTCGGTGCCGCCGCCGAGCTGCGTGCCGAACAGCAGCTCCACCGGATCGTGCAGCTGGTCGGTGAGGTCGGCCACCGCCGTGTCGAACACCACCAGGGACGTCTTCAGCGACCGCATCGAGGCCAGCACCGCGCCGAACACGCTCGAATACACCACCGACGCCGCCATCGAACCGCTCTGGTCGATGCACAGCACCACCTCGCGCTGCACCGAACGCCGGCGGCGGGCGTAGCCGACCAGCCGCGACGGGACGACCGTGTTCCGGTCGGGGAGATAGTTCTTCAGGTTGGCCCGGATCGTCCGGTCCCAGTCGATGTCGGCCACCCGTTTGGGGCGATGCGTCCTGGCCGCCCGGTCCAGCGCCCCCGTCACGGCCGCCCGGGTCTTCTGGGCCAGCCGCCGCTCCAGCTCCTCGACCACCTTGCGCACCACCGCCCGCGCCGACTCGCGGGCCTGGTCGGGCATGACCCGGTTGAGCGCGAGAAGGGTGCCGACCAGGTGCACGTCCGGCTCCACGGCCTCCAGCATCTCGGGCTCCAGGAGCAGCCTGGTGAGATTCAGCCGCTCGATGGCGTCCTTCTGCATGACCTGGACGACCGTGGACGGAAAGTACGTCCGGATGTCACCCAGCCACCGGGCGACCCGCGGCGCCGACGCCCCCAGGCCACCCGCCCTGGACCCGCCCAGCCCGCCATCCCCGGCCCCACCGGCCCCGCCCTGGTCGTACAGCGCCGCCAGGGCGGCATCCATCTGCACGTCCACCCCGTCCAGCCCGATGCCGATCCCATCACCATGCCCACCCCCCAACACCAACCGCCACCGCCGCATCCGCTCATCGCCCACCATCGCCATGCCACCTCCGGTCACCGCGCCACCTCCGGTCGCCGCGACGCCGGCGCCAAGGTCCGCTGCGGGACACCCGACGCCCACCCCGGCCCGCTCGGCGTCCGGTGTCGCCCTTCGGCGCCTACCGGGTGTTCTCACCGGTCTCCCTCCCCAGGATCGCGAACACGGTTGCGGCGGCTCCGGCCGCGCGGTGTTCGTCCACGTTCTGGTCGTCGTGCTCCCCGGAGTGGCCGCCCGAGCGCAGGCGCTCGCCGACGGCTCGGCGTTCCGGCGCGGCGAAGGTGCCGAAGGTGCGGCGTAGCAGGGGCAGGACGTCCGTGAACTGGTCGCCGGACAAGCCCGTGAGCCAGGCGTCCACGAGGCCCAGCAGGCGCGGGTCGTGCACCAGCAGGAGGCCTCCCCCGGCCAGGAACCCCTCCACCCAGGCGGCTGCCCGAGCCGGGGGCTGGCCGCGGGACATCGCCCTGGACATGCGCTCACCCGCGTCGTCGAGTGTGCCGGCGTCCAGCAGGATCCTGGTCAGCCGGCCGCCGATGAGCCCGTGCAGGTCGGAGCGGTCGATGAGGCCGCGCAGGGTCGCCAGCCACTGCCCCCGCGCCCCACCACCGCCGATCCCACTGCCTTCAGCGCCTCCCCCCTCTGCGGATCCTTCGGCGAGGAGGGCGACGGCCGCGTGCACGGCGTCCACGTGTTTGAGCAGGTCGGCCGCCGTGTCGTCGTCGAGACTCGGCACCGCGGCCGGCAGGCCGACGCAGATGCGGTCCAGCATCGAGCGGACGATCACGCCGAGCCCCTCAGCGGAGGTGCCGCGCACGTCGCCGTACCGGTGGGCGCGGACCATCGCGGGCAGCGCGGCCATGAGGTGGGTGACGTCGGTGTCGAGAGCCGCCTTGGCGGACAAGGCTGACAGGACCTCGGGGAACGCCTGGGACAGGTCGGCGAGCAGGCAGCGTTCGACCAGGGAGGTCAGGTCGGCCAGGGAGGCGGTGCCGGCGGCGGCCAGGTCGGCGGCGTGGCGGGTGGCCGCCGTGGCGACCGTCGTGCCGAGGGCGGCGCGTTCGATGAGCGCGAGGTCGTGTTCGGGGCGCCAGCGCAGGGTCCACGTCTCACGGAACGTGCCCTTGCCGCGGGACTGCCCCGGTGTGCCCCAGTCGACCCCGAGCAGGCGCAGCCGGTGGAGCAGGTGGCTGCGGTCGAGGTCGAGCGGTTTACGCAGGTCGAGGTCGACCTCGCGGTCGAGCGCCTCCGGACGGAGCCGTAGCCGGCGCTGCTGGTCGCGCAGGTCGCGCTGGAGCGGCACCATCGGCGTGCCGTCGGTGACGTGGCCGAGCCGGTCGCCGACGACCATGCGCCGCCGGATCAGCTCCACGGCCAGGTCGTCGCCCCCGCACAGCACGGCCCTGGCCGCCTCGGTGACCTCGCCCAGCCCGGCCAGCGGCCGCCCCCGCAGCGCGGCCAGGCTCTCGGCGAGGCGTACGGCCTCGATGACGTGCGCGGACGACACCGCCAGCCCTTCCTCGCGCAGCACCGCGGCCGCCTGCCCGAGCCACCGCTCGACGGGCCGGTCGGGGGCGCTGAACAGGTGGTGGTACCAGCCCGGCGAGACGATGCCCGCGCCGTAGCCGCTGCGGGACGCCAGCCGCCCGTACGTCCACGGCACCCACGTCAGCTCCGCCTTCACCTTCGGCAGGCCGCGCAGGATCGCGTTGTCGGCCGCCGCGGGCGGGAGCGGGCCGGTCAGCGCGGGCACGTGCCAGGCGCCGCAGACGACGGCGATCCGCGAGTGGCCCTGCTTGAGCGCCGCGCGGAGGGTCCTGCGCATGTACGCCTCGCGCCTGGCCTCGCGTACGTCCGGCTCGTGCCCCTCGCGTACGGCGGCCATGGCCTCGGCGATCACCTCGAATGGCGTGTCGCCGCGGTGCTCGACGACGTCCTCCCACCAGCGTTCGGGGTCGTCGTAGCGGGCGGCCGCGGCCAGGGCGCCGATGGGGTCGGCACGGACGCCGGTCTCCGCCCGCTCGCCGTCCCCCTCGTGCCCCTCCTCGTGGCCGTCGGCGGGGTCGTCGGCGGGGTCGTCGGCGGGGTCGTCGGCGAGCGCGTGGGCGGCGGGCAGGTCGCAGAAGCGTACCGGGACGCCGGCGGACGCGCCGTAGAGGATGGCCTGCCACTCCGGCGAAAACTCCGCGAACGGCCAGAACGCGGCCCGCGCGGGCTGCCCCGGCACGTGGGCCAGCAGCGCCACCGGCGGTTCGAGCTCGGGCGCCAGCGCGACGAGCCCGTCGGCCTCCGGCGGCCCCTCGACGAGGACCATGTCGGGCCGCACCCGCTCCAGCTCGGCCCGCACCGCCCGGGCCGACCCCGGCCCGTGATGCCGCACCCCGAGCACGCTGACAGTCGCCTGCCCCACCGCGAGCACGCCCGGAGCCGGGAGCGGCGGGTCCGCGGAGAACGGGGTCGTGTTCATGTCACCTCGCGGCAGGCGCGGTAGAAGTCTCGCCAGTCGGAGCGTTCGCGGACCACCGTTTCCAGGTATTCGCGCCACACCACGCGGTCCGACACCGGCTCCTGCACCACCGCTCCGACGATCCCGGCGGCCACGTCGGCGGGCCGCAGGACGCCGTCACCGAAGTGGGCGGCCAGGGCGATGCCGCTGGTCAGCACCGAGATGGCCTCCGCTGTGGAGAGGGTGCCGCTGGGGGACTTGAGCTTGGTACGGCCGTCCTCGGTGACGCCCGTGCGCAGCTCGCGGAACACCGTCACCACCCGCCGGATCTCGGCGAGCCCGGTGGTGGTCTCCGGTAGCGCCAGCGCGCGCCCGAGCTGGGCCACCCGCCGGGCCACGATGTCGACCTCCTCCTCGGCGGTGGCCGGCACCGGCAGCACGACCGTGTTGAACCGCCGCCGCAACGCGCTGGACAGCTCGTTGACCCCCCGGTCGCGGTCGTTTGCGGTGGCGATGACGTTGAAGCCGCGCTCGGCCTGCACCTCGCGATTGAGTTCGGGGATCGGCAGCGTCTTCTCCGACAGCACGGTGATCAGCGCGTCCTGGACGTCGGACGGCATGCGGGTCAGCTCCTCGACCCGGGCGATGCGGCCCTCGGCCATGGCCCGCATGACCGGCGACGGGGTCAGCGCCTCGATGGAGGGGCCCTCGGCCAGCAGGCGGGCGTAGTTCCAGCCGTACCGGACGGCCTCTTCGGCGGTGCCGGCCGTGCCCTGCACGAGCAGCGTGGAGTCGCCGCTGATGGCGGCGGCGAGGTGTTCGGACAGCCACGTCTTGGCGGTGCCGGGCACGCCGAGCAGCAGCAGCGCGCGGTCGGTGGCGAGCGTGGCGACGGCCACCTCGACGATGCGCCGGGCGCCGACGTATTTGGGGGTGACCCGGTCGCCGTCGCCCAGGATGTACGTGGTGACGGCCCACGGCGACAGCTTCCACCCCGGCGGCCTCGGCCGGTCGTCGTCCTTGCCGAGGAGTGCCAGCTCCTCGGCGTACTGGTCTTCCGCGTGCGGACGCAGAACGGTCACGGGGTCTCCTTCTCGGGGGCAAGCTCGCTGTACATGTCGGCACGGAACCGCAGCAACGCGGCGACCTGCCGGACGGGCTCGACCGGCGAGTAGCTCTCGGCCAGCGGGAACAGCGCGGGGTCGATGTGCTCGGCGGCCAGCTTGACCAGCTCGCCGAGGTTCCACGGCTGCGTGGCGGCCACCTTGACGATCTTGTGGAGGACGGCCGTGGCCAGTTCCTCCCGCCAGTGGGACGACACGCCGCCCAGCACCATGATGAGCTGGCTGTCGAGGTCGTGCTCGCGGACGAAGTCGGCGGCCAGCTCCTGCTGCTCGGCGGGCGGCAGGGACTCCAGGAGGTCGGCGATCGGGTCCCACGTGAACATCGCCCGCGCCCACTCGGGATCCTTCTGCAGGACGGCGGCGCGTACCCAGGCGGTCTTCACGTCGGCGTCCCAGTCGGGGATGCGCATGCCGAGCAGCCGCGCCGGCGGGTGACCCCACACCGACAGCGGCGCGCGGGCGATGATCTGCTGCAGCCACCACGCGCGTTCGCCGAAGCCGCGCGGCGGCCTGGACCGGATGCCGTCGCGCTCCATCGCCTTGTCGCACGCGGCGGGGGCGTCGATGACGACGACGTCGCCGGCGACGGTCACGCACGCGCGGACGCGTTCGGCCATGCGCTGGGACAGGCGCGAGCCGGGCAGGCGGGTGAGGAGGTTGGCGGCGGCCTGGCGGACCTCGCGGCGGCGGTCGTCGAGCGCCGACTCCAGGAACGGCTCGTCATCGATGCTCAGCCCGTCGACCAGCACCTCCACGAACTCGGCCCGGTCGTCGGGCGTCTCGCGCTCCCACGTGCTCTCCAGCAGGCGCCTGGCCGCCCCGGGGTCGGCGGCCCTGAGGGCGCGCAGGTGGGCCCGCCGGTCGGCCGCGCCGCCCAGCTCCCACGTCTCGCCCGTGGGCTCCTCCAGCAGGTACGCCCACGCCGGGTTCCGCCCCGCCAGCCACCTGCCGCGCTGCCCGGCCAGCACGCCCAGGTGGACCCGGATCGAGCGATCGCGGCGGCCGCGTTCGAGCAGGTCGGGCAGGACGTACGCGGGGACGCGCCGGCCGGTCGCGGCCGCCGCCGCCAGCCATTCGGGCAGCAGCCGCTCGTGCTCCCCACCCAGGATCCTGGCCAGCCGATCGGCCGCCCGCCGCCCCACGGCGCCCCGATCCTCAACAGGCGCGGCCCCGGGAAACACGTCCGGGGGAAGCCCGGCGGGTGGCGTCTCGCTCGGCCGCCACCCGGCTCGCCGGCGGGCGACCTCGACGGCCGCGTCCTCCAGCAGGACCCCGTGGTACGGCCGCCGGTCGGTGCCCACGAGCACCGCCGACGCCAGCTCCGACCAGCTGTTCACAGGATCACCGCCGTTCCGTCGTCGTCCCAGGTGGTGAGCGGGCGCAGGCCCCTCGGGGTCCATTCGACGGCCACGGTCAGCGGGTGCCCGCCGGAGACGGCGATCAGCCGCCACGGGTCGCGGGCTCTGGGGTGGAGGGAGAGGCCGGCGAGCGAGTCATGTCCGGGCACCACGCCCGTCAGGACGAGCGGCCACGACTCCAGCCACGGGTCGCTCGCCACCGCCCCGGCCACCTCGTCGAGCGCCGCGTACGGTGACGCTCCCGGCGGAACGGCCGGCGGCAGGGCGGCGGCGGTGTCGTGGCGGACGGCCACCAGGGCACGGAGCGGGGCGGCGCCCGGGTAGAAGGCCAGCTCGGCGTCGATGGTGGTGCCGGTGACCGGGGACGGCTCAAGCGCCTGGCCCTGCGGGGCGAAGGAGAGGATCAGGGCGGCTCTGCCGGTGTGGCGTCCACGAAGCCAGACCCGGCGGGACGTGAGGCGGTCGAACAGCTCGTCGCGGCGGCCCAGCACGTCCCACTGGTCGCGCACCCGGGGCCCGGCCAGCACCTCTTCCTTGGCGACGGGGAACCCGACCCGGCTCAGGACGGTCTGGGCGAGCGGGCCGGGCAGCTCGGCGCGGCGGCGGTAGGCGACGGCGAGCAGGTTGATCAGCGCGTATTCCTCGAGCAACCGCGCCGGCCAGTCGTCCTCCGCCCGGATCTGAGGCAGCCGGGACACCATGCCCGCGACCCCCGGCGCCTGGGCGTCGATGAGGCGCTTGGCCAGGTCGTCCCAGTCGTGGGCGGGCGTGCCGGCAAGCCCCTGACGCACCTGGTCGGCCAGCCACCGCTCCGCCTCCGCCAACCCGGCGGCCACCCGCGCGTGCCGCACGGACTCCACTCCCGCGCCAACCCGCCCGCCCCCGGCGGAGCCATCGCCGCCGGCAGGGCCAGCGGATGGGCCCGGGGGCGCGGTTTCGTCGCAGGCGGCGGTCATGGCAGGGGCGGCGTCGAGGCGGGCTGCGGCTCTGGCGGCGCGTTCGGCGCGGGACTCCAGCCACTCCGCCACCCACCGAGGGGTGGCGTCGGACTCGGGGAGGCCGTCGGCGGACCACATGAGCAGCAGGCCGAGCGCGTGTTTGCAGGGGAACTTGCGGCTGGGGCAGCTGCAGCGGTAGGCGGGCTCGCTCAGGTCGACGCACGCCAGGTACGGCTTCGCGCCGCTGCCCTTGCACTCGCCGTAGACGACCGCGCCCGCCGCGCCGCGGGACGACCATTTCCCCGGCGCCGCGACCCCCTGGGCGGCCCTCTGCGAAGGCGCGTCGGGGGCGAGGGCGAGCACCTGGTCACGGCTCCACCTTTCAATCACCCGGGCAGACTAGCCACCCGGACCGACATTTCCCAGGCCCGTCAGGAACGGCTCAGCCGCCGCCGCGGCGCGGTCCCGCTCCGCCGCCGCGGCCGGTCTCGTCGGCGGCCGTGAACGCGGCGCGCCGCCCCCCTCGACCTCCTCCGGGCGAGGAGTCGGTGCCGCACACGGTCAGGTCGGACGAGGTCTGGCCCCGGGCTTCGACCTGGCTGAGGACATCCGTTCGTCACAATGACGGCACTTCCGTAACACGGCGTTCACACATGGGCAAAAGCCGGGAAACGGCTGTCCGTAAAACTCGGCGTGGCTGTGAGAACCCCTGAAAGGACCGCCGTGAGCTACAAGGCTGAGTACATCTGGATCGACGGCACCGAGCCCACCGCTCTGCTGCGCTCGAAGACCAAGATCCTCGCCGACGGGGCCGAGCCTCCGGTCTGGGGCTTCGACGGCTCCAGCACCAACCAGGCCGAGGGCCACTCGTCCGACCGCGTGCTCCGCCCGGTGTTCACCTGCCCCGACCCGATCCGCGGCGGCGCCGACGTACTGGTCCTGTGCGAGGTCGAGGAGATCGACGGCGAGCCGCACAAGAGCAACACCCGCGCCCGGCTGCGTCCGATCGCCGAGCAGTTCGGCGACCAGGACTCCTGGTTCGGCATCGAGCAGGAGTACACGTTCTTCAAGGGCAGCCGCCCGCTCGGCTTCCCCGAGGGCGGCTTCCCCGCCCCGCAGGGCCACTACTACTGCGGCGTGGGCGCCGAGGCCGTGTTCGGCCGCGAGATCGTCGAGCTGCACCTCGACCGCTGCCTCACCGCCGGCCTGAAGATCTCCGGCATCAACGCCGAGGTCATGCCCGGCCAGTGGGAGTTCCAGGTCGGCCCGGCGGGCCCCGTCGAGGTCTCCGACCACCTGTGGGTCGCCCGCTACCTGCTCTACCGCACCGCCGAGGAGTTCGGCGTCGAGGCCACCCTCGACCCCAAGCCCGCCCGCGGCGACTGGAACGGCGCCGGCGCCCACACCAACTTCTCCACCCAGGCCATGCGGGAGAACTACGACGCCGTCATCGCCGCCTGCGAGGCCCTCGGTGACGGCGACAAGCCGATGGAGCACGTCACCCAGTACGGCGCCGACATCGAGTCGCGCCTCACCGGCCACCACGAGACCGCCCCGTGGAACAGGTACACCTACGGCGTGTCGAACCGCGGCGCGTCCGTGCGGATCCCGTGGCAGGTCGAGGTGGACAAGAAGGGCTACATCGAGGACCGCCGCCCGAACGCCAACATGGACCCGTACGTCGTCACCCGCCTGCTGGTGGACACCTGCTGCTCGGCCCTGGAGAAGGCCGGCCTGGTCTGACACGGGGAGGGGCCCCGTCGGGGCCCCTTCCGTCACGAGCGGCGGACGTCCGGACCGGGTCTCACGAGAGGCGGAAGTCCAGATCCGGGACGATCTCCGCGACGTCCATCTGCGCCTTCTGCAACCGGCCCGAATGGTCCCAGTTCATCGCCTGCCAGCGGGTGAACTGGTCGAGCACCCACATGCCGGACTGGCGGCTGCCGTTGCCGGACTTGCCGTTGCCGCCGAACGGCAGGTGCGCCTCCGCACCCGAGGTGGAGTTGTTGACGCTCACCATGCCGGCCGAGACGCCCTCGCGGAAGCGGAACGCGTGCTTGGGATCGGTGGTGTAGATCGAGCTGGACAGGCCGTAGCCGGGCAGATTGGCCAGCTCGATGGCCTCGTCGATGGTGCGGAACGCGGTCACGCCCACGATCGGGCCGAACGTCTCCTCCATGAACAGCCGGTCGCCGGGTCGGACGCCGGCCACCACGACCGGGTGGTAGTAGAGGCCGCCGGCGCCGTCGAAGCCGCCGCGCGGGTTGTCCTTCGTGATGCGCCCGGTGGGGCCGGACACGACCGTGTGGTGGGGCTCGATCCAGGTCAGGTATTCCTCGTAGCGGTCGGCGAACTTCTGGTCGAGCAGCGGGCCGGCCAGCACGTCCTGGGTCGGGTCGCCGATCGTGGCCGCGCCCACCGCGCGGGTGAGGCGTTCGACGAAGTCGTCGTGGACGTCCTCGTGCGCGATGACCGTGCCGAGGCTGGTGCAGCGCTGGCCGGCGGTGCCGAAGCCGGCGAACAGCGCGCCCTCGGCGGCGAGGTCGAGGTCGGCGTCCGGCATGACCACCATCGGGTTCTTGCCGCCCAGCTCCAGGCAGGCCGACTGCAGGTGGCGGCCGGTCAGCTCGCCGATCTTCCGGCCGACCGCGCTGGAGCCGGTGAACCCGACCTTGTGCACGGTGCCCTCCTCCAGGGCCAGCTCCAGGCCGCGGAACGTCTCGGCGCCGTCGGCGAAGACGATGTTGAGCACGCCATCGGGCAGGCCGGCCGCGGCGAACAGCTGGAACAGGGCGTGCGCGGAGGCGGCGGCGTACTCGGCGGGCTTCCAGACGACCGCGTTGCCGCACAAGAGGGCCGGGACGAGATACCACGACGGGACGGCGACCGGGAAGTTGCCCGCGGTGACCACCGCCGCGACGCCGACCGGGTTCCGGAACGTGAACAGGTTCTTGTCCGGCATCTCCGACGGCACCGTCTGGCCGTACAGCCTGCGGCCCTCGCCGAGGAAGAAGTCGCAGGTGTCCACGATCTCCCGCACCTCGCCGCGCGCCTCGCCGTACGGCTTGCCGATCTCCTCGGTGACCAGCCGCGCCAGCCGGTCGGTGTTGGCCTCGACCAGCCGCCCGATCGACGCGATCACCCGGCCGCGCACCGGCGCCGGCACCTTGGCCCACTCCCGCTGCGCCTCCTTGGCGGCCCGGCACGCCCCCGCGAACGTCTCCGCGTCGACCATGCCGACCCGGGCCACGACCTCGCCGAGCCGCGCCGGATTGACCGATTCGTACGCGGCCGCCCCGGCGGCCTCCTTACCCCCCACAACCGAAACGATCTGTCGGCTCACCGCATCCTCCTCAAAAGTCCTCCACGAAAACCCTAGCCCGAACACCCATCCTTCACCCCCTCCCGGATGCCATCCACCCCCGGGCCGGCGGACGGGCGAGGGCGCGCGACCCAGCACACGAACGCCCGCCGGCGAGCGGACGCAGGCCGGCGAGCGGGGCTGCGGAGACATCCACCGGGGTACGGTGTGCCGGGACCCCTGGGAGGGTCAGGGTTCGAGGGCGAGCTTGCGGAGTTCGGGGCCGTACCGGGGGGTCGGCGAGGGCGGCGGCGATCTGGGCGCGCGGGTGGTTCATCAGGGAGCCGGTGTCACCGCGAGCGGTTCACCGCCAGCCTCTCCGCCACGACTCACCACGAGCGGCTGCCGGCCGGCGTCTCCGCCGACCCCGCGATGTCCCGCTGGGTGATCACGGCGAGCTTCTCGGCCAGGTCGGCCAGGGCACGGGAGACCGCCAGCTCGTCCCCGATCACGGGCACCGACGGGTCGGACGGGTTGCGCCGGGCGCGCCCGTCCCCGCTCAGCCGGGTGCCGTCGTCGGCGGTCAGCTCGGCGCGGGCCGAGGTGTCGTCGCCGTCCTCGGTCAGCTGGATGCGCACGGTCCATTCCTTGGCTCGCATGGCCACACGGCTGCCCGTGCGGCGATCCGCGAAACTTGTCCGTTTCCGGGTAGGGAGTGGTCCGGGGGGTTTGCTCATGCACGATCTGTGGTTCGGCGCGTTCCTGTCGCCCGACGCCGACGGCCGCGACCGGCTCATGCGCCACGTGACGCTGGCCGACCGGCTCGGCCTCGACCTGATCGGCATCCAGGACCACCCCTACCAGGCGGGCTTCCTGGACGCCTGGACGCTGCTGTCGCTGATCGCGGGGCGTACCGAGCGGGTCCGGCTCGTGCCGGACGTGATCAATCTGCCGCTGCGGCCGCCCGCCGTGCTGGCCCGGGCCGCCGCCTCGCTCGACCTGCTCAGCGGCGGCCGGGTCGAGCTGGGGCTGGGGGCGGGAGCGTTCTGGGACGCGATCGCGGCGATGGGCGGGCGGCGGCTGTCCCCGGCGGCGTCGGTGGAGGCGCTGGCCGAGGCGGTCACGGTGCTGCGGGCGTTGTGGACGCCGGGCGACCCGGTGGTGTTCGCGGGCAACCACTACCGGCTGGGCGGCACGGGGCCGGGGCCGTTCCCCGCGCATCGGATCGGGGTGTGGATCGGCGCGATCAAGCGCAGGATGCTGGAGCTGACCGGGCGGATGGGCGACGGCTGGCTGACCTCGTCGTTCCACAGCCCGCCGGAGCGGGTGGCCGGGCAGGCGAGGGTGCTGGACGCGGCGGCCGCCGACGCCGGGCGCGACCCGGCGGAGATCCGCAAGGTCTACAACATCGGCGGCACGTTCGCGCCGCTGCCGGGGCCCGGGTTCCTGGACGGCCCGGCCGCGCTGTGGGCCGAGCAGCTCACCGAGCTGGCTCTGGACGTCGGCATGACCGGGTTCGTGCTGGCCCCCGGACTGGAGGCGGAGCGGGACCTGCGGACGTTCGCCGAGGAGGTGGCGCCCGCCGTGCGGGAGGCCGTGGCCCGCGAGCGGCGGCAGCCCGAGCCCGCCGACCCGCCCCCCACGATCGTCGACCTCGGCGACCTGGACGAGGCGGGCCGGCCACACGCCCCCGAGCACGACCCGGAGACGCTGACACCGCGGCAGCGCCGCCTCGGCCGCCACCTGGTCGACGTCCACGACGGCTACCGGGCCCAGATGCGGCAGGTCCTGGACGCCATCGAGGAGGTCGCCGCCGCCGGCCCCGAAGCCGACCGGCTCTCTGGCCGGCAGAACCGCTGGACGCTCGGCGCGTACTGCGCGACGTTCCGGCGCCTGCTGACCGTTCACCACACCATGGAGGACGAGGTCCTGCTGCCCGCCCTCCTGGGGCATGACTCCACGCTCGCGCCCGTGGTCAAGAAGCTGGAGCAGGAGCACGAGGTCATCGCCGACCTGCTGGTCCGCCTGGACGAGGCGTGCGCCGACCTGCTGGCCAACCCGGCCAGGATCGGCCGCGTGCGGGCCCGTGCCGACCGGCTGGCGGCGATGCTGGCCTCCCACTTCGCGTACGAGGAAGAGGAGCTCGCCGAGCCGATCGGCCGGCTCGGGATGCGCCTCTGATGGACGTGCCGCCGATCGTGTGGTGGCTGACGATCGCGGGGATCGCCGGCCTGCTGCTGTTCGACTTCGTCTTCCACGTGCGCAAGGCGCACGTCCCCTCGCTGCGCGAGGCGTCGGTGTGGTCGGCGCTGTACGTCGGCATCGCCCTGGCGTTCGGCGTCGGCGTGTGGGCCTTCGGCGGCCACGACCCGGGGACGGAGTATTTCGCCGGGTACGTCACGGAGAAGGCGCTGTCGGTCGACAACCTCTTCGTGTTCCTGGTCATCATGGCCAGCTTCAAGGTGCCGCGCGCCGACCAGCAGAAGGCGCTGCTGTTCGGCATCGTCTTCTCGCTGCTGGCCAGGACGGTGTTCATCCTGCTCGGCGCGGCCCTGATCAACGCCTTCGCGTGGGCGTTCTACCTCTTCGGGCTCATCCTGCTGATCACGGCGGGCAACCTGTTCAGGCCGGAGAGCGAGGAGAGCCACAAGCCGGACAACTTCATGGTGCGCCTGGCCCGCCGCCTCTTCCCGACGACCGAGCGGTACGACGGCGACCGGCTGTTCACCGTCGAGGACGGCCGGCGGGTCATGACGCCGATGCTGCTGGTCATGGTGGCCATCGGCGGGACCGACATCGTGTTCGCCCTCGACTCGATCCCGGCCATCTTCGGCCTCACCCAGAACATCTACCTGGTCTTCACCGCCAACGCCTTCTCCCTGATGGGGCTGCGGCAGCTGTACTTCCTCATCGGGGACCTGCTCGACCGGCTCATCTACCTGACCTACGGCCTGGCCGTCATCCTGGGCTTCATCGGCGTCAAGCTCATCCTGCACGCCCTGCACGAGAACAACGTGCCGTTCATCAACGACGGTGAGCCGGTGCCGGTGACCGAGATCAGCACCGGGCTGTCCCTGACGGTGATCATCGGCGTGCTGGTGGTGACCGTGGTCGCCTCGCTGGCCAGCTCGAAGGGCCGGGCGCAGAACGCCGTCTCGGCCGCGCGCCGGCACGCCCAGGAGTACCTGGACGTGGAGCACGACCCGCGGCTGCGCGAGGAGCTGTACGCGAAGATGCGCGTCCAGGAGGCGGCCATCGGGAAACTGCCGGAGAAGCACCGGCGGCGCATCCGCGAGGAGGACAAGCTGATGACCCTGCTGCGCAGGGTTCACGAGGAGCACGGCCGGAGCCGCTGACCCGGCCTCGGCCGTGCCGGACGGAAAGCGTGTCCGGCACGGCCGCTCGTGAGGCGCGGCCGCTCGTCAGGGCCGGCCGCCGGGTCCGTTGCCGTCGTAGCCGAGCAGGCGCATCGCGGTGTCCGGGTCCATCGCGGCGGCCAGGAGCTGGGCCCTGGCGTGCGCCTCGTCACGCTCGCGTTCGGCCTTGGCCTGCGCCGCGCGTACCCCCTTGATCGCGACCAGCGCCAGGCCCGCGCCGACGATCACCGCGACGATCACCACGAACAGCAGGAGCAGCAGCCCCGGCGAGGCCACCGCCGCGGCGCCCGTGCCGGCG
>DASUCK010000278.1:0-8633 GCA_036276095.1 Nonomuraea sp. | reverse complement strand
CGCCGGCGCCGCGGTGGACGCAGTAGAGCTGCCCGTCGTAGGCGGCCAGCGCCGGCGCGCTCGCCGTGAAGTGCTTCGGCAGCTTGGCGTCGGGGGTCCACGTGGAGCCGTCCCAGCGGGTCCACCACAGGGCCGCGTCGTCGCCGCTGCCGCGGTGGACGCAGTAGAGCTGCCCGTCGTAGGCGGCCAGCGCCGGCGCGCTCGCGCTGAAGTGCTCGGGGAACCGCTGGTCCTCGCTCCAGCCCTGCTCGGCGTCGTAGACCGTCCACCACAGGGCGGAGTCGCCGTCGTCGCCGCGGTGGGCGACGTAGAGGCGGTCGCGGTATTCGGCGATGGCCGGGCCGGACGCGGTGAAATGGTCGACGAAGCGCTGATCCTCGCTCCAGCCCTCGCCGGGCTCGAAGACCGCCCACCACAGCCGTGTGTCGCCGACCTGGTCGCCGGCCACGGGTGCCGGGACGAGCGTGGCTGGCGCGGTCCAGGGGGAGACCAGGCGGGCGCCGTACGGGCGGGCCACCGACGTGATCCAGCGGGCCTTGTTCTTCGCTGACCACTCGACGATCGGCGCCAGCCACCCGCCGAGCACCGCCCCGACGGTCTCCCCGATCAGTGCGGCGATCTCGGCAGACCGCACCGCGGCCGTCTCGTTGAGCTGCACCTCGAAGCCCCACCACCAGGAGACCGGCCAGACCTCGGCGCCCAGGGCACGCAGCTCGGACTGCAGGCGGCGGACGCGGTCCTGGTCCTTGGAGTCGAGTTCGGCGATCCGGCGCTCGCTCTCCCGCCTGGCCGCCAGCCACTCGGCCTCGGCCGCGGCGCGGTTGGCGAGGTCGTCGTCCTCCAGCAGCTCGGTCTCGACCGCCAGGTCGACCGCGGCCGCGGCGACCGGGTCGTCCTGCGCGTGGAGCAACGGCTCCTCGGCGTCGATCTCGGTGATCTCGGACCTGTCGGCCCTGGTCTCGTCGGCCATTTCCTGCCCCCTGGGTGTTGCGCTGCGTACATGCACGAACCTGACACATAGTAACTATGAGTGTTCGTATGATTACGCTCGGGTTAGGCCGGGGGACGGGTAAAGGTCCTATCCGGGTGGTTTCCTCGCCACGCCGGCCAGCAGGGACGGCGGCAGGGGCGCGTCCCAGACGCGTGCGAGGTCGTCCGGACGCCACTCCGCGACCTGCACCAGCCCCGGCTTCAGCAGCTCGAAATCGCCGAAGAACGCCCGGATCTCCGGCGGGGTGCGGCAGGCCGCCGAGCCGCGCGACGTACCAGCGGCCACCGCGTGGGTGAGCACCAGGTGGCTGCCCGGCGCCACCGCCTCCCGCAGGGTCGCGACCACGCCCTGCGGGTCGTCGGCGTCGGGGAAGACGTGGAGAACCGACACCAGCAGCACGCCGACCGGCTCGGCCAGGTCGATCAGGCCGGCGACCTCGGGCCTGGCCAGCAGCTCGGCCGGGCGCAGCAGGTCGGCCTCCACGAACGCGACCCGGCCCGGCTCCCCCAGCAGCGCCCTGGCCTGGTCCGCGACGGCCGGGTCGCGGTCGACGTAGACGACCCTGGCGGCGGGGGCCACGTCTCTGACGACCTCGTGTACGTGGCCCTGCGTGGGCAGACCGCTGCCCAGGTCGAGGAACTGGCGCACGCCGTCCGCCGCCAGGTGGCGTACCGCCCGCCCGAGGAAGGCGCGTGCGGCCCTGGCCAGGGGGACGGTCTCGGGGACGTGAGCGACCAGCCGGTCCACGGCCTCGCGATCGATGGCGTGGTTGTCCTTGCCGCCGAGCATGTAGTCGTACATGCGGGCGAGGTTCGGCGTCTTCGGGTCGGAGGACACGAGGTGATCGTAGATCCATCCAGTGGATCTACGCGGCAGTAGCGTCCGCCCGCCCGCCGGACCCCTGACCCGCCGGGTGCGGGGCCGCTAGATCCGATCTAGCGGCCCTTCTGGCGCCTCCCGGGTGGAAGGAAGGAGGCGGACATGGCGTGCGACGACAGCCCGCTGCGGGTGGCGGTGATCATCGGCAGCACCCGCGCCGGGCGCGTGTGCGACGCGGTCGGGCGGTGGTTCGCCGACCTGGCGCGCGGCCGCGACGAGCTCGCGGTCGAGGTGCTCGACCTGGCCGGGTACGCTTTCCCCGCCTGCTACCCGCAGGAGACGACCCCGGCGATGCGCGACTTCGCGGCGGCGGTCGGCGGCGCGGAGGCGTTCGTCGTGATCACCCCCGAGTACAACCGCAGCTTCCCGGCCTCCCTCAAGCAGGCGATCGACTTCGCCTACGACGAGTGGCAGGCCAAGCCGGTCGGGTTCGTCTCCTACGGCTCAGGCTCGGCCGGCCACTACGCGGTCGAGCAGCTCCGTACCGTCTTCGGCGCGCTCCACGCCGTCACCATGCGCGACTGGGTGGGCCTCGACCTGCTCGCCGGCGGGTACGACGGCCACGGCCGCCCCCTCGACACCGACGACCGCCAGCGCGCGATCGCGGCCATGCTCGACCAGCTCTCGTGGTGGGGCCGGGCATTGCGCGAGGGCCGCCGCGCCCGGCCGTACGTCGCCTGATGCCCGCTGGACCAGGAAAGGAAGACCATGCCAGAGCTGGCGATCGAAACATCCGGATTGGTGAAGATTTTCGGTGAGACCAGGGCCGTGGACGGCCTCGACCTCAAGGTGCCGACCGGCACCGTGTACGGCGTGCTCGGCCCCAACGGCGCGGGCAAGACCACCGCGGTACGCATGCTGGCCACCCTGCTCCGCCCCGACGGCGGCGAGGCGACCGTGTTCGGGCACGACGTCGTCAGGGAGGCGGACACCGTCCGCGGCCGGGTCAGCCTGACCGGCCAGTACGCCTCCGTGGACGAGGAGATGACCGGCGCGGAGAACCTGATCCTGCTGGCCCGCCTGCTCGGCCACCGCAAGCCCGCCGCCAGAGACCGGGCCGCCGGGCTGCTGGAGGCGTTCGGGCTGACAGAGGCCGCGGGACGGCAGGTGAAGACGTACTCGGGCGGCATGCGGCGGCGTCTCGACATCGCCGCGAGCATCCTCAACACGCCCGACCTGCTCTTCCTGGACGAGCCCACCACCGGGCTCGACCCGCGCAGCCGCAACGGCGTCTGGGACATCGTCCGGGTCGTCGTCGCCCACGGCACGACCGTGCTGCTCACCACGCAGTATCTGGAGGAGGCCGACCGGCTGGCCGGCCGCATCGCGGTCATCGACCACGGCAAGGTCATCGCCGAGGGCACGCCCGGCGAGCTGAAGTCCTCCGTCGGCGCGGGCTCCGTGCACGTCCGCCTCCGCGACGCCGCCACCCGCCCCGACGCCGAACGGGTGCTCGCCGAGACCCTCGACTCGCCCGTCTACCGGGAGGGCGACCCGGTGGCCCTCACCGCACGCATCACCGGTGGCGGCAACGAGGCCGAGCAGGCCGCCCGCGCCCTGGCCCGGCTCGCCGAGTCCGGCATCGTCGTCGACGACTTCTCCCTCGGCCAGCCCAGCCTGGACGAGGTCTTCCTGGCCCTGACCGACCACCGCGCCACCGAGGAGGCCGAAGCAGCATGAGCACCACCACCGAGAGCGGCACCGCGTACACGCCCGCGCCCGACCTGCTGAGCACCGTTCTGGCGCCGGGGACGCGACCGCCGCGGCCGAGCGCCTGGTCGGCGTCGATGACGTTCGGCTGGCGGGCGATGTTGAAGATCAAACACGTGCCCGAGCAGCTTTTCGACGTGACCGCATTCCCGCTGATGATGACGCTGATGTTCACGTACCTGTTCGGCGGGGCGCTGGCCGGGTCGCCGACCGAATACCTGCAGTTCCTGCTGCCGGGCATCATGGTGACCAGCGTCGTGATGATCACGATGTACACCGGCGTCGAGGTCAACAAGGACATCGAGAAGGGCGTCTTCGACCGGTTCCGTACGCTGCCGATCTGGCGTCCCTCGACCATGGTGGGCTACCTGCTGGGCGACCTGCTGCGGTACACGATCGCCTCGATCGTCATCCTGGCGGTCGGCCTGGCGCTCGGCTTCCGCCCGCAGGGCGGGCTCACCGGGGTGGCCGGCGGCATCCTGCTCCTGCTGGCCTTCTCGTTCGCGTTCTCGTGGCTGTGGACGATGTTCGGCCTGCTGCTGCGCAGCGAGAAGTCAGTGATGGGAATCAGCATGCTGGTGCTGATGCCGCTGACCTTCCTGAGCAACGTGTACGTGGACCCGTCCACGATGCCCGGCTGGCTCCAGGTCTTCGTGAACGCCAACCCGATCAGCCACCTGGTGAGCGCCGTCCGGTCGCTGATGGGCGGCACCACCGACTTCGGCGAGGTCGCCTGGGTCCTGGTGGCGGCCGCCGTCCTCGTCGCGGTGTTCGGCACCCTGACCATGCGCCTCTACAACCGCAAGTAGCCCGCCATCTCCGGCCGGAACGCCCCGCCCCAGTGCGTACGGGCGGGCGGTCATCAGTCCTTGGTGAAGGTTACAGGCCGCGTTCGCGGGAGCGGCGGCCGGGCGTCGGTGCTCCAGAGCGGCGACGACCCGCTGTTCGCCCGCGTGATCGCCGAGAGCGGCCGCGAGCTCGTCGACCCCGGCGAACGCTTCGCCTACGGGCTGGGCCGCCTCCTTGACGGCATCGCCGCCGACCTGGTCAAAGACGCCAGGTGACCTCGTGAGGCGGGTGGTAGCGGCAGGTGGAGCCGGTGGACACCGAGGCGCGGAGGTGACCGGCCAGCTCGGGATGGGCGTGGTCGAGCTTGCGGAGGACGTCGCGGATGCGGGCCGTCACGGTCTTGCGGGCGCGCTCGGCCTCATCGCCCAGGCGGCGCGTACGGCCGGCGAGGCCCGCCGCCGAGCGCAGCTCGGCCAGCAGGGCGGCGCGTTCGCGGTCGAAGTCGGCGGCGCGGCGGTCGTCGCCCAGCTCCACCGCGCGGTCGATCTCCTCGTCCAGCTGGGTCAGGCGGCGGCGGTAGCGGGCCTTGGCCTCGTCGTCGAGCACGTCGTCGCCGCCCATCCGGCGGGCCGCCACCACCAGCTCGCCGCCGTCGGGGTCGAGCAGCCGGACGGCGGGGATGTCCTGGCCGGGGAGGCTGAGAAGGGTGTGCAGGTCGCCCAGGCCCTTCGCGTCAGGGAGATGCGCGGACCGCCCGGCGAAGGCGAGCGACCAGACAGCTCCATCCCGCCGGAATTCCGCGCGGGACCCAGATCCCCCGGCGGGCTCCGATGCCCCGGGGGTGCGTACGGGCCGGATGAGGTGGCGCATGCCCAGGTCGGCGGCCTCGCGCCGGACCGACTCCAGCAGCTCCGCGGCCGCCTCAGCGTCGCCGGGCCGGGCCCGGGCGCGCAGGGCGGCGGCCAGGTGGGAGCGGGCGAGGACGGACCAGGGGCGGGCCCGCATGCGGTCGGCCGCGCGGTAGGCGGCGGTGAAGCCGGCCACGGCGGTGTCCCAGCGGGACTCGGCGGCGTCGACCATGGCGAGCCACAGGTCGTAGGGGCCGCTGATGTCCCACCCCAGCAGGGAGACCGTGAACTGGCCGCGATGGGGCTCCAGCTCCGCGCGGGCCGTGGCACACAGCTCGGGATCCTGGACGGCGGCGGCGAGCTCGGCCTGGAAGCGCAGCCACAGCGGGCGCGACATGCGGTCGCGGGGCGGGCCGTCGGCCAGGCGGCGCGAAGCGGTGTCGGGGTCGCCGGCCTGCAGCGCCGTCAGCGCCTCCAGCAGGCCGGGGCACGGGTGGGGGCTGCCCCGCAGCTCGTCGAGGACCTTCTCCTGCTCCGCCCTGTCGCCCCGCAGCCACGCCAGCGACCACTGGTGGTGGACGAGCATGTAGTCGCACGGGCCGTGGCGGCCGTCGAGGCGGACCCCGGACAGCAGCGCCTCGGCCTCGGCGAAGCGGCCGGCGAAGGCCGCGATGATGCTGGCGTCGAGGTCGGCGGTCAGGACGAAGTGCGGCTGTTCGGTGCGCCGGCCGCGGGCGGCGTAGTCGTGGAACTCGTCGAGGTAGCGCGGGTCGCCCTGCTCGATGAAGGCCACCCAGCGCAGCGCGCGGGCGAAATGTTCCAGCCCGGGGTCTGCGGTGCGGCGGGCCAGCTCGACCAGCTCGCGGGTCAGCGCCACCCGCTCCGGCGCCGTGCCCGGCCCCCAGATGATGTCGTGGTGGGTCCACAGGCTGAACGCCAGCGCGTCGTCATCGCCGCCCTGCCTGGCCAGCCGGGCGAGATGGATGACGAGGTCGAGGGCGAGCCGCTCGTCGGGCACCTCGTGGCCGACGAGCTTGGCGTGGGCCGCGCGCAGCCGGTCGAGGGACCTGGCGGGGCCGTAGCGGGAGTGGAGGACCAGCGCGACGCGGGCCGGCAGCTCGGGGTCGTCGAGGTCGGCGGCGATGGCCGCGGCCTCCTCGAACAGCTCCAGCGCCCCGTCACCGCCGCTGACGTGGTGGAGCTCCTGGCCCAGGTCGAGCGCGACCATCGCGTGGGTGCGGGGGCCGGCGGCGGCGCTCACGGTGTAGGCCCGGCGAAGGTGGCCGAGCTGCTCCTCGGTCGCCATGCGCGCCCGGGCGTCGCGGGCCGCCGCGAGCAGGAGGTCGGTGGCCCGGCCCGGGTCGACGCGGTCGCCGGCCAGGTGGGCGTGTCTGGCGAGGTCGCCGGGCAGCACCTTGCCGGCCAGGTCGGGCGCGCGGTCGAGGGCGGCGACGACCGCGGCGTGCAGGTCGCGCGGGTCGTCGAGGGAGTCGTAGAGGGTCTCGCGCACGAGGTCGTGAGCGAACGCGAACACGCCGCCGCCTTTGGTCACCACCAGCTTGGCGACCACGGCCAGTTGGAGCAGGCGGTCGACGTGGGCGACCGGAGCGGCGATCATGGCGGCCAGCACCCGCCGGTGGAACTCGCGCCCCAGCACCGCCGCCGCGGGCAGCAGCTCCGACACCGGCCGGGGCAGCAGGGACAGGCGGCGCAGCAGCGCGTCGCGGACGCCGGGCGCGACGGCGCTGGCCGAGCCGCCGCTGCGCCACAGCCGGGCGGTCTGCTCGACGAAGAACGGATTGCCGCCGGTGCGGAGATGCACCTCGGCGACCAGGCCGGGCGGCGGGTCGTGGCCGGCCGTGCGGGCCATGAGGGCGGCCACGCCCGCCTGGTCGAGGCCGGTGAGGGTGACGGCGGTGGCTCGGGCGACGAGCGGGGCCAGCAGGTCGCGCAGCGGGTGGTCGACCGGCTCGACCTCGGCGTCGCGGTAGGTGCCGATCAGCAGCAGCCGCTCGAACCAGGTCTGCTGGGCGGCGAACTCCAGCAACCGCAGCGAGGCCGGATCGGCCGCGTGGAGGTCGTCGATGACGATCACTACCGGGCGGTGCTGGGAGAGCGCGACCAGGGCGGAGGTGACGGCGTCGTAGAGCCGGAAGGCGTCGTGTGGCTGGCCGTCGGCGGGCGGCGGGCCGCCGCGGGCCTCACCGAGGAGGGCGGTCAGGCTGTCGCCCGCCGCCTGCTCGGCCGCCGCCCACTCCTCGGAGGTGGCGCTGCGGCGCAGGGCGCGGAACACCTGGGTCCACGGCCAGTAGCCGGGCGCGCCGTCGGAGTGCCAGCACGCGCCCGCCACCACCAGCGCGCCCTCCCGCCTGGCCTGCCTGGCCGCGCTGGTGACGAGCGTGGTCTTGCCGATGCCGGCCTCGCCGGTGACCAGGACGAGCCCGCCGTGGCTGCCGATCACCCGCGCGATCTCGGCACGCAGCAGCGCGGCCGGGTGGGCCCTGCCGATGAGATCGTGGGTCGCGACGTCGATGGCCATGACCCTTGCACGGTATCCGCCGCGACCGACAAAACGCGAGAACGCCCCTTACCAGGCGATCTCCTAGCCTTTGGCACCGACCTCTCCCCGCGGCGTCCCGGCGCCGGACTTCCCGCGCGATACCGCACCGACCGGCCTGCCAGGGCCAGCCTGTACGGGTTTACGCTGCTTGCATGCGTGTAGTGGTGATCGGCGCCAGCGGCCACATCGGCACCTACCTCGTCCCCAGGCTCGTCGACGCGGGCCACGACGTGGTCGCGGTGAGCAGGGGCAAGCGGGGCCCCTACACCCCGCACGGCGCCTGGCAGCGGGTGGAGACGGTCACGGCCGACCGCGACGCCGAGGACGCCGACGGCACGTTCGGCCGGCGGATCGCCGACCTGGGGGCCGACGTCGTCATCGACCTGATCTGCTTCCAGGAGTCCAGCGCCCGCCACCTGGCCGAGGCGCTGCACGGCCGGGTCCGGCACTTCCTGCACTGCGGGACGATCTGGACGCACGGCCCGAGCGCCCGCGTCCCCACGACGGAGGACCGCCCGAAGCGGCCGCTCGGCGAGTACGGGAGGCGGAAGGCCGCCATCGAGGCGTACCTGCTGGAGCGGGCCCATCGGGACGGCTTCCCGGCGACGGTCGTCCACCCCGGCCACATCACCGGCCCCGGCTGGGTGCCGGTCAACCCGGCCGGCAACGTCAACCCGGCCGTCTTCCAGGCGCTGGCCGACGGCCAGGAGCTGGCGCTGCCGAACTTCGGCATGGAGACCGTGCAGCACGTCCACGCCGACGACGTGGCACGGCTGTTCATGGACGCCGTCGCCACCCCGTCGGCGGCCGTCGGCGAGAGCTTCCACTCGGTGGCCGTGGGCGCGCTGACGCTGCG
>DASUCK010000277.1:0-3036 GCA_036276095.1 Nonomuraea sp. | reverse complement strand
CGCAGCAGCGTGGTCTTGCCCGCGCCCGCGACCCCGGCCACGACCGCGACCTGGAAGCGGCCGGTGCGGGAGGCCGCCGTGGTCAGCCGGGCCAGCTCGGCGTCGCGGCCGACGAACGGCTCCGGCTCCAGCGGCGGCGGGTCGACCGGCGCGGCCGGGCGGGGCGGCCAGGTGTCGGTGGCCGGCGCGGGGCGCGCGGGCCGGGCCGGCGCGGCCAGCTCCAGCTCGGGCGACTGGGCCAGGATGTCGGACTCCAGCTTGCGCAGCGCCGGGCCGGGGTCGATGCCGAGCTCGTCGGCCAGGATGTTCCTGGCCCGGCGGAGCGCGGCCAGGGCGTCGCCCTGCCGGCCGCAGCGGTAGAGGCCGAGCGCCAGCAGCCGCCAGCCCTCCTCGCGCAGCGGGTGTTCGGTGGTGAGCGCCTCCAGGTCGGGCACGGTCTCGGCGTGGAGGCCCAGCCGCAGGCCGGTGTCGGCGTGTCGCTCGCGGGCCACCAGGCGCAGCTCGGTCAGCCGGTTGACCTCGGCCTCGGCCCACTGCTGGTCGGCGAAGTCGGAGTAGGGGGTGCCGCGCCACAGGCCCAGGGCCTTCTCCAGGCGGGCGCGGGCGGACTGCGGGTCGCCCTCCTCCAGGTGCTCGCCCGCCGCGCGGACCAGCTGCTCGAACCTGAGCGCGTCGACCTGGTCGGAGGCCACCCGCAGCGCGTAGCCGGAGGCGACCGTCACCAGCAGCCGGTTGGGGCCGCCGCGCGGGCGGCCGGGCTCCAGCACCCTGCGCAGGCGCGAGATGTAGACCTGCAGGCCCGACTGCGCGCCCTTGGCCGCGTCGTCGTCCCACAGGTCGTAAAGGAGCGTGTCAACCGGCACGACCTGACCTCTGGCCACGAGAAGCCGGGCGAGGACGGCCCGCTGCCGCAACCCGCCGAGGTCGAGTTCGTCGTCGTGTTCGTACGCCTCGACTGGCCCCAGAACTCGGAACGCCACCATGTCAGCCGCCACGCTATGCGCGCCTACGAATCACGCACAAGGTCTTTGATGGGTTTGGGATTGTCACTGGGGGGCCTTCGAGATCGCGGACGGGGACTCCGTGCCGGCGTTCCGGCCGTTGCGCCTGCGCAGCAGCGCCCACGCGCCCAGAGCCAGGCCACCGAACGGGATCTCGATAGTGTAAGTCCAGAAGCCGAAGAGCAGTGCGGTGGCGATGGCCGGAGCGTCGGCCACGCCGAAGACCTCGGTCAGCATGAGCGCCACCCCGCCCTCCATGATCCCGGCCCCGCTCGGCGTGATCAGCGCGCTGGTGAGCACCCGCGACACGGCGAAGACCGCGATCGACTGCGCCAGCCCCGGCCAGGCGCCGGTGGCGTGGAGGCAGACGGCCATGATCGCCCACTGGAAGCCGAGGAAGAAGACCATGCCGAGCGACAGGGCGGGCCACCGGGTGCGGACGACCCCGGCGGTGTCGGCCCGCAGCCGGTGGAACGCCCCCGACACCCGCACCTTCAGCCGCAGCAGCCGGGTGATCGCGTCGAGCACCCGCCCGAGCAGTACGGCGGCGCGCTCCCAGTAGAGGGCGACGGCCACGATCACGCAGAGCACCAGGATGGAGACCGCGCCCGTCCAGCCCGCCTTGGCGACCGTGGCGTCGGGCGCCACGCCGGCGATCAGCAGGGCGATGATGCCGACGGCCGGCAGGATGAACCTGAACAACGTGTTCCAGATGCCGCTGACCAGCGTCATCACCACGATGGCCCGGTTGCCGAACCGCCAGCCGCGCGCCATCGCGAACGACAGCGCCACCCCCACGGCCCCGCCGAACGGCAGCAGGTTGCTCACCGAACTGGTCGCCGCGTTGAGCGTCAGGGCCTGCAGGTTGTTGAGGCCGGGGAGGGAGTTGGTCAGCACGAACGTGTAGGCGAGCAGGCTGAGCAGCCACATCGCGGCCATCAGGGCGATCTCGCCGGCGCCCATCGTGCCGAACACCGCGCCGATCTGCGCCCACGACACCGGCCTGCCGGTCAGCGCGCGGACGATCTGCGGCAGGTAGACCACGAGCAGCACGGCCAGCCCGAGCGACAGCACGGACAGGGCGATCTGCAGCCACTTGTTCTTCATCGGGTCCCAGTCTGCCGCGTCGCGGCGCCGGGCTGCTCCTTCGGTGGTGTCACTCGGGCCACCGGGCGAACGGATGACGCAGGCGCGCGCCGGGCGGCAGGTCGCGGCGGACGAACCACTCGGTGCCGAAGACGTAGCGGTAGAACGGGCGGGGGACCTTCAGCAACACGGCGAGGGTGCGGTCGCTGTCGCCGCCGCTCGCCTGGGAGGCGTGGGCCGCCATGGAGGCCCGCTTCTGTCTCGTGTACTTCCTGACGTTGACCCGGTGCGTGATCGTCTCGCCCGGCGAGTACGCGCTCTCGAACGTCCGCACGTCGAACTCCGGCGGGAACCGGTAGAACCGACCGGCCAGCTTCAGCAGCCGCACCAGCGGGTCGCGGTTGACCGTGGCCTCCAGCACGATCTCCGGGCGGGCGATCTCCGCCGCCCGCCGCCCCACCCGGTGCACCTGGACGTGGTCGGGATGCCCGTAGCCGCCCGCCGGGTCGTAGATCACCAGCAGGTCGGCCTGCTCCTCCGCCATGATCGCGGCCAGCGCCTTGGCGGCCTCCTCGGTGTCGGCGTCCATGAACGCGTTGTCGGGCCGCTCGTCGGCGCTGCCGCCCTTGGGGCTCAGCCCGGAGTCGCCGTAGCCGAGGCACTCGACGCGGGCGCAGCCGAGCACCGCGGCCGACTTGTAGAGCTCCTTCATCCGCGTCTCGCCGAGGGTCTCGCCCGGCTCGATCTCGGCCAGGCCGCGCTCGCCCGCGGTGGCCACCACGAGCACCACGCGGTGCCCCTCGGCCGCGAGCATCGCCATGGTGCCCGCCGTCAGCAGGGCCTCGTCGTCGGGATGGGCATGGAAGAACACAGCGGTACGTGGAGGCACACGCCCAGATTAGTGTGGGAGGGGTGCGGATCTTTCACGTGAGTGACTGTTACCTGCCGC
>DASUCK010000276.1:0-4668 GCA_036276095.1 Nonomuraea sp. | reverse complement strand
GGAGCTGATGGGCCACCGGCGCCTGTATGACCGGCCCCGGCTGCCTAGCGACGGCCGCGTGGTCTGCCCGGTGTCGGGGGGTTGTCCGGGCGCGGTCCGTCTTCGTCCTCGGTGAGATGCGCGTCGGGGTCGACCGAGGTCTCGAACGCGGCGGCGAGGTCCTCGCCCGAAGTGTGACCCCGGGTCTGGCGCAGCGGGGTCTCGCGAAGGAAGAGCAGGATGACGAACCCGAGCAACGCGAACGGTACGGCGGCGAGGAAGGGGGTCTGCAGCGCCTCGGCGAACCCGGTGGTGACCGCGAGATGGATGGGCTCGGGCAGCGCCGCGATCTGTTCGGGGCTGCCCTGGGTGGCGGACCCCGCGGGCATCTGGTCGGCGCTCACCCCGGCCGCCCGCAGCTGCGCGGGGATGGTGTCGCGGAGCCGGTGGGTGAGCAGTGCACCGAAGACCGCGACTCCCATCGCGCCGCCGAGGGAGCGGAAGAAGGTCGCCCCGGAGGTGGCCACGCCGAGGTCGGCGTGGGGCACCGCATTCTGGGTTGCCAGCACGAGAACCTGCATCACCATGCCGATGCCGGCGCCGGTGATGAACATGAACACCCCGGCCAGCCACAGCGAGGTGTCCACCGACAGCCGGCTCATCAGCGTCAGTCCAACGGCCGCTATCAGCAGGCCGACGACTGGGAAGATCTTGTAGCGGCCGGTGCGGGTGATCAGCCGCCCCGACCCGATCGAGGTGGCCAGCAGGCCGACCATCAGCGGGAGGGTCAGCAGGCCGGAGGCAGTGGGTGACTCGCCCTTGACGATCTGCAGGTACTGCGGAAGAAAGATGATCGCACCGAACATGGCGACCCCAATCGCGAAGCCGGCCAGGCTGGTGATGACGAAGGTGTGGTTGGCGAACAACCTGGGAGGCATGATCGGTTCGGCTGCGCGGCGCTCCTGCCACACCGTGAGGGCCAGCATGAGCAGCGCCACCGCGGTCAGCCCGTAGGTCCAGGCCGAGTTCCACGCGAACTCCTTGCCGCCAAGCGAGAGCATCAGCAGCAGGGCGCTGATCCCGGCGACGATGAAGAACGCGCCCAGCCAGTCGATGGCGTGCTGGCGGCGGGGGAACGGCAGCTGCAGCACGCGCTCGGTGACCACCAGGGCGGCGATGCCAATGGGAATCCCGACCCAGAAGGTCCACCGCCACGACAGATGCTCGACCAGGAAGCCGCCCAGTAGCGGCCCGGCGACGGTGGCCAGCCCGAAGACCGAGCCGATGTAGCCCTGGTAGCGGCCGCGTTCGCGCGGACTGACGACATCGCCGATGATCGCCTGGGACAGTGCCATCAGCCCGCCCACGCCGAGTCCCATCACGGCGCGGAACCCGACGAGCTGCCCCATGGTCTGGGCTAACCCGGCGGCGAGGGAGGAGACGAGAAAGATCCCGATCGCGGCCTGGAACATGATCTTGCGGCCGTACAGGTCCGACAGCTTGCCCCAGATCGGTGTGGAAGCGGTCGAGGTCAACAAGGTGGCGGACACGACCCAGGCGAGCTGGTCTTGACCGCCGAGCTCGCCGACGATCGTGGGCAGCGCCGTGGCCACGATCGTCTGGGACAGGGCGGCGACCAGCATGCCCAACATGAGCCCCACCAGGACGGTGAGGATCTGTCGGTGCGTCAACTCCGGCATCACCTGCTCCCCCGGGGTCCCGGGCAGATCGGCTTCGGGGGAAGGCGTGCTCACGGCTTGCTCCCTTCGCCGATGTGGGGGTGCGGGGTCAGATGGTTGTCGAGGCCGGCGTTGAAGGCGGCCAGCAGGGAAGCGAAGGTCGCCAGATCCTGTGGCGACCAGGACTCCAGCAGCTTGCGGACAACGCTGCGTCGTTCCGTTCGGGTCGTGGTCAACACCCCGCGGCCGTGCTCGGTGAGCCGCAGTCGGCAGGCGCGGCGGTCCTCAGGGTCGGGTTCGCGTGTGATCAGGCCGGCCTGTTCCAGGGAGGCGACCTGGCGGCTGATCGTCGAGGCGTCCAGGTGGAAGTGTGCCGCGAGCGCGCTGGGGCGAAGCGGGCCGGCGTCGTGGAGCCACGCGAGGATTCCGTAGGCTGCCCTCTCCACGACGTGTTCGGTCGGGACCCCGCGCAGATGCACCTTCTGGGCACGTCGCACCAGCAGCGTCAGTTCCTGCTCGATGTGCTCCACCGAGACGAGGACACCGTCCCATCCAACTGATTGCATGTACCAACCATAGCGTAGAGGGTGCCGCGCACCAAGCCCGAATGCTTCGCGGGCATCGGGGGCGGCGGGTGGGCTTGGCGCCGCGCTGCGTGGTCGGTCAATCGTGGCCCCGGGCTGCTCCCTGGCTTGCCGAGGCCGGACTTCCCGGCCGACGGCGTCGTGAGCCAAGGAGGTCCGCGGGTTTGCACCGCTCCGGGTCGTCGACGGCCGCTGGCTGACGTCGGAAGACTCGGTCCCTCGACAGGCACGTCCTCCCGCGTGCTGGTTTACGTCGAACCGGGTGCGGTGAGGGTGGTCGACTCGCCCTTCACGATCCCCCGGCCCTGCCGCGCCCTTTCCGCATCCCTTAGAAACCGCATCCCCGGGGGAGGATGTGATGCGCCGCTCGTGCCGAGAGCGTTGGGCGACAGCTGGGTAATGGATGGGATGCAATCAAGTGGGGCTCCGGCCCATGGTCGGAGACTCCCCTGTGGGAGTTCAGGACGTGCTGACGTTCACGTTGCCGACGTGGCGCGGCGGCGGAGCACGTCGAGCGCCTTGTCCGCGTGAACGTCCATCCGGAGCTCGCTGTGGATGACAGCCGCGATGTGTCGGTCAGGGGCAACCACGAAAGTCGAGCGGCGCAAGGGCAGAAGCCGGGTGCGCGGCCGAGTCCACGCCACCCCGTAGTCTCGGCAGACTTCACCCGAGACATCAGCCAGGACTGGATAACCAAGATGGTTGGCCTCATCGAAGCGGCGCTGCCGATCCACGGAATCTGGGCTGATGCCCACGACTCTGGCTCCTAACCCGGCGAACTCCGCGGCCAGGTCCCGGAAGTGGCAGCTCTGTGCAGTGCAGCCGGGACTCATGGCCGCCGGATAGAAGAACACCACGACGGAACCCTGAGCGAGGAGCTCGGACAGTCGGACGAGGTCACCGGCCTGGTCGCGCAGCTCAAACTCCGGCGCCATCGCGCCGACCGTAAGCAGTTCGGTTCCGGCCATTTCGTCCCTCCGTGGCCTTGGCTCTAGCGCCACAGGCCACTTACCAATAGTAAGTCGTTCGGTGCGGGATACAAGGTCTGCCCTCGCCTTGCCGGATCAATACCGGTCGCCAGATGCCTGGTGGACGCGGCAGCGGCGTAATGGCAGGCGACCTGCCACATGCGCACCCCTCGGGTATCCCCGATCCGGGCCGGCGTGGAGGAACGAGTCGTTCTTGCCGCGATCACCGGTCCGCGGATACCTGGGCACGCTCGAGGCGACTGGCGCCGGCGCGACTGAACGCCCGCTGGCGCTGGACTCGCCACGGCTATCGCGCCCGACGGAGCTAATCGTCCACGGAAGGGGCGCCACTTCGGCCGAAGTGGTCGACGCCGACGGTGACGAACACGGCAGTCGATGTCGCCACCGTCCGTCCGTCCGGCGCGGTGAGGCGGGCAGCGACGAACAGCTTCCGTCCCTCGCGGCTGGTCACGCTCCCCTCCAGCCGGTACGTCGTGCCGATCAGCACCGGGGCGAGGTAGTCAACCGTCAGCTGGCGGGTGACCGCGGGTGTGCCGACCAGGTAGAGCAGGAACCCGTAGAGATCATCGATGACGGTCGCGACGGCGCCGCCGTGCACGATTCCGGGTGCGCCCACGTGGCGCTCGTCAAAGGTGTGCGAGGCGGCCACGCCGTCGCCGTGACGACGGGCGTGCAGGCGATGGCCGTGGGGGTTGTCCGGGCCGCAGCCCAGGCAGTGGTTGTGGTGGGCCGGCAGGTCGGCCCCGTCCGGATGGGGCCGGAACTTCTGCTCCCACGTTGCCAGCAGAGCTTCCGCGTCAGTCACGGGGACTCCCCGTCAGGCGCCGGGCCCAGGCGGCCAGGACCTCTGCTTGGCGCTGGTCTGGATGTGGGGTCAGCAGTCCGCTGACGCCGCGCCCGAGGAGGAGGTCCAGGGTCAGGCGGATCTCGATCGGATCGTCGGTGACATAGGTTCGGCAGATCTCGGCGAGCTCGGCATTGACCCGGTCCTCGGCGGGAACCAACTCCGTCCGCAACGTGGGATGTGAGCGTGCGGCAACCCAGAGCTCCAGAGTGGCGGCGTACAGCGGACCCGAGAGTGCCTCCGCCAGCAGCCCCAATGCCGCTTCCGGATTGTCCCGTGACGACGTGCCCTCGCGCTCGGCACCTGAAGACGCCAGCCGAGACATCTGGTCTCGCACCTGACGAAGGCGTTTTTGCGCCAAGTGCTCGACGGCCGCGACCACCAACTGGTCTCGGGTCCCGAAGTGGTGCAGCTGCGCACCACGCGAAAGGCCGGCTCGCTCCGCCACCGCGGCGCTCGTGGTACCTGCGTAGCCGAGCTCGGCCAGGCAGGCCACCGTGGCGTCAAGCAGGGCCCGGCGCGTAATGGCCGAACGTTCCTCTTGTCGTCTCGCTTGCACAGGCACAGTGAGAAGAGTACATGCATGCACGAAC
>DASUCK010000275.1:0-5599 GCA_036276095.1 Nonomuraea sp. | reverse complement strand
CAACTGAGAGATTCCGGCCGGTGAGCGGACCCGCCTGACCCGGGGCCGCTCACCGGCCGGGAGCGACCCGCCCGCTGACGCGATCGGCGCCACCCCGAGACGATCTCGCCGACGTCGCAGGGCATCAGGTTGAGCGGCTCGGTCACATCAGCTCCTCACGCCAGGTTGTGGCTGGGGGCCAGGGGGCCGCGCCAGCCGAGCACGGCCTCGGTCATGCGTACGGAGTCGACGGCGGCGGGCACGTCGTGGACGCGCAGGATGCGGGCGCCCTTGAGGATGGAGACGACGTTGACGGCGATCGTGCCGTCTTTGCGCCCGCCCTGCGGCCGGTCGAGCGTCTCCCCGACGAAGTCCTTGTTCGACAATGCCACCAGCGTCGGGTAGCCGATCGCGGTGATCTCCTCAAGGCGGCGGGTGAGCTCAAGGGAGTGGAAGGTGTTCTTGTTGAGGTCGTGACCGGGGTCGATGATGATCTTGTCGGCGGCGATGCCCGCCTTCAGCGCCGACTCCACCCGCTCCCGCAGGTAGCCGGCGACCTCGGCGACGACGTCGGAGTAGCTCGGCCGGAAGACGCGCCGGCCCGGCCCGCCGAGGCTGTGGGTGATCACCACGCTCACCCCGGCCGCCGCGGCGACCTCGGCGATGCCGGGCTCGCGCAGGCCGTTGGTGTCGTTGATGACGTCGGCGCCGGCCTCGATGGCCGCCCGCGCCACCTCGGGGCGGTGGGTGTCGACCGAGATGACGGCGTCGGTGGCGGCCCTGACCTCGGCGATGACCGGGGCGACGCGCTCGATCTCCTCCTCGGGGGAGATCCCCGCCTGGGCCGCGCTGAAGGCGAACCCGCCGATGTCGACCCAGTCGGCGCCGTCGGCCACCGCCTGCTTGGCCGCCGCGACCGCGCTGTCCAGCGCGTACGTGCGGCCCTGGTCGTGGAAGGAGTTGGGGGTGCGGTTGACGATGGCCATGACGGCGACCTGGCGCTGGAAATCGAACTCCCGCTGCCCGATGCGCCGGACCGGAGAGATCATCTCGGGGAATAGCTGCTCGCCGCTCACCCCAGTGAGCCTACCTGCCGCCCGGCCAGGTCAGGCGGTGAAGTGCCCCGGCGGGAATCCGCCCGCCGAAACCCGGATGCGCCGCATGCGCCGGCGCGCGTCCCGGTCGGGGCCGCGGGGCAGCCGCATGGTCACCCGCACGGTGGTGCCGTACGGGCCGGTGTCGAAGTCGGCCGCGTCGCACAACCGGCGGATCAGGTAGATCCCCCTGCCGCTGTACTTGAGGTGGTGCGGCAGGTTGTCGCCGGCCACGTACGGGTCGGGGATGCCCGAGCCCCGATCGGTGGTCTCCGCGCGGATCACGCCGTCGACCGTCCACAACCTGATATGCCCCTGCCCGCCCGCGTGCTCGACGGCGTTGACCACGGTCTCGTGCACGGCGAGGACGAAGTCGTCCAGCCGGGGGCCGCTGAGACCGCAGCTCTCCGCCTGTTCGGCGACGGCTCGGCGCAGCTTCGTCACGTCGTGCAACGCGAACGGCTGGGCCAACAGGGTGCGCATGGCAGGCTCCTTCGCATTGGCCTGGTCACGTCCGTGCGCAGCGTCGGGGGCGTCGCCCGCCGGAGCGAGGCCGTAGGGGACGGCCTGACCGGCGGCGGCCCGCGAGAAAAGGCCCATGGCGCTCCTTTCGTGTCGTACGGACACCCAGGCCGCGCCTCTGGACCTTGTGTAGTCCCCTTTCCCACCGAAGGGACTCTTACACCCCGCTGACCAACTGCTCAGGAGCGCCCGCCGATGCCCGTGGCGAACTCCTTGGCCCGGTCGACCGGGCCGCCGTCGGGCGCGAGCGGCGGCGTGTCCATGCCGGCGCCCTCGCGCAGCCCGTCCAGCATCTCCTGGACGGCCTCCCAGGACGAGTGCCGCGGCTGCCAGCCGAGCACCTCCCTGGCCCGCTCCACCTTCATGACCGGCAGCCGCAGCAGCATGTCGAACAGGCCCGGCGCGGCCGGCAGCAACCGCAGGTGCCACCCGGCGGCCATGGCCGCCCTGGCCAGGCCCTGCGGCACCGCCACCGTACGGGTGTCGAGCAGCTTGGCCAGGTCGTGCGGGTCGAGCACCGGCTCGGCGGCCAGGTTGAACGCGCCCCGCACGGGCTTGACCACGGCCAGCCGGTAGGCCTCGGCCGCGTCGTCGGCGTGGAGCACCTGCAGCCGCAGCCCGGGGATGTCCGGCACGAACGGCACCCGCCCGGCCCGCACCAGCCGGCGCGGCACCAGCGGCCCGCCGAACAGCCTGCGCTGCTCGGTCGCGGCCGCCCGCTGGAAGACGAACCCGGGCCGCATGCGCACCACGCGGATGTTGCGGTGATCGTTCTCGAAGACGTCGAGCACCCGCTCGACGTACGCCTTCTCCCGCCCGTACGCGGCGCCCGGCCAGCCGTGCGTGGGCCAGCTCTCGTCCACCGGCCGGTCCTTCGGCCCCGGCGAGTACGCGCCCACGGACGAGGCGTGGATCAGCGCGGGCACCCCGGCCTCGGCCGCGGCGCGGAAGACCCGCATGCTGCCGAGCACGTTCGCCCGCCAGGTCGTGGCGGGGTCCCTGGTCGGCTGGAACAGCCAGGCCAGGTGCACCACGGCGTCGGCGCCGTCGAAGATCCGGGTCAGGTCGGCGGAGGCCACGTCGGCCTGCCGCCACTCGGTGCGGTCGATCCGCCACCCGGGCAGCCGGCGCGCGACCCCCACGATCGAGCTCACGCTCTCGTCCCCGGACAGCGCCCGCACCACACTCGTGCCGACGTTCCCGGTCGCCCCCACCACAACGACTCTCATGACGGCTCCGCTGCCCGCTCTCCGGCTCGCGAAACCCCTGTGACCTGCGCGCTATGGCTGGAGCAGGATCTTGATGGCCCCATCTGCCTTCTTCTGGAACATCTCGTACGCCCGCGGCGCCTCCTCCAGCGGCATCCGGTGCGTGGCCAGGTCCATCACGCCGAGCGGGTCGGCGTCGTCGGTCAGCAGCGGCATCAACTGGCTCACCCACCTGCGCACGTGGGCCTGGCCCATGCGCAGCGTGATGCCCTTGTCGAACAGGCGCAGCATGGGCATCGGGTCGGTCATGCCCCCGTAGACGCCGATGACGGAGATCACGCCGCCCCTCCTTACGGAGTCGATGGCCTGGTTGAGCGCGTTGAGGCGGTCGACGCCCGCGTTGGACATCAGCGGAGCGGCCAGCGCGTCCGGCAGCAGGCCGGTGATGGTCTGGGCGATCTTGGCGGCGGTGGAGCCGTGCGCCTCCATGCCGACGGCGTCGATGACGGAGTCGGTGCCGCGCCCCTCCGTACGGTGCCTGATCTCCTCCGGCACGTCGTGCACGTCGCTCGCGTCGATCACTTCGATGCCGTGGCGGCGGGCCATGTCCAGGCGGGCGATGACGCCGTCCACGCCGATCACCCGGTGGCCGAGGTGTCGGGCGATGCGGGCGCACATCTGGCCGATGGGGCCGAGGCCGAAGACCGCGACGCTGCCGCCCTCGGGGATGTCGGCGTACGCGACGGCCTGCCACGAGGTGGGCAGTACGTCCGACAGGTAGACGAAGCGCTCGTCCGGCGGCCCCGCGGGCACCCTGATCGGGCCGAACTGGGCCTCGGGTACGCGGAGGTACTCGGCCTGGGCGCCGGGCACCCGGCCGTACAGCCGGGTGTAGCCGAACAGGGCGGCCCCCATGCCCTGCTCGCGCACCTGGGTGGTCTCGCACTGGGCGTACAGCTCCATGCCGCACATGTGGCAGTGGCCGCAGGCGATGTTGAACGGGACGACCACGCGGTCGCCGGGCTTGAGGTTGGTGATCGCCGAGCCGACCTCCTCGACGACGCCCATGGGCTCGTGGCCCAGGATGTCGCCCTCGGCCATGAAGGGCCCGAGCACCTCGTACAGGTGCAGGTCGGAGCCGCAGATCCCGGAGCTGGTGATCTTGATGATCGCGTCGTTGGGTTCCTTGATCGCCGGGTCGGGCACGTCCTCGACCCGGACGTCCCGCTTACCGTGCCAGGTGACTGCCTTCATGGTGACCGCATACCCCCACGTAGCGCGCCAAACAGGGAGGGAGCTCCCATAACACCGTGATAGGTGTCTTTTGGGACGACCACTCGTCGTATCCGGTTTCGTACGGTGACCACACCCCCCAGTACGAGGAGAGTCACCGAAATGGTCCCCAGAAGGACGCTGACGGCGGGCATCGCCTTATCCGTCACCCTGATCGCCGTCCCGGCCGCCGCGCTCACCGCGAGCCCGGCCCGGGACGACACCCTCTTCGCCGCCGCCAGAGCGCACGCCTCCGTCGCCGAGCCCCCTGCCGGGCTGGTCGACGCGCTCGCCCGCGACCTCGGCGTCACCGGTGAGCAGGCCGCCGAACGGCTGCTCAACGAGGCCGCCGCGGCCACCGTCGAACCCCACCTGAGGGCGCTGCTCGGCCCGTCGTACGCCGGCGCGTGGGTCACCGGCCCCACCGCCGTCCCCGTCGCCGCCACCACCGACCCGGCCAAGGCGGCCGCCATCACCGCCGCCGGCGTCCAGGCCCGCGTCGTCACCCGCTCCCTCGCCTGGCTCGACCAGGTCAAGGACACCCTCGACCGGAACGCGGCCAAGGCCCCGGCGACCGCCCCGGTCTGGTACGTGGACGTCATGGAGAACACCGTGGTCGTCCTCAGCTCCACCCCCGCCAAGGCCACGGCATGGGTGCGGGCCAGCGGCGCCGACGCCGCCGCCGTCCGCGTCGTGCGCTCCGACGAGCGGCCGCGGCTCTTCTACGACGTACGCGGCGGCGACGCCTACTACATCGGCTCCGGCACGCGCTGCTCGGTCGGCTTCGCGGTGACCAGGGCCGGCTCGCAGGGCGGCTTCGTGACCGCCGGCCACTGCGGCACCACCGGCGCGAGCACGTCCGGCGGCAACCGGGTCGCCCAGGGCACCTTCCGTGGCTCCTCCTTCCCCGGCAACGATTACGCCTGGGTCGAGGTCAACACGCAGTGGACCCCGGTCGGCGTGGTGAACGGCTACAGCGCCGGCACCCTGCCGGTGCGCGGCTCGGCCGTGGCCCAGCCCGGCGCGTCGATCTGCCGTTCCGGCTCCACCACGCAGTGGCGCTGCGGTTCGGTGCAGCAGCTCAACACCAGCGTCACCTACCCGCAGGGCACCGTCAGCGGCGTGACCAGGACGAGCGTCTGCGCCGAACCCGGCGACTCCGGCGGCTCGTTCATCTCGGGCGACCAGGCCCAGGGTGTGACCTCGGGCGGCTCGGGCAACTGCAGCTCCGGCGGCACGACGTACTTCCAGCCGGTCAACGAGATCCTTTCCACCTACGGGCTCTCCCTGGCCACGCAGGGCGGCGGGCCCGGTCCGACGCCGACCGTGACGCCGACCAGCCCCGGCGGCACCTGGGCGGCCGGCACGACGTACGCGGCGGGGGCCACCGTCACCTACGGCGGCGCGGCATACCGGTGCCTGCAGGGCCACACCGCGCAGGCCGGCTGGGAACCCCCCAACGTGCCCGCGCTCTGGCAGCGCGTCTGACCGCACGCCACCCCGCTCCAGGCCGGAGAGCCCCCT
>DASUCK010000274.1:0-4553 GCA_036276095.1 Nonomuraea sp. | reverse complement strand
CCGTCGGCGGCCAGGATCGTGGCCGCGTTGTCGCTGGTACCGAACGCGAGACCGGACCCGACCTGGTTGACCACCAGCAGGTCGCAGCCCTTGCGGGCGAGCTTGGCCCGACCGTTGGCGAGCAGGTCGTGCGTCTCGGCCGCGAACCCGACGATCACCTCCGGGTACGCCCGCCCGGCCGGCCCGGCGGACGGGCCGGGCACCACGGCGCTCGCGGCCGGCACGGGCTGCCGCGCCCGGCGGCGGCGGTCGCCGAGCTCGGCCAGGATGTCGGGGTTCTTGGTCAGGTGGATGGGCTCAGGCTCGGCGTCCGTCTTCTTGATCTTGGCGTCGTGGCGGGTCGCCGGCCGGAAGTCGGCCACGGCGGCGGCCATCACCACCACGTCAGCGCCGTCGGACGCGGCCAGCACCGCCTCGCGCAGCTCGGCCGCGGACTCCACCCGCACCACCGCGGCCCCGGCCGGATCGGGCAGGGCGACGTTGGCGGCCACGAGGGTCACCGTGGCGCCGCGGGCGACGGCTGTGCGCGCCAGCGCGTAGCCCTGCAGGCCGGAGGAGCGGTTGCCGATGTAGCGGACCGGGTCGATCGCCTCGCGCGTGCCGCCCGCGGACACCACGACCCGGCGCCCGGCCAGGTCGCGCGGCCGGCCGCGCAGCACGCGCAGGCAGACCTGGAAGATCTCGGCGGGGTCGGGCAGACGCCCGGGCCCGGTGTCGGCGCCGGTGAGCCGGCCGACCGCCGGGTCGATCACGACGGCGCCGCGCTCGCGCAGCGTGGCGACATTGGCGCGGGTGGCGGGGTGCTGCCACATCTCGGTGTGCATCGCGGGCGCGAACACGACCGGGCACGTCGCCGTCAGCAACGTGTTCGTGAGCAGGTCGCCGGCCAGCCCGTGGGCCGCCTTGGCGAGCACGTCGGCGGTCGCGGGCGCCACCACGACGAGGTCGGCCTGCTTGCCGATGCGAACGTGGGGCACCTCGTGAACGTCGTCCCACACCTCAGCCGACACGGGATTGCCCGACAGGGCGGCCCAGGTGGGCTCGCCCACGAACCTGAGCGCCTCGCGGGTCGGCACGACCCGCACCTCGTGACCGGACTCGGTGAACAGGCGCAGCAGCTCACCCGCCTTGTAGGCGGCGATGCCGCCGCTGACGCCCAGGACGACCTTCATCGAAGGGGTCAGACCGCGCCTTCGATGGGCTCGGCGTTGAGCAGGCCCTCGGAGACCTCGCGCAGCGCGATGGACAGCGGCTTCTCCTGCGCGTGCGTCTCGACCAGCGGGCCGACGTATTCCAGCAGGCCCTCGCCGAGCTGGGAGTAGTAGGCGTTGATCTGCCGAGCGCGCTTGGCGCCCATGATCACCAGGGAGTATTTGCTGTCGACGATGTCGAGCAGCGCGTCGATCGGCGGGTTGGTGATGCCCTCCGCGGCCGCGGTCGTGCCTGCCACGATTGTCAGACCTCTCGGTTGGTGGTTGTGGTGACCCCCTGAGGGTCAGTCATCAAGGCTATCAGCCGATGGCACACATCCTGGACGCTCGTGTTGACCAGGGTCAGGTCGAACTCCGACTCGGCCGCCATCTCGACCCGCCCGGCCTCCAGGCGGCGCGCGATGACGTCCTCGGGCTCGGTGCCGCGGCCGCGCAGCCGCTTCTCCAGCTCCTCCCACGAGGGCGGGGCCAGGAACACCAGCAGCGCCTCGGGCATGCTCCTGCGCACCTGCCTGGCGCCCTCCAGATCGATCTCGAGCAGGGTCGGCACGCCCTCGGCGAGCTTCTTCAGCACGGGCTCGCGCGGCGTGCCGTACCGGTTGCCGGCGAACTCCGCCCACTCGAGCAGCTCGCCGGCCTCCACCAGCCGGTCGAACTCCGCGCCGTCGACGAAGTAGTAGTGGACCCCGTTGACCTCTCCGGGCCGGGGCCTCCTGGTCGTCACCGAGACCGACAGCCACACCTCAGGGTGTGCCCGCCGGAGCTCGGCGACCACCGTGGACTTGCCGACGCCCGACGGCCCTGAAAGGACCGTCAGCCGTCGTTCGCTCATGGGCGGGAATTCGACCTCCATTCCCGGTCCGACTGCCTCTTGGGCACTGACTTCGCCGGACCAGGACCTGTCGGTCACTTTCCTACCCCCCGTAGAACCTGCGCTTTCTTGTGGAACAGAGATTAGCTCTCGTTGCCACCGAACTCGCGCTCGAGGGACGCCCTCTGGTTCGCGCCGAGGCCCCGTACGCGACGGGACTCGGCGATGGCCAGCTTTTCCATCAGCTGCTTGGCGCGGACCTTGCCCACGCCGGGGAGGGATTCCAACAGAGCCGACACCTTCATCTTGCCGATGACGTCGTCGGTCTGCCCATCCTTGAGCACCTCAGCCAGAGAAACCGCGCCGTGCTTGAGCCGGTTCTTGACCTCGGCACGCTCTTTACGGGCCTTGGCAGCCTTCTCCAGGGCTGCGGCGCGCTGCTCAGGGGTCAGGGGAGGAAGAGCCACGCCGGGTCACCTCGAATTTCTGTCGATGTACTCGGACGGCAAGGGAAACTAGCTGGTCATCGCCCCCTAAGCAACGCCAAGAGCGGTTTCTCTCGTCACAAAATCCACTTCATCACTCTCCGTGATTGTAAAACTACATAGCGCTGACCAAATCGCCCTCACTTCCCGCTTCGCGCGTCGGCCCGCGACGATGTCGCGAAACGCAACGGTGATCGCGTTGCCCTCCCGCACAGATGTCCGAAACCCCCTTCCCACCAGGCCCGAAACCCGCGCCGCCGATGGGTGCGAACCCGCGCGGAACATGCATTATGATCTTGCCCAGGCCCTCGCCATGATCTTGTGCGCACCTCCTGGCAACCGGCCGACCCATCCGGCAGTCCTATCCGGCAGACCCATCGGGCATACGCGGTGTCCTGCCGGCCGTGTCCGCGGGCGCCACGGCAATCCGCGGGAGCGGCCTTGCCGGGTCAGGAGGCGCGGCGGAGGGAGGCGGCGATGGCGGCGGCCGCGGCGCCCGGGTCCGGGGAGCCGGTGATGGGGCGGCCGATGACCAGCAGGTCGGCGCCGTCGGCCAGGGCCTGTTCGGGGGTGGCGACGCGGACCTGGTCCTGCGTGGCGGAGCCGGCGGGGCGTACGCCGGGGGTGATGAGGGTGATGCCGTCGCCGACCTCGGCCCGTACGGCGGAGACCTCGTGCGGGGAGCACACCAGCGCCCTCGCGCCCGCCTCCACCGACAGGGCGGCCAGGCGGCGCACGGCGGCGTCGGCGGGGCCGGCGAGGCCGATGCGGTCCAGGTCGGTCTCGGTGAGCGAGGTGAGGATGGTCACCGCGGCGATCTTGGTGCCGGGGGTGGACTCCACGGCGGCCCGGATCATGGCGGGGCCGCCGGCCGCGTGGACGGTCAGGTACGAGGGCCGCAGCCGGGCGACGGCGCGGGCGGCGCCGGCGACGGTGTTGGGGATGTCGTGCAGCTTGAGGTCGAGGAACAGCTGCACGCCGCTGGCGCCCCGCACGGAGGCGATCACGTCGGGGCCGTAGCGGAGGTAGAGCTCCAGGCCCACCTTGATCGTGCTGACGTGGGGGGTCACCAGGGCCGCCCACCGGGCGGCGGTCTCCAGGTCAGGGGCGTCGAGGGCGACGGCGATGGGTGCGGGGGTCAAGTCGTGCTCTCTTCGGTGTCGATGGTCGGGTGGTGCCGGCCGCGGGCCCCAGGAGCCGCGTCCTGCCGCTTTCCTGGCATGAGAGCGGTGTCGCGCCGTCCTCCGGGCCGGTGCCGCCCCGCCGAGCGGGGACGGGCCGGTCGGCGCCTTCCCGCGCCGGCGGGAGGGTCCGGCCGGCGACTCCGCGGAATTCGGGGGCGAGGAGTCGCGGGCGGCCCTGACCGAGGGGTCACGAGGTGGCCTCCTCGGTGTCGACGAGCAGGTGCCTGGGGGCGCTTCCCGGCGGCCGGTGGGCGAGGCCCACGGCGTCGGCCAGGCGCTGGAGGCCGCGGGCCCTCAGGAGGTCCTCAAGCTCGCGTTCGATGCGCAGGCACGCGTACGGGTCGTGGAACAGCGCCGTGCCCACACCGACCACGCAGGCGCCCGCCAGGACCAGCTGGAAGGCGTCCAGGCCGGTCATCACGCCGCCGATGCCGATCAGTGGCACGCCGGGCAGGGCGGCGTGGACCTGCCACACGCAGCGTACGGCCAGCGGCAGGATCGCCGGCCCCGACAGCCCCCCGGTGACGGCGGCGAGCGAAGGGCGCAGGGTCTCGGTGTCGATGGCCATGCCCAGCGGATTGTTGATCATGGACAGCGCGTCGGCCCCGGCGTCCACGCAGGCCCGCGCGACGGCCACGATGTCGGCCACGTCGGGGGCGAGCTTGGCGACGACCGGCACGTCGTACCGCATGATCGAGCGCACGGAGGCGATCACCTCGGCGGCGGCGCCGCCCTCGCGGGCGAAGACGCGGCCGCGGTCCTCCATGTTCGGGCAGGAGAGGTTGACCTCCAGCGCGGTCACCCCGGGCGCGTCGGCGAGCCTACGGGCCAGTTCGGAGTATTCGGCGACGGTGCCGCCGCC
>DASUCK010000273.1:0-2014 GCA_036276095.1 Nonomuraea sp. | reverse complement strand
ACCCTGTACGGGCTCCCCAAGGCCGGCCGCACGCTGAGCCGCGAGCTCATCGCCTCCCGCCCCACGCACGGGGTCGCGGCGGAGCTGGCCGCCGGCGTGGCCGTGATCGGCTGCGCGGCCGTCGGCATGCCGGTCAGCATGACCCAGGCCATCGCCGGGGGCCTCATCGGGGCGGGCGTGGCGCGGGGCCTCGGCCGGGTCCGCTGGTACGCGACCGTCAAGATCGGCGCGGCCTGGCTGCTGACGCTGCCCGCGAGCGGACTGCTGGGCGCGGGCCTGGCCTTCGTCGTGAAGGGACTGACGCGGTTATGAACGGGTTGACGAAGCGGATGCGGCGCATCAGGGACCTCATGACGGGACGCATGGACAGCGCCGTCGCCGACGCCCTGCTCGGGCAGCTCCAGGCCACCAGGGAAGGCGCCTGGCTGGCGATGGCCATGATCGGGGGCGAGGTGGGCCGTACGGGGGCGCACGAGCAGATGCGCTCCATCGAGCACCTCGGCGACGAGGAACGCGCCCGCCTCGTCGAGGAGCTGAAGACCGCCCTGGTCACCCCCATCGACCCGGAGGACCTGTTCCGGCTGTCACGCTCGATCGACGACGTGCTCGACTCGCTGCGGGACTTCGTGCGCGAGTCGCACCTCTACCGGGTGCCGGACCAGATCCGCTTCACGCCCATGCTCGACCAGGTCATCGTGGGCATCGACGCGCTGGAGAGCGCCGTACGCGACCTGGCGTCCAGCCCGTCGGTGGTGACCGCCGACGCGCTGGAGGCCAAGAAGGCGGGCGGGGCGATCCGGCGCATGTACCAGTACGAGATCTCGCGCATCTTCTCCGGCGAGCTGACGGCGGACGCCATGAAGGAGCGGGAGCTCGTCCGGCGCCTGGAGATCGTCGGCGTGGCCATCGGCGAGGCCGCGGACGCGATCACCGACGGCGCCATGAAACGCTGACCCGCCCTCGGCGGCGCTCCCGGCGTCGCGGCCGCCGTCGACGCGCCAAGCATCCGTGAGCCTGGTCAACCACCCAGCTCGGACACCGTCGTGACCAGCAGCTCCCGCAGCAGCGCGCCCGCCAGCCTCTCGTGCTCGTGCTCCACGGGCAGCCCCTTGGAGACGCGCTCGCGGTAGACCTCGCGCTCGCGGCCGCCGGTGTACGGCAGCGCGGTCAGGCCGACGGCCACGGTGACGCGGGTGCCGCCCCTGGGCAGCACGGCCACGGCGTGCGTACGCAGGCAGGTCTCGTCGGGGGCGCCGTACCAGCCGCACTTGACCCCCGCCTCCGGGGCGCCGAGGGCCTCGCGGGCGCCGAACGCCTGCTCGGCGCTCACCTGCCGCATCCATTCCAGGATGGTCGCCGCGACCGGGTCGCCTGCGGCGGCGGACTGCGCGAGCGCCGCGTACGCGGTCGCGACCTCGTCGGCGGCCACCTCGACCGAGCCGAACCTGGACGGGTCGCCGTTCGGCGGGGTCCAGGCCACGCCGGTGCGCTGCCGGAGGTCGTCGAGGACGACGCGCGGCCCGACGGCGAGCCAGAGGTTGAGCGTGTCGGCGTTGGAGGAGACGACGACGGCGGGCTCGGCGTGGCGGCGCCACCGGTCGGCGTCGGGGATGCGGGCCGCGGTCACCCACGCGTACAGGGGCTTGAGCAGGGACGCGCAGCGCAGCCTGGTCAGGCCGGAACTGACCGCGACCGTGCGGGCGGACGGGCCGCCGTAGCCGCGCCGGATGCCGGCGGCCTGGACGCTGGCGCTGGGGTCGAGATCGTCGAGCAGCTTGTTGAACGCCACGACCCCACCGTAGACCCAAGGACGCCTCCCCAAACGCCCTTCTGGCCACTCCAGACCCACCGGTTCGAGCGCGGCCGGCTCTCCGGAGCGGCGTCAAGCGGTCCTCAGAGACCCGACCTCACCAGGGACACCGCGAGCGCGACCGGCACCAGCGCCACCAGCCCCAGCGCCGCCGCGACCTTCCATCGCCGGGCCACGTCCGCCTCCGTCACGAACGCCGCCACC
>DASUCK010000272.1:0-14292 GCA_036276095.1 Nonomuraea sp. | reverse complement strand
GTCGCGGGTGTGCTGGACGACGCCCGGCATGGACGCGACCGGCTGCGGCTCGCCGATGCCCTCCTTGACGAACAGGGGGAGGATCAGGTCGGCGGCGTGGAGCCGGGTGCCGGCCACCATCCGCCGCAGGGCGGGGGTACGGCGCAGGCGCCGGGGCCGCGCCACGGGGAAACGCGCGCTCATCAAGGTCTCCTTCTCCTGGCGCCGCGGCGGTTCTGCGAGGGCCGGCGGGGCGTGTCGCCCGCGGCCAGCGCCGCCTGGCGCTGCTTGACGCCGTACTCGGCCAGCGCGGCGGCCAAGGCGGACGCGGACGGTTTGTCGGCCATGACGTCGACCCGGAGCCCGAACTCCTCGGCGGTCTTGGCCGTCTGCGGCCCGATGACCGCGATCACGGTGACGTTGTGCGGCTTGCCGGCGATGCCCACCAGGTTGCGTACGGTGGAGGACGAGGTGAACAGCACCGCGTCGAAGCCGCCGCCCTTGATCGCCTCACGGATCGGCGCCGGCGGCGGCGCGGCCCGCACCGTACGGTACGCGGTGACGTCGTCGCACTCCCAGCCCAGCTCGGTGAGCCCGGCCACGAGCGTGTCGGTCGAGATGTCGGCCCTGGGCAGCAGCACCCGGTTGATCGGGTCGAGCATCGAGTCGTACGGCGGCCACTCGGCCACCAGCCCCTCCGACGACTGCTCGCCCGACGGCAGCAGGTCGGGCTTGACCCCGAACTCGACCAGCGCCCGCGCGGTCGCCTCGCCCACGGCCGCCACCTTGAGCCCGGCGAACGCCCGCGCGTCGAGGCCGTATTCCTCGAACTTCTCGCGCACCGCCTTGACCGCGTTGGCGCTGGTGAAGGCCACCCACTCGTAGCGGCCGGTGACCAGGCCCTTGATCGCGCGGTCCATCTGCTGGGGCGTGCGGGGCGGCTCGACCGAGATGGTCGGCACCTCCTCGGGCACCGCGCCGTACGCGACGAGCTGCTCGGACAGGCTGCGCGACTGCTCCTTGGTGCGCGGCACCAGCACCCGCCACCCGAACAGCGGCTTGGTCTCGAACCACGACAGCTTGTCGCGCAGGCCGACGGCGTCGCCGACCACGATCAGCGCGGGCTCGGTGAAGCCGGCGTGCTTGAGGTCGGCCTGGAGCCGGCCGAGCGAGGACACGACGGTGTACTGCTCGGTGGTGGTGCCGCCGCTGGTGACGGCGACCGGGGTGGTGTCGGGCTTGCCGCCGGCGACCAGCGCCTTGCCGATGGCCACGGCGTCGGCGATGCCGTGGTAGATGACCAGCGTGCCGCGGCAGGCGGCGTGCTGTGACCAGTCGTGCTCCCGCGCGGCGTCGACGACCCGGAGCTCGGGCACGTCCGTCGCCGCCGGGATGCCGGCGTAGGTGAGCACGGCGGTCGCGGGCGGCACGCCGGGCGAGATCTCGAAGTCCACCTCCGCCGCGGCGCAGGCCGCGACCTCCTCCAGGATCGAGGAGAACAGCATGGGGTCGCCCGCGCGCAGGCGCACCACGGCCTGCCCGCCCGCGGCGCGCTTGACGAGGTCGTCGGCGGTGATGTCGACGACGACCTGGACGCCGGCACGGCAGTGACGCAGCAGCGGGCGGTGCGACTCGTCGCCGAGCACCACCGCGTCGGCCTTGCCGAGCAGCTCGGCGGCGCGGAGCGTGAGCAGGCCGGGATCGCCGGGACCCGCGCCCACGAACGCGACGAAACCGGAGGTTGGACTATCGGAGCTCAATGGGAATGCTCCCCCATCAATCTGTCGGCCCCTTCGGCGATCATCTCGGCCGCCAGGCGACGGCCCAGGTTAACAGCCTCCGAAGGTGAGCCGGCGGCGGACTTGCGGACCGCCTCGCCGCCGTCTACGGCGACGACCGCGGCGGTCAAGTTCAGAGTGTGCCCGTCATCGGCCGCGAACGCACCCACTGGAGCCGCGCAGCCGGCCTCGAGAGCGGCCAGCACGGCGCGTTCGGCGGTCACCGCGGAGCGGGTGGCCGGGTCGTCGAGCACGCCCAGGAACTCGACGAGGTCGGGCCGGTCGGCGCGGCACTCGACGGCGAGCGCGCCCTGGCCGGGGGCCGGCAGCAGCTCCTCGATCTCGAAGATCTGGCCGATCTCGGCGCTGCGGCCGATCCTGGTGAGGCCGGCCGCGGCCAGCACCACGGCGTCGAGCTCGCCCGCGGCCACCTTGCCGATGCGCGTGTCGGCGTTGCCGCGGATCGGGACGTACTCCAGGTCGGGGCGGAGCGCCCGCAGCATGGCGACGCGGCGCGGCGAGCCGGTGCCGACCCGGGCGCCGGGCGCGAGGTCGGCGAACTTGCACGGGCCGACCAGGGCGTCCCTGTGGTCGTGGCGGGCCGGGAGGGCGGCCAGGGTGAAGCGCGGGTCCGGCTTGGTGGGCAGGTCCTTCAGCGAGTGGACGGCGAAGTCGATCTCGTCGTCGAGCAGCCTGTCGCGCAGCGCGCTGACGAACACGCCGGTGCCGCCGAGCTGGGCGAGGTGGGCCTTGGTGACGTCGCCGAACGTGGTGACGCCCACCAGCTCGATCGCGCGGCCGGTGCGCGCGGTGTAGGCGTCGGCCACCATCTGCGACTGCGTGGTGGCCATCAGGCTCCGGCGGGTCCCCAACCTCACAGCTCCAACTCCCTCATGGCCTCGGGCACCTTCGGATCCAGGTCGAACAGCTCACGCAGCGCCTCCGCATAATGATCGCCCCCTGGGCAGGCGGCGAGCCGCTTGACACGCACAGTCGGCTCGTGGAGGAGCTTGTCGACCACTCTCTGCACGGTCATGGCGACCTCGTCTTTGGTGCGCTCGTCGAGGTCGGGCACGCGCATGAGGAGCCGGCCCAGCTCGGACTCGACCACGCCGGCCGCCTTGCTGCGCAGCGCGACCACGGTCGGGGTGACCCTGGCGGCGCGCTCGGCGTCGAGGTAGGCGCGCAGTTCCTCGGCGACGAGGGCGCGTACGGCCCGGACCGCGTCGTCCTCGCGCGAGCCGATGCCGGACTCCTGGATCGTCTCCAGGTCGACCAGCGTGACGCCGGGCACCTGGCGCACGGCCGGGTCGACGTCGTGCGGCAGCGACAGGTCCAGCAGGAAAACGGGGCGGCTCAGCATGCCGGGGGTGATGAGGTGGCGGCCGGCGCCGGTGCAAGTGATCACCAGGTCGGCGACGCCGAGCTCGGCGGGCATGGCGGCGAACTCCACCGCGCGGCCGCCGACGTTCCTGGCCAGCCGGGCGCCCCGCTCGTACGTGCGGTTGGCGACCACGATGTCGGTGACCCCGGCCCGCGCCAGCGTGGCCGCGGCCAGCGAGCTCATCGAGCCCGCGCCGACCACGAGCGCCCGCTGCCCGGAGAGGTCGCCCGCGAGCGCGAGGCCCGCCGTGACCAGCGAGGCGCCGGCCTGGTCGATGCCGGTGTCGGTGTGGGCCCGCTTGCCCACCCGCAGCGCCTGCTGGACGAGGTCGTTGAGGGTGGCGCCGACCGTGCCGTGCCGCTGCGCCATCTTGAGCGCCCGGCGGACCTGGCCGAGGATCTGGCCCTCGCCGACGACCATGGAGTCGAGGCCGCACACCACGGAGAACAGGTGCTCGACCGCCCTCTCCTCATAGTGCACGTAGAAGTGGGGGGTGAGGTCCTTGAACGGGACGCCGGAGTGGCGGGCCAACAGGCCGGTGACGGCCGTGACGGCGGCGTGGAAGCGGTCGACGGTGACGTAGACCTCGACCCGGTTGCAGCTCGAGACCACCATGGCCTCGGCGACGGAGGAATCCTGCCATACGTCGTGCAGGAGCTTGACGAGCGCGTCACCGGTCATCGAGACGCGCTCCAGCAGGGCCACCGGAGCGGTCCGGTGGCTCAGTCCGACAGTCAGAACACTCATTGACCGTCCACCGCCATGAGTGGCCCTCCAGCCTTGCGTTGCTCGTGGAACGCGAGAATCTGCAGTTCGATTGATAGGTCGACCTTACGGACATCGACACCGTCGGACACGGAGAGCACAACCGGGGCAAAGTTCAGGATGCTGGTCACACCCGCGTCGATCACGCGATCACAGACATCCTGCGCCGCCTCGGCCGGTGTCGCCAGCACCACGATCGAGACTCCGCGCCGCTTGATGACGGCTTCCAGTTCGTCGATGTGCTCCACATTCAACCCCGCGATGGTGTCGCCCACGACTTCGGGGTCGGCGTCGACGAGCGCCGCCACGCGAAAGCCCCTGGAGACGAAACCACCGTAGTTGGCCAGCGCGCGGCCGAGGTTTCCGACTCCGACGATCGCGACCGCCCAGTCCTGCGTCAGGCCGAGTTCGCGGGAGATCTGGTAGACGAGGTACTCCACCTCATAGCCTACGCCGCGGGTGCCGTACGAGCCGAGGTGTGAGAGGTCCTTGCGCAATTTGGCGGAATTGACCCCGGCGGCGACGGCGAGGTCTTCGGAGCTGACCGTGGCGACGCCCCGCTCGGCCATCCCGTGCAGCGCCCGCAGGTACAACGGCAACCTGGCCACCGTCGCCTCGGGGATACCGCGGTCACGGGGCTGGGACGGGCTCTTCACGTGCCGGAGCTCCAAGGGGACGGGCGGTGTGGGGACCGCGGGAACGGAATCGAACCGTCTTTCAGGTTAATCCCTTTGTGAACCGATGCACAAAGTCACGGGGGTACGGTTGTGGCATGCATCGCATCACGTTGATCGGCAAACCCGGCTGTCACTTGTGTGACGACGCGCGCGAGGTCATCGCCAGGGTCGCGGGCGAGCTGGACGTGCCCTGGGAGGAGGTCAGCATCGAGACCTCCGACGAGCTCAGGGAGAAATACTGGGAGATGATCCCGGTGACGCTGATCGACGGCGTGCAGCACGACTTCTGGCGGGTCGACGAGGGCCGCCTGCGGGCCGCCCTCACCGGATAGCCGCTCAGAACATGACCATCGGCAGCGGCACCACCTTGGCGGCGTTGACGTCGAGCTCGATGACATTGGTGGCCAGCACCATCGCCTGCCGCTCGGCGACGAACCGCTCCACGTGGGGCTGGCGCTGGTGGTCGCGGTAGGCCACCTCGTCGCGGTAGAGCTCGTAGACGATGCGCTGCAGAGGGGCCGACTTGACGGCGTGGCAGGCGTACACGAGGGTGTCGGGCTCGCCGCGGCGCACGGCCTCGACGGTGGCCTCGGCCAGCCGGTCGAACGCCTCGCCGGCGCCGTCCACGATGGTGAAGACGGTCAGGAGGCCGTAGATGCTCGGCGACGGCCGGCCGGCAGCCGACTGGGGCTGCGGCTGCGGCTGCTGGCGGGGAGTGAACAGCTCGGAGCCGGAGTAGAGCATGCCGGTGGCCGGCCCCGACTGCGGCTGGGCGGGCGGCTGGGCGGGCGGCATCGCGTAGTCGGGGCGTTGCTGCTGGGGCGGGGCTCCGTTCATGATGTAGCCGGTCGAGGGGCCGGCGTCGGGGGGCGGCGTCATGCGGGCGGCGTAGTCGACCTCCCGCTCCCCCGCGCGGTATTCGGCCACCAGGTCGCCGAGACCGGTCGCCCGGCGCGGCGTCGGGGGCGGCAGGTCGGCCACGGCCGGCACCGGCTCGGGCATCGCCCTGCGGCCCCGCGCCGCGGGCTCGGGCACGGGCATGGGCATCGCGTCGCGCTCGGGGAACTCGTCGTCGTCCTCGTCGTCGTACGGCGCCAGCGGCCGCAGCACGGTGTACCAGACCGCGGCCCCGGCCACGGCCAGCAGCGCCGTGGTGAACAGCGGCGGCACCGCGAGCCGCATCGCCCCGACCAGCGCGATCCCGGACGGCACGACGACCAGGGAGGCGTGGAGGTTGTCGGTGTCGTACTCGTCGCCGCTGCGCCACTTGAGGCCGGCGACCACGAGCATGGCCAGCATGACCAGCACCGAGATCGCGTGGACGGCGATGAGCAGATAGGACGGGATGATGCCCCAGAAGTTCGACCCGGCGGGCAGCGTCTTGCCCATCTCGTCGGACTTGAGCGGATCGAAGATCATGATCACGCTGGCCACGACGGTCAGCGCGATGCTCGTCAGCCACGCCAGGAACCGCGGCGGCACGCGTTCGGCCAGCAGCTGGATCATGCCGACGGCGAGCCAGAGCGGCGCCAGCATCGACCCCGTCACCTGGTAGATCCGGAACGTCACCGAACCGAACCCCAGGAGGTAGCCGATGCCGATCACCGCCATCGAGAGGCACAGCGCCACCGCCGCGACGGTCCAGGCGATCAGCCAGCCCTCGGGGTCTTCGCGCAGCCGCCTGATCAGGGCGCCGGCCGCGAAGCCCGCGAGGATCGCACCGGCAAAGCCTATGACAGCAACGAGGATCTCCATGGTGACTCCAATGCTGCCGGACTATGCCTCCCAGCCGGTAGCCGAAGAGGGAACAGGTCGAACCTCACGGTATCCGGCGATTACGCCTAGTCATGCCAGCCCGGAGCGGATTGTGCAATTTCCGGTTGATTTCTAGAGTGTTCGAGCACGCCGCACCCCTTACCCCCAGGGATATCGGATGCCTGACTCGTCGCCGTTCGCCGGGCTGCTGGCGCCAGCGGTCGCTGGACCTGCCCGGACGGGCGACCCCGTCGTGCGCGAAGACGTACCCGACGACATACGCACGCTCGTGCTGCACGCCAAGAACGGCTGCACGGAGTCCTTTGGCACGCTCTACGACCGGTACGTGGACCTCGTCTACCGCTACATCTACTTCCGGGTCGGCTCACACGCGCTCGCCGAGGACCTGACCAGCGAGACCTTCCTACGGGCACTGCGCAGGATCGCCGACTACACCTGGCAGGGCCGGGATTTCGGCGCCTGGCTCGTGACCATCGCCAGGAACCTGGTGACCGACCACTTCAAGTCGGGGCGGTACCGGCTGGAGATCCCCACCGGGGAGATCATCGACGTTCCGCTCGACGGCTCGCACATCCCCGAGAACGCCGTGGTCACCGCGATCATCAACGACCGGGTGCTGCGTGCCGTCCGAGACCTCAATCCCGAGCAGCAGGAATGCGTGGTCCTGCGCTTCCTGCACGGGCTCTCGCTCGCGGAAACCGCGTTGATCATGGGGAAGAAGAGTGGAGCGATCAAAGCGCTGCAGTTCCGGGCCGTACGGGCGCTGGCCAGGGCACTCAAGCACGACCTGGCGTAACCTCCGCCGCCGGCCCCTCGTTAGGCAGATGTCACGGGCGGACGGGAGCCGGCATGGGTAGCGCGCGCAGGCGCCAGGAACGCGTGCTCGAGCACCTCACGCGGTTGCGCGAACTGCCCATGGGGGGCGCGCCTGAGCCGGCCTTCCGCGAGCGGCTGCGCGCGGAACTGATGTCGGGGCCGACGTCGGCTCTGGGCTCCGAACGGGCGCCGGCGGGGTCGTCGCCGGGGTCGTCGGCGGGGTCGTCGGCGGGGTCGTCGGAGCGAATCCCGGTCTCGGAGGGGGCGGGCGGGCGCGCCCGGCGGCGGGGGGCGCCCCGGCACGCGCGGGTGCGGGCGCGGGTGCGTCCCGCCCCGCGCCGGCCGCTGCTGTCGCACCTGGCCGCGCTCGGGCTGGTGGCCATGATGATGGTCGCGGCGTTCGGGACGTACCGGGCCGTGCCCGGCGACTCGCTCTACCCGCTCAAACGCGCCGCCGAGAGTACCCTCGTCCGCCTCAGCACCGACGACGCGGAACGCGGCGAACGTGAGCTCAACTCCGCCAAGGCCCGCGCCGAGGAGGTCGCCACCCTGCTCGGCTCCTCCGGCCGCGGCCCCCTGGTCGGCAAGACCCTGACCGACATGGAGAAATCCACCAGGGCCGGCATCAGCCGGCTGGAACGGGCCGAACCGCGCTCGCCGAAGATCAGGAAGTTCGCGCGGGACCAGAAGGAGATGGTGCGCCCCATGCTGCCCCGGCTCGACGAGGCCGAGCAGGCGCAGGCCGAGGACTATCTCACCTACATCGAGGGCCTCGTCGCTCCGCGGTAGGGGGCATGTCGGGAAGTTAAGCTGAAGCGCATGTGGCGCCTATTCCGACGACCCGAGATCGAGCCAGAGGCGGCCGGCGAGGCCGCGGCCGAGGCGGCGGTGACCGTCGCGCCGGTCGAGCCCGACCTCCAGGCGGCGGCGTTCTTCGACGTCGACAACACGATGATGCGCGGCGCCTCGATCTACCACTTCGCCAGGGGGCTGGCCACGCGAGGGCTGTTCACCACGTCCGACCTGTTCAAGTTCGCTCTGGGGCAGGCGGTGTTCCGGCTGCGCGGCAACGAGAACCCCGAGCACATCGCGGTCGCGCGGGAGACGGCGCTGGCGTTCGTGGCGGGAGCCAAGGTCGACGACGTCGTACGCCTCGGCGAGGAGATCTACGACGAGGTCATGGCCGACCGCATCTGGGGCGGCACCCGCGCGCTCGCCCAGAGCCACCTCGACGCCGGCCAGCGGGTCTGGCTGGTCACCGCCACGCCGGTCGAGCTGGCGCGGGTCATCGCCCAGCGGCTCGGCCTGACCGGCGCGCTCGGCACGGTCGCCGAGACCAGCGACGGCGTCTACACCGGCCGCCTGGTCGGCGACCTGCTCCACGGCCCGGCCAAGGCCGAGGCGGTGCGGGCGCTGGCCCGCCGCGAGGGCCTCGACCTCACCCTCTGCACGGCCTACAGCGACTCGGCCAACGACCTCCCCCTGCTCTCCCTGGTCGGCCGAGCCGTGGCCATCAACCCCGACAGCGAGCTGCGCGAGCACGCCAAGAGGCACGACTGGCCGATCAAGGACTTCCGTACCGGCCGCAAGGCCACGCTCGCGGCCCTGCCGATCGCCGCCGGTGTGGGGGCGGTGGCGGGCAGCGTGGCGGCCGGCCTCGCCCTGCGCCGCCACTACCGCCGCCGCTAGCCCTCACCGGCGCCTCACCAGGTCGATCTCGGCTCCGGCGAGTTCGGCGGCCCAACCGGCTCCGGAACCGCGCGGCCAGAAGGCGTCACAGGAGCTGCCAGAAGGCGTCACAGGAACGGCGGGAACGCGTGGCCGCGGCGCAGGCGCAGCTCGGTGAGCAGCTGCTGGATCACTTCGCGCACGTGGTCGGTGAGGTTGAACACCAGCATCGGGTCGTCGGCCGCGCCGGGTTCGTACTCGTCGGTGCGGATCGGCTCGCCGAACTCGATCATCCACTTGGACGGCAGCGGCACCAGCCCGAGCGGCCCGAGCAGGGGGAAGAACGGGGTGATCGGCAGGTAGGGCAGCCCGAGCAGCCGGGCCACGGCCTTCAGGTCGCCCAGCTTGGGATAGATCTCCTCGGCGCCCACGATCGCGGTCGGCACGATCGGCACCCCGGCCCTGATCGCCGAGGCCACGAACCCGCCACGCCCGAACCGCTGCAGTGTGTAGCGCTCGGAGAACGGCTTGCCGACGCCCTTGAAGCCCTCGGGGAACACCCCGACCAGCTCGCCCTTGCGCAGCAGCCGGTCGGCGTCTTCGCGGCAGGCCAGGGTGTGGCCGGTCTTGCGGGCCAGGTGGCTCAGCACCGGAAGCTGGTAGACCAGGTCGGCGCCGAGCAGCCGCAGCGCCCTGCGCGCCTCGTCGTGGAGGGCCACCTGCAGCATCAGCGCGTCGAGCGGCAGCGTGCCGGAGTGGTTGGCGACGACGAGCGCGCCGCCCTCCTCGGGCACGTGCTTCAGCTCGACGGTCTCGACCCGGAACCAGTGGGTGTAGAGGGGGCGGACGAGCTCCAGGAAGACCTTGTCGGTCAGCTCGGCGTCGTAGCCGAACTCGTCGACGTCGTAGTCGCCGACGAGCCGCCTGCGCAGGAAGGCCAGGGCCTTGGCGAGCGGCTCGGGCTCGGTCTGCGGCTCCTCGAAGGACGGCGCCGCGCTGATCGGGATCACGCGGGCGTCGTCGCCCTCGCTCGGGACGCTCACCTGGGCACACCTCCGAACGGACGCAGGCCGCGGGAACGCACGAAGTCTTCGAAGGCCGCGCCGGTCGTGAACTTGGGCTTCCAACCGAGCTCGGCCTCGAGCCTGCCGGTGTCGACCGCGCGGCCGTGGCTCATCAGCCTGACCTGCTCGGGCGAGTATTCGACCAGCCCGATGCGGCGCGCGGTGTCGCCCAGCATCCTGAACGCGGGCGAGAGCAGCGGCAGCGGCAGCCGCCCCGCCCTTCTGACGCACTGCGAGAGGAGCAGCACGCCGGCCCCGGCCACGTTGTACGTGCCGGGGTGGTCCTCGGTCGCCATCCGGCGCAGCACCTCGACCGCGTCGTCCTCGTGGACGAACTGCAGCCGCGGATCGAAGCCGAACACGGTCGGCAGCACCGGCTGGGTGAAGTAACGCGTCAGCGGCGAGTCGACGCCGGGACCCATGAAGTTGGCGAACCGCAGCAGCGACACCGTCACGTCGGGACGGCGCCGCGCGAACCCGCGAACGTAGCCCTCGACCTCGACAGCGTCCTTGGCGTAGCCGTGGCTGGGGCCGTCGTGGGGTTCCAGGTCTTCCGTGAAGACCGCGGGGTCCCGCGGCGACGAGCCGTAGACGGCCGTCGTCGAGCGGACCACCACCCGTCGTACGGTCGCCGACCGCTGGCAGGCGCCGAGCAGCTGCATGCTGCCGATGACGTTGTGCTCCTTCATGGCTGCCCTGCCACCGCTCTGCGAGGGAGCGCTGACCAGGCTCATGTGCACAACGGTGTCGATGTCGGCTGCCGCGATCACCTGGGCGATGTCGGGACTGCGCAGGTCCACCCGGACGAACTCCGTACGGCCGAGTGTGATGCCGCCGTCCCGAGTGAGCGAGGGGGGCGGCACGGTGTCCACTCCGATGACACGGCTGATGTCCGGGTCCGCGGCCAGAACGCTCGCCACCCGGGCGCCGATGTGGCGCGAGACCCCGGTGACAAGCACGGTGTGGGTCATCAGCGCCTCGCAGCTGCGTCGGTTACTTCTTGTTACGCCGCTGGATGCGCGTCTTCTTGAGCAGCTTGCGGTGCTTCTTCTTGGCCATCCGCTTGCGGCGCTTCTTGATGACAGAGCCCACGGGACCCCCTGGTCTGGTAGCAAGTCTGAATCGGCGTGCGAGCGCACACCGGCTCACAGACTACCGGCGATCGACGGTAGATCGCCCATTGGGGGGTGAGAGCCCGGTCGCGTCGTGCGACGGCCGGGCCTCTCCCGCGACAGCACTCACGGCGTGACCATCACGTCGCTACGTCAACCTGCCTCGATGTAGGCCTCCCGAAGATAGTCGTGTACGGCCTGCTCGGGCACTCTGAACGACCGGCCGACCCTGATGGCCGGGAGCTCTCCGGAGTGTACGAGCCTGTACACCGTCATCTTGGACACCCTCATGACCGTGGCCACTTCTGCTACGGTCAGGAACTTCACCTCGCTGAGAGGTCTTTCGCCTGCACCCATCGGACGCCTCTTCCGCACGTGTTTCCGGGTTATCCCCACTGGTGCCATTGCTCACGCACGTGTACTGCCGTCAGCGTAAGTCGGGACTCCGAGTGCGCAAACCCCCTAGTTTCTCTCCACGCGGAGCCGCCTGTCAGCCGAACCAGCGAAATCGCTGGCCAACAGCGTGGTTGAGCACCTCACTCCGACGTTGGAACTGTCCAACCTGCCACACATAAGAGTCGCCGGAGCCGTATCAAAAGTTGGCAAAGGGACAGCGAGCCCCTTGGAATGCAGGCGCGAAAAGACGGTATGGGGAGGACCGAATCGGACTCAAAGGGCTCGTGAGACCTGAGTGACCAACCGATCTGTCAGCGGAGCGTAAAGGCGCGGTTGCACATTGTCGTCAAGTGGCACGACCACGTCGATCTTGCCCTCCGCCTCGCCGACGAACAGCCCGGGGTCGTTGCAGTCGGCGAAGGCGACCGTCGGCACCCCGGCCTCGCCGGCCGCGCCCGCCCAGCCGTGGTCGGCGATCACCAGGTCGGGCGGCGTGTCACCGCGCTCACCGAGCTCGCCGAGCATGTGGCGCATGGGCGCGGCGTCGTGGGTGTGGACGAACCCGCCGCGGTCGTCGAGCATCGCGACGTGCTGCAGGTAGCGGATGCGGCGCGAGCGGCCGAAGCCCGACCCGGCGTACGTCCAGCCCTCGGACGGCGTCAGCAGCTCGGCGCCACGGGCGGCGCAGAGCGCGGCCAGCGGCAGGTGGATGGCCAGCAGCCCGGTCGGGTGGCCGGTGGCGAGCAGGACCCGGGGGTACGGCCGGGACAGCACGGCGGCGATGCGCTCGGCCATCGCGTCGATCGCGTCGATGGTCAGGTCGGGATCGATGGTGTCCTGGCCCCAGCGGTGGCCGGGGTCGGCGACCACGCCCGCGGACTTGACCATGAGGGCCAGCACGTCGCGATAGGGCCACGGCTGGTCGAACGTCAGGCCCAGCATGTAGTAGGGGTCGCCGTTGGCCAGCGAGCTGTAGTGGTCGAGGTTGTTCTCGCGGGGGGTGGCGACGTCGCCGGCGATGCGGCTTCGGACAAGGTGCTCGCGGAGTTGGTCGCGGCTCAGCACAGCGTTCCTTCGCTAGGGCATCGGGTCGAGGCCGTGCAGGGGGAAGACCGCGTTCCGGGTCGTCATGATCGCACGGTCAATGGGGTCCGCTGGGTCATAACCACCGGAAAGGTCGTGGAATTCCGGGTTTCGGCCGTCCGTCATGGTGAGCGGCGCGGTCTCGCCCGTACGCTCCCGTACGAACGCGCGCCACTCCTGCGGCGTCGGCGTGCCGGGGTCGACCGGGTGTCCGGCCAGCTCGGCGATGAGGTGGGTCCACGCCCTCGGCACGACCTGCACCAGCTCGTACCCGCCGCCGCCGGTGGCGATCCAGCGCCCGCCGGCCGTCTCGTGGGCCAGCCGGTGGAGGGCGGCGTACGCGGCGCGCTGGCCGTCGACGCTGAGCATGAGGTTGGCCAGCGGGTCGAGCGCGTGGCTGTCGCAGCCGTGCTGGGTCACCAGGATCTCGGGCCCGAACTCCCGCAGCAGCGGCGGCACGACGGAGTGGAACGCCCGCAACCAGCCGGCGTCGCCGCACCCCGCGGGCAGCGGCACGTTGACGGCCGTGCCGTCGGCGCCGGTCTCGTCGGCGAACCCGGTGCCGGGGAACAGCGTGCGGGGGCTCTCGTGCAGGCTGATCGTCAGGACCCGCGGGTCGTCGTAGAACACGGCCTGCACGCCGTCGCCGTGGTGCACGTCGACGTCCACGTACGCGATCCGGCCGACGCCCTGCTCCAGCAGCCACGCGATGGCGAGGGCCGGGTCGTTGTAGACGCAGAAGCCGCTGGCCATGGCCGGCATGGCGTGGTGGAGCCCGCCCGCGACGTTGACCGCGTGCTCGGCCGCGCCCTCCCAGACCGCGCGGGCGGCGGCCAGCGAGGCGCCCGCGATCAGCGCCGACGCCTCGTGGACGCCCGCGAACGCCGGGTTGTCCGTGGTGCCGAGCCCGCAGCTCAGGTCGGGATACCCGGAGGCGGACACGCGCTTGACGGCCTCGACGTAGCCGGGCTCGTGGACCAGGGCCAGCTCGTCGTCATCGGCGGGCGCGCAGGGCGCGACCTCCACGTCGTCGAGCACGCCCAGCTCGCGGGCCAGCGCCATGGTCAGCTCCACCCGCACGGGGGCCAGGGGATGGCCGGGTCCGAAGGTGTAGGAGGTGAGGGCGTCGTCCCAGATCACCCGCGCCGACCTGCTCATGCCAACCCTCCGTGTCTCCCTCGCCCTGCGCCGACGTTACCGTACGGTGCTCACCGTCGCGCTGGTCGCGGCACTCGACGCCGCGGGCTTCGCCGGCCACCTCGTCGGGGGCGTCAACGTGCCGCGGCCATCGCGTCCTCCAGCCGGTCAGCTCCGTGTTCGCGGTGGGGGCGCGGTGAGGGCGCGGTGGGCGGCGTCAGCCGGAGGCGAGCTGACGGCCGCGGTCGCGGGCGGCCTCGATGGCGGCCAGGAACGCCGCCCGCACGCTGTGGCGCTCCAGTTCGGCGATCGCCGCGATGGTGGTGCCGCCCGGCGAGGTGACCGCCTCGCGCAGGATGACCGGGTGCTCGCCCGAGTCGCGCAGCATCACGGCCGCGCCGACGATCGACTGGGTGACCATGTCGAGCGCGGCGGCCCGCGGCATGCCGAGCAGGATGCCCGCGTCGACCATGGCCTCGACCAGGTAGAAGAAGTAGGCCGGGCCGCTGCCGGACAGGGCCGTCGCGGCGTCCTGCTGGGACTCCGGGATGCGCAGCACCTTGCCGACCGGCCGCAGCAGGTCTTCGGTGAGCTTGAGGTGCTCCTCGCCGGCGTGCGCGCCCGCCGAGATGACGCTCATGGCCTCGTCGAACCTGA
>DASUCK010000271.1:0-4525 GCA_036276095.1 Nonomuraea sp. | reverse complement strand
CGTCGGTGGTCGGGCTGGCCTGCGCCGTGGTGTCGGCGGTGGTCGACCCGGTGCTGTTCGGGCTGGCGGGCATCGCGCTGGGCGTCGTCGGGCACGCGAGGGGCGAGCCGCTGGGGAAGTGGGCCGCGGCGGCGGCCGGGGTGGGCATGCTCGTCGGCACGGTGCTCAGCGTCCTCCTCGAAGCCCTCCTCTCGTGAGACTTCCCCTCTCACGCGTCGATTCCGGCGTACGTCGTGCACCGTCGTGCAGCGTCGTCACGGCCCCGCCTGGGCGGCGTACTCAGCCGAGGTCCGGCCTTGGATAGCGGTCGGCGACCTTGCGGGGGCGGGGCGTGGTGGCGTGAGATCCTTGAGGCGTGTTGTCGCCCATCGACGTGCTGCGCGAGCAGATCACCGCTCACCTGGCCGGGTTCGACCGCCGGGAGGTGCCGCCCGTGGGCGGGATCCGCCGGGCCGCCGTGACCGTGTGCGTGCTGGAGGACGACGAGCGGGTCCCGTACACGGTGCTGATCAAGCGGGCGCCGCGCGGGCGCAACCCCGGGCAGTGGGCGCTGCCCGGCGGGCGGCTGGACGACGGGGAGCGGCCGGTCGAGGCCGCCCTGCGGGAGCTGGCCGAGGAGACCGGCCTCACGGGGGTCGAGGTGGCGGGGCTGCTCGACGACTTCGTCACCGACTCGGGGTTCGTGATCACGCCGGTGGTGGCGTTCGGCGGCCGGCAGGAGCCGGTGGCCGACCCGCGGGAGGTGGCCTCGGTGCACCCGGTGCCACTGGAGCGGTTCCTGGCGCCGGGGGTGCCGCGGTGGCAGGGCGAGCTGCTGCAGATGCCGCTGGGGCCGTCGATCGTGGTGCACGCGCCGACCGGGGCGATCCTGTGGCAGTTCGCCGAGGTGGCGCTGCGGGGGCGCGAGCTGCGGGTCTTCGACGTGCCGCAGCCGCACTGGACGCGTACGTGACCGCCGCCCCGTCCCCGGGCCCGGCCCGGTGTCCGCGGCCGGGCGGGCGCGGCGGCCGGGCCGGCGGGGGTCACGGCTTTCCCACGTGACCCCCACGATTACCTCCCGAGCCAGGCGGTGTGCTTAACTCAAGATTGCCGATGTGGTTAGTGTCCCCCGGGCCGCAAATCACCGCCTTCACGGAATACCGTTCGGCTGGAGCCGTGTTGTGCATCTCGCCGAGGAGGCGACCGCCACATCGGCCTAAAAGCTCTCGGCAGGCGCCTCTCCCACGTCGGGGGAGGCGCCTGCCTTATCGTGGGGTGGCCGACCGCCCGATGATCTCAGGAGCGCCTGTTGCTTTACCAAGTGGTCAAGTTCGCCGCAGCGCCGCTGGCGCACGCCATGTGCCGGCCGCACATCTCGGGCGCGGCGCACGTCCCGAGGACCGGGCCCGCGATCCTGGCCGCCAATCACCTGTCCGTGCTCGACTCGTTCCTGCTGCCTGCCCTGCTGCCGCGGCACGTGACGTTCACGGCGAAGAACGAGTACTTCTCCGGCAACCCGGTCTCCGGCTTCTTCATGCGGCTGGGCGGCAGCCTGCCGATCGACCGGGAGAGCGCCCACGCCGCCCAGGCCATGCTCGACGACGCCGCCGCCCTGCTGGAGCGCGGTGAGCTGTTCGGCATCCACCCGGAGGGCACCCGCTCCCCCGACGGCCGCCTCTACCGCGGCAAGGTGGGCGTGGCCTGGCTGGCGCTCAGGACGGGCGCGCCGGTGCTGCCGGTGGCGCTCACGGGCACCGAGAAGGTGCTGCCGCTCGGCGCCAAGGTGCCGCGGCCGGCGAAGATCGGCATCTCGATCGGGGCGCCCCTGCGCTTCGCGGGCGACCACACCAGCGCCCGCGACCGGCGCCGGGTCACCGACGAGGTCATGGCCGCGATCCAGAAGCTGTCCGGACAGGAATACGTCCCGGTTTATGCTGCCAGCGTCAAGGCATCCAACGGCGCGGCGTCCGACGGCGCGTCCGGCGCATCCACCGGCGCATCCACCGGCGCATCCGGCGGCACATCCGAGGGCGTGGCGTCCGACGGCGTGGCCTAGGCTCGGACTCTCCGTCGTCGAGGACCAGGGGGCTGATCAGTGGCGCGGGGCCGTACGATCGCGATCGTGTCCATCTCCACCGTGCTCGGCGTCGGGGCGGCGGCCGGTGGCGCCTACTACGTGCTCCACACCAGGGGCACTCCCGCCGAGACCGCGCAGCGGTTCGCGGCCGCCTGGCAGGCCGGCGACCGGGCCGCCATGGAACGCGAGCTGGCCAGGCCGCAGCAGCTCGGCGCGTACGACCAGCAGCGCAGCGCCCTGGCGGTGGAGCGTACGACGATCACGCTGGGCCGGGTCTCCGAGTCCGACGGCCTGGCCCGCGTCCCCTACACCGCCACCCTCACCATGAAGGACATCGGCGAGTGGTCCTACGACGGCCGTCTCGACCTGGTGGTGGCCGACCGCACGTGGAAGGTCGACTGGACGCCCGCGACGCTCCACCCGACCATGACGGCCGGCGCGACGTTCGGGATCAAGACGCGCTGGCCGGAGCGGGCGGCGATCACCGACGCCGACGGCGACCGCATCGACGACGGCAGCGCCGGCGGGTCGGTGCAGCAGCTCGTCGGCTTCCTCGACAAGGCCACCAAGAAGGACGTCGCCAGGCTCGGCTCCGCGTACGCGGTGGGGCAGGCGGTCGGGCGCGGCGGGCTGCAGGAGACCTTCCAGGAGCGGCTGGCCGGCACGCCGTCCACCGATGTCCAGCTCGGCGGCAAGACGCTGAAGACCATCGAGGGCAGCCCCGGCGAGCCGGTGCGGACCACGCTCGACGCCCGTGTGCAGGCGGCCGCGGTCGACGCCGTGAAGGACCACGAGAAGCCGACGTCGATGGTGGCGATCCGGCCGTCGAGCGGGGAGATCCTGGCCGTGGTCAACAACCGGGGCGGGTTCAACCGGGCGCTCGACGGGCGCTATCCGCCGGGGTCGACGTTCAAGGCCGTCACGGCGATCGGGCTGCTGGCGGCGGGCGTGTCGCCACAGGACCGGGTCACCTGCCCGAAGTACGCCACCATCGGCGGCCTGCGGATCCGCAACTCCGACGAGGAGGAGTTCGGCTCGGTGTCGTTCCTCGACTCCTTCGCCCACTCGTGCAACACCACGTTCGCGCCGCTGGCGCAGTCGAAGCTGGGCGCCGACAAGCTGCTCGACGCGGCCGAGGCCGTCGGCTTCAACCAGCCGCTCGGCATCGGCGTGCCGGCCGCCAAGCCGAGCTTCCCGCGGGCGGAGTCGGACGCCGAGCTGGCCGCGGAGTCCTTCGGGCAGGCCAGGATCACCGCCAGCCCGCTGTCGATGGCGTCGGTGGCCGCGGCCGTCGCCGACGGCACCTGGCGGCCGCCGACACTGGTGCCGTCGCTGAAGCAGAAGGCCGCAGAACGCCCGCTGCCCGACGGCGTGAAGGAGCCGCTCCACGACATGATGGCGGCGGTGGTCACCAAGGGCACCGCCAAGTCGGCGGGGCTGCCGCCCGGCACGCGCGGCAAGACCGGCACGGCCGAGTACGGCTCCGGGGAGAAGCTCGACAGCCACGCCTGGTTCATGGGGTTCAAGGGGGATGTGGCGTTCGCGGTGGTCGTGGAGGGCGGCGGCGGGGGCGGCAAGGTGGCCGCTCCCGTGGCGGCGGCGTTCCTCAAGGCCCTGTGACCGTCCAGGCTTTCATGACCCGTCAGGTCCCGTGTTCCTTCCGGCCCGTGGTTCCGTACGGTCCGTGGACCTTCGAAGGCCCGCGCTGTGGGCCTTCAGGGGCCTGTGCTGCGGGCCTGCGCGGCGGCCGGGCAGGCCATCGACGTGCTGCGCGAGTGGCCTGGGCCGGGCGCTGAACGTTCAGATGCTGGCGGCCAGTGCCAGGGCGGCGGACTCGTTGCGAAGAACCATGATCAGGAGAGTGGCGATCAGTGTGGCGATGAGCAGCCAGCTGATCAGGATGATGACCGTCGAGCGGCGCGGCCGGCGCCGGGGGCCCGGCTGCCCCTTCGCCCTCGCCTCGCTGCGACGGACCCGCTCGTTGAACGACTCGAGCCGGGCGACGAGTCGCGGATCGTCGTCGACGAGGTGCTGCTCGATCTGGGCCAGCATTCGCTCCTCGTCCTGCGACCAGGCCATGGGTGCACCTCCGGAACGCAAGCTCTGTGGCGTCTTTCTGCCCAACCGTGAAGATCATTAGCCACGGCCTGACCAGGTAATTGCACCCTCTTTTCGGTTTGCGATCAAGCTCGAAAGTTTGTTCTAATCATGCCATGCGCTGGGATAACCTGCGCCTGACCAGGCCCGGTCAGGACGATCCGGCCGCGCCGCTGTTCGCCCGCGGCGCGGTCACCCGCACCTTCGACACCCCCGAGTTCAAGGGCATGACCTTCTACGAGATCCGGGCCCGGTCCATCATCAACCGGGTGCCGGCGGCGAGCCGGGTCCCGTTCGAGTACACGATCAACCCGTACCGCGGGTGCGGTCATCGCTGTGTCTACTGCTTCGCCCGCAAGACCCACGAATATC
>DASUCK010000270.1:0-23518 GCA_036276095.1 Nonomuraea sp. | reverse complement strand
CAGGACTGGAGCCGGGGCGGCCGCCGGTCCACCGCGGACGGCCAGCTCGGGGCCGGCGACTGGCTCAACGCCGAGCGTCTGGCGCTGCCGGCCATGATCCACCAGGCCAGGCAGCTGGAGCTGTGGGAGCTGACGTGCGGGCTGGCCAGGGCGTTCTGCTCGTTGTGCCACTCGCTGCGGGCGTACTGGGCCGACTGGAAGGCGGTCGCGGAGCTCGGCTGCGAGGCCGCCGAGCGGTCCGGCGACCGGCGCGCGCTGGCCATCGCCCTGCTCGACGCCTCCACCGTGCACGGCGGCCTCGGCCCGCGCTCGCTCGCGCTGGAGGAGGCCGAGCGGGCGCTGGCCGTCTTCACCGAGCTGGGCGAGTCGTGGTGGGCGGCCAGGGCCATGCGGACGATCGGCATGACGTTGTTCAGCGACGGCCACCTCGATCGGGCGCAGGACTACCTGATCGGGGCCGTCACCGCGTTCAAGGGCGAGGACGACCTGTGGTGGATGGCCCGCACCCAGCGCAACCTGGCCGAGATGCGGCTGGCGGAACGCCGGCCCGAGGAGGCCAGAGAGCTGCTGGAGGACGCGCTGGAGATCTTCGAGCGGGCCGGCAACCGCTACTCCGAGGCCCAGACCCTGCGCGTCTACGGCGAGGTGCTGGCCGCCCAGGCCAGGAACGCGCGTAGGGCCGGCGACCACAAGGCCGCGACGGCGCTCTTCACCCGCGCCGGCCACAGCCTGGACCGGGCCGCCGAGATGTTCCGGCAGCGCGGCGAGCTGTGGGAGGAGGCTCGCTGCCTGCGCGCCGCCGGCGAGGTCGGCGACCCGGCCAACGGGCCGCGCGAACTGGAGTACGTCCGCCGCGCCGAGGCCATCCTGCTCGCCCTCGGCGACTCCTGGGGGGTGGCCCGCAACGCCGTCTCGGCCGGGCGGGCGCTGGCCCGGCTGGGCCGCGTCGAGGAGTCGGGGGCCGAGCTGCGCCGCGCCGTCCAGGGGTTCGAGGAGCTGCAGGACCGCTGGTGGATGGCCATGAGCCTGCGCTACCTGGGGGAGGCGCACCTGGACGCGGGCGGGCGCGCGGCCGCCGTCGAGCCGCTGAAGCAGGCCAGGGACATCTACCGAAGCCTCGGCAACGAGGCCGGCCTGCGCAGGACGCTGGAGCTGCTCCGCCGCGCCGCGCCGGCTACGTCAGCGGAGTCCTGAGCAGCTCGCCCGCCGCCATCCTCGCCTGGGTGATGCTCTCCTCGAACAGCTTGCGCGCGTGGTGGGCCTGCTCGGCCAGCTCCTTGATGTGCTGGTGGGCGAGCCGGTCGTGCACGGTCTCGGCGATCAGCTGCTGGTATTCGGGGGTCTTGGCGGCCAGCACCTCCAGCCGTCTGTGCGTCTGGTAGACCTTGTCGGTCTTCAACACCTGCTTGGCGTACTTCTCCAGATGGCGCACCCGCTGCGACAGCGACGTCCAGGCGGCGTCCAGCGCGCTCGTGTACGGCTTGAACGCGTCCTCCATCTCGGGCGGCAGCTCGCGGGGGACGAGCTTGCCGTGCTCGGCGTGCATGGACGACAGCTTGCGCAGCCGCTGCGCGATCTGCCAGACCTCCTCGGGCAGCGTCACCTGGTTGTCGATGGTGTCGATCAGTCCGGCCCGGTGCACCTTGGAGTGGAGAATCGCCTCGACCGCGTTCTGGGCCCGGCGCAGCAGCATCTGGCACGGGTAGTCGAGGTCCTCCGCCAGGATGTACCGGTCGGCGTGGGCCTGCGCCAGCCGCAGCCGCCGTTTCGTGGCGCGGTACGACCCGTCCAGAGCCATCCACCGGATGAGCACGATCATGCCGATGCCGAGGCTCGCCACGAAGATCCCCGTCACTCCGGTCAGGACGAAGATCAGCAGCAGGAATCCGGGGAGCGCGAACAACAGGGCGGGGTTGTGCGCCGTGTCCATTCGCGTGCCGGTCCGGGCCATGCGGAGGATGTGGAGGCTCGACCGCAGCTCTGCCGAGACCTCCGGGGACAGCGAGGGATCGATCACCAGCCGTGGTGGCAGAGCTCGTGGATCCATACGTTCATGCTGCGTTATGAACCTCGAATCCGCTCAGAATTGATGGACATATAGGGTCGGATCGATGAGCACGAGTACAAGGTGGATCGATCTGGAAGGTGCGGTCAACGCACGCGACCTGGGCGGGCTCCCGACCCGTGACGGCGGGGTCACCCGTCGTGGCCGCATCCTCCGCGCCGACAACCTGCAGGCCCTCACGCCCCGCGACGTGGACCGGCTGGTCGGCGACCTGAGGCTGCGGCACGTGGTGGACCTCCGCTCCAACGCCGAGGTCTCGCTGGAAGGCCCCGGCCCGTTGACGAGGGTGCCCGAGGTGCGGCACCACCATTTGACGTTGTTCGCCGAGGGCGGCCGGCACACCGACGTGGAGGCCGACACCATCGACGGCGAGCGGGTGCTGCCGTGGGCCGAGCGGGTGCTGGACGAGGAGCTGCGGGTGACCGGCTTCTACTTCGGCTACCTGCGCGACCGCCCGTCCGCCGTGGTGGCCGCGCTGCGCGCGATGGCGCTGGACGACGGCGCCGCGCTGGTGCACTGCGCGGCCGGCAAGGACCGCACGGGCGTGCTGTCGGCGCTGGCGCTGGAGGTGGCCGGCGTCACCCGCGAGGCCATCGTGGCCGACTACGTGGCCACGGGGGAGCGCCTTGAGCTGATACTGAAGCGCCTTCGCGGCAGCCGTACCTACCGCGGCGACCTCGACTCCCGGCCCGCCGACGACCACATGCCGCGGGCGAGGTACATCGAGCAGTTCCTCGGCGTCCTCGACGACCGCTTCGGCGGCCCGATGGGCTGGCTGCTCCAGCACGGCTGGACGGGCACGGACACCGACGCCCTCCGCGCCCGCCTGCGCGACTGACCGTTCCGCTCGCGCCCGCCTGCGCGACTCGCCTTTCCGCTCGCCCGCCTGCGTGACCGACCGCTACGGGAGCGTCCCCGGCCGGACGACGGTGTGCCGTCCGGCCGACCGGCGGGCCGCCTCGATGACGTCCAGCGCGTCGATCACCCCCGCCGGGTCCACGGGCGGCGGCGCGCCCTCCCGCAGCGCCGCCACCACCCCCCGGTAGAAGTCCAGGTACGCCCCCGGCTCGGTCGGCACCACCCGGTGATCGCCGTCGGTGCCGACGGTGCCCCAGCGCGCTTCCTCCTCCGCACCGAACCCGGGCGAACCCGGCGTGCGCCCGCTCCGCAGCTGTTCCTCCTGCACGTCCAGCCCGTGCTTCACGTACGCGCCCGCGGACCCCAGCACCCGGAACCGCGGCCCGAGCCGGGCCGCCACGGAGCTCACCCACAGGTGCGACCGTGCCCCGCCGTCGTGGGTCAGCGCCACGAACGTGTCGTCGTCGCCGCTCACCCCCGGCCGCCGGACGTCGCTCTCGCAGTAGACCTCCCGCACCGGCCCGAGCAGCTGGAGGGCCTGATCGACCAGGTGGCTGCCGAGGTCGTAGAGCAGGCCGGGGATCTCCTCCGGCCCGCCGGTCTCCCGCCAGCCGCCCTTGGGCACCGGCCGCCACCGCTCGAACCGCGACTCGAACCGCCGTACCTCCCCGAGCGTCCCTTCGCCGACCAGCCGCCGCACGGTGCGGAAGTCGCCGTCCCACCGCCGGTTCTGGAACACGGTCAGCATGACGCCGCGCTCCTTGGCCATACGCACCAGCTCCCGCGCCTCCGCGGCGGTGCCGGCCAGCGGTTTGTCCACGACGACCGGCAGGCCCTCGCCGATCGCGGCCGCCGCGACGCCGACATGGGTGCGGTTGGGCGACGCCACCACCACGAGATCACACCGCCCGGACAGCTCCCGCGCGTCCTCGACGGCGACCGCGCCGTACCTGGCCGCGACCTCGGCCCGCCGGTCCGGGTTCCGGGTCACGACGGCGGCCAGCGAAAGGCCGGGCGTGGCGTGGACGAGCGGCGCGTGGAAGAAGGCCCCGGCCACCCCGTAACCGACCAAACCGACCCGGATGTCGTCCATCGCGCCAGGCTACCGAACCCCTCGCGGGCCGCGACGGGTTCACGGGTTGGACGACGGGTCGTCGCGTTCGGCGAGAAAGCGTTCGAACTGGGCGGCGAGCTCGTCGCCAGTCGGCATCGGGGTGGCCTCGGCGATGAGGCTCTCGCGTTCCGCGCCGGCGGCGAAGGCGTCGTACTGCTGCTCCAGGCCCGTGATGGCGGTGGACAGCTCGGTCGAGGCGCGGATCTGCTCCTCGATCTCCGACGTCGTACGCTGGGCCGCCTGCCGCAGCGCGTCCATCGGGAACACCAGCCCGGTGCTCCGCGTCACCGCCTCCAGGGCGGTCACCGCGGCCGTCGGGTATTCGGCCTGCGACAGGTAGTGGGGCACGTGCACCGCGTACCCGACCGCGTCGTGGCCCTGCGCGCCGAGCCGGAACTCGATCAGCGCCGCCACGCTGCCCGGCACCTGCACCCGGCCGAACGCGCTCGTCTGCGAGTCGATCAACTCGGGCCGGCTGGCGTGCATGGTGACGCCCAGCGGGCGGGTGTGGGGCACCGCCATCGGGACGCCGTGGAGCGTCACCAGCCTGCTCACCCGCAGTCGCTCGACCAGCTCCTTCACCGCCTTGGTGAACAACTCCCACTCGCGGTCGGGCTCGGGGCCGGTCATCACCAGGAACTGCGTCCCCGTCGAGTCACGCACCACGTGGACGGCCAGCTCCGGGCTCTCGCACTCGACCCAGCGGTCGGTGTCGAAGGTCATGATGGGCCGGCGCGACCGGTAGTCGAGCAGCCGGTCCACGTCGAACGTCGCCACGACCCGGTGCTCCAGCTCGGCCAGCAGGTGGCCCAGCGCGAGACGTCCGGCGCCGCCTGCGTCGACGAAACCGTCGAGGTGGTACAGCAGCACCGGATCATGCAGCTCGGGCGGGTCGTCTGCGAGCTCGTAGAGATCCTTCGGGTCGAACACGGTTGGACAGCCTTTCCCTAGGTACTCTCTCCAGAACCTACGGCGGGTCGGAACGATTCCGTGCCCGGCACCTTATCGAGACGGGGCGGGCCGCGCGGGCGGGGATGGGCCCGCCCGCCGGGGTGCCCGCCGGGCCGGAGCGCCGGGCCGGAGCGCCGGGCCGGAGCGCCGCCGCCGGGTGCGCCGGGCCGCCCGGAGTCACCCGGCCCGGCCGACGGCAAAGGTGACACTTTGCTGATGCCGACGGCTTATTACGGTCACGCTGAGACCGCACGCACGCTTGTCATGCACGGGGCCGATGCGGATCATGTCGGCCGGTGGGTGCTAGTACCGTTCGGCGGGGCCGTGGGGGAGCACGCGTTCGCCGTGGTCAGAGCGTTGCCGGTGACGGAGGCCGGAACGGGCGGGAAAACGGGGCTCCGGATTGTTGCGGCGCGAATGATGCAGAATGCCTAGTTTATCCGATGGATAGAGCAAAGGGATTCATAGTGTGAAATAAGCATAAAAGGCATCGAAGTTGCTGAGTGTGGCCTTTTGAACACCCTCTCGTCATGCTGGAGAGCGTGGCTACTTCTGCGCACTCCATCAGTAGGCGACCACTCCACATCCCTCCGCTGCCATGCCCGTTCCCCAGCGAGATCAACGAGCATGCCTCGGAGGTCGACACGGAGAGCCACGCCTGGCTGGCCGCCTCACACATGCTCAAGAGCGCTGCGGCAGTCGATCACTTCCGCCGCTCCAAGATCGGCCTGCTCGCGGCCCGGACGAACCCCACCGTCCCGCGTGCGAGCCTCCGGCTGATCAATGACTGGTACAACTGGCTCTTCGCGTTCGACGACGCGTTCTGCGAGGTCGGGCTCATGGGACAGCGGGCCTCCGCGCTCGCCCGCGCCCTGCCGCCGCTCCTCGAGATCCTCGACGCCCGCCGGGAGCCCGACGACGCCGACCCCTTCGGCCTCACCCTCAAGGAACTCCTGCGCCGCATCTCGGAACTGGCCACCCCGGCGCAGGTGGACCGCTGGCGGACCACGGTGAAGGAGTACCTGTTCGCCCAGATCTGGGAGGCCGCCAACCGGGAGGTCGACCTGATCCCCACCCCCCAGGACTACGTACTGATGCGCCGCATCACCGGAGCCACGTACACCTGCTTCGCCCTCATCGACACCGGCGGCGGCTACCGCCTGGAAGCCGAGGAGTGGCACCACCCCGACGTGCGCACACTCTCCGACCTGGCGTGCGACCTCATCGGTTGGGACAACGACCTGCTCTCGTACGCCAAGGAACGCGGCAACGACAAGGCCCGGCACAACCTCGTCACCGTGCTGGCCACCCACCAACGGCTCACCATCCAGGAGGCCCTGCACGAGGTCGCCCGCATGCACGAGGACGCCATCGCCGCCTTCCTCGACCGCCGCGCCGCACTCGACCGCTGGGCCACCGTGCCGGTCAGGAAGTACGTGCGCGGACTCGAACACTGGGTGCGCGGACACATCGAGTTCTCGCTGGGCAGCGCCCGCTACGTCGGCGCGTGGCCCGATGACACCCACTGGCCCCAGGCCGGCTGAGGTCAGCTCTCGTCCGGGGCGTCCTGCTCGCCGCCGAGCGCGAGCTCGGACGCCTCGTCGAGATCGAGCCGGGCGCCCTCCTCGAACGCGCTCTTGTAGGCCAGCTCGCCCAGCTGCCGCACGCAGTCGCGCACGCACACGTTGTGTTCGTCGGTCATCCACGGCGCGCCCATCTGCGGCAGACCGAACGTCTTCCAGTTCTGGTGCAGCGCGCCCAGCAGCCGGGCGGCGATCCCCTGATTGGCCCTGGCGCCGAAGATGCGCGCCGCCGTCTCCAGCACCAGCAGGGTGCCGAGCGTGTCGTGGAAGTGCCGCTTGATCCGCAGCGACTCCTTGACGCTCTGCAGCGCGTCGTCCGGCCGCGCGGTCGCGAGCCTGGTCAGGGAGAGCGCCCACTGCGCGTACGAGCTGACCCACAGCTCGCCGCGCTCCCTGCACACCTGCAGGCAGTCCTGGAGCAGCGACTCGGCCTCGTAGAACTCGCCCTGAGCCGACAGCACCAGCGAGAGCTCAACGATCGCGGGCAGCAGACCCGGGTTGAGCTCCTTGTTGTCGGTGTTGAACTCGATCGCCACGCCCAGCAGCGCGCTGGCCTTCTGCAGGTCGCCCTGCAGCAGCGCGGCCGTGCCCTGCATCTTGGAGGCCAGGATCACGGCTCTGGAGTCGCCGACCCGCACCGCCTCCGTGCTGCACGCCTCGGCCGCCGTCTGCGCGCCCACGCTGTCGCCCTGGGCGCTCTTGACGTACGACAGCACCCACAGGGCCTTGCACCGTTCCTTGCTCGGCGTGGGGTTGCTCTCCAGCGCCCGCTCCAGGTACAGGCGGCCCTCGCGGGCGAAACCGCAGCACACCCACATGAACCACAACGACGACAGCAGGGTCAGCGCCAGCGTTTCCTTGCCGGGCGTCTTGAGCGCGTGTTCGAGCGCGACCCGGACGTTGTCGTGCTCCTGGCGCATGCGGACGAACCAGTAGATCTGCCGTGGCCCCGACCAGGCGTCCTCGCTGCGCTGCGCCAGGCTCAGGTAGTACTCCAGGTGGCGCTGGCGCATGCCGTCCTTCTGGCCGAGCTTCTCCAGCCACTCCTCGCCGTACTCGGCCAGGGTGTCGATCAGCTTGTAGCGGACGCCGGCGTGGTTGCTCCTGATCATCAGGATCGACTTCTCCACCAGGCCGGTGACGAGATCCGTGATGTCCTCCGAAGGGAGACGGCCGTCGGCGCAGACGAACCGGGCGGCGTCGAGCTCGAAATCGCCCGCGAACACCGACAGCCGCGCCCACAGCAGCCGCTCGGCCGGCTCGCACAACTCGTGACTCCAGCCGATCGCCGCCCGCAGCGTCTGGTGGCGCGGCAGCGCCGTGCGGCTGGCCCCGGCCAGCAGACTGAACCGGTCGGTCAGCAGGCTCAGGATCTGCTCCACCGACAGCGCCCGCAGCCGCACCGCCGCCAGCTCGATCGCCAGCGGGATGCCGTCGAGCCGCCGGCACAGCTCGGCCACCGAGGCGATGTTGTCCTCGTCGAGCTGGAAGTCGGGCACGCTCGCCGCCACCCGCGCCGCGAACAACTGCACCGACTCGTTCGTGAACAGGTTCTCCGCCGGGTCGTCGCCCGGCACCTGCAGCGGCGGCACCGGGACCACGTGCTCGTACGGGAGGTGGAGCGACTGGCGGCTCGTGGCCAGCACCTTCAGATTGGGCGCCGCCTCCAGCAGTTCGTGCACCAGCTCCGCGCAGCCCTGCACGACATGCTCGCACGTGTCGATGATGAGCAGCATGTCGCGCTCGCCCACCCACTCCGACAGCGACTCGGACTCCGCCCGCGACGACTGGTCGGCGATGCGCAACGCCGAGGCTATGGTGTGCTTCACCATGCCCGCGTCCTGCAGCCGCGCCAGGTCGGCGAACCAGACGCCGTCCGGGTACAGGGAGCGCACCTGGTGGGCCAGCCGCAGCACCGTGCGCGACTTGCCGACGCCGCCGATCCCCGTCACGGTCACCAGACGCGACTCGGCGAGGTGCCGTTTGAGGTTGGCGAGGAGACGCGTGCGGCCGACGAAGCTCGTCAGCTCCGCCGGCAGATTGCCCTCTCGCCGCCAGCCTGTCGGGGTTGCCATGAGCAGCCTCACGGGGGATAGGCGACACCTGCCCTGGCATCGTACCGCCGCGACCGGCGCATGTCCCCGGACTCCCCGACACGCCGGGTGCTGCTTTGTACGTCTGGGTAGCATGTCTGCCGTGGAAGATTTCTACCCCGAACAGACGGCTGACGACAGGGACCTGGGCTGGGGCGACGACCTCCCCGACGACGACCAGGACGAGTTCTACCTCGACAACAAGCCCCCACACTGGGCTTGACCCCGTTGCCCGAGAAGCCGTCGCCTGGAAGGCCCGGGCCGGCATCGCGGGGGAGACCGTTGGCCGGACACACGCTACGCCCCGCCACACCCGACGACTACGACGCCATCGCCGCCGTGGTCGACGCGTGGTGGGGCCGCCCGGTGCTTCCCTCCCTGCCCCGCCTCTTCCTGGACCACTTCCACCGGACCAGCCTGATCGCCGGGAACCCTGACGGGATGGCAGGGTTCCTGATCGCCTTCCTCTCCCCATCCGCGTCGGACGAGGCGTACATCCACTTCGTCGGAGTCTCCCCCTCCCACCGCCGCACCGGCCTGGCCCGGACGATGTACGAACACTTCTTCACCCTCGCCCGCGCCCAGGGCCGCCAAGTGGTGAAAGCCATCACCTCGTCCGGCAACGCGACCTCGATCGCCTTCCACACCCGCCTGGCCTTCACCCCGAGCCCCCCGATCCCCGGCTACAACGGCCCCGGCACCGAACTGGTCACCTTCACCCGCCTACTCTGACCCACCACCCCGCCCCGGCCCCGTCACACCCTGACGCGAACCAGCGGACTTGATTCGAGCGGCAGGTCCTGCGCGCCGACAGCGCCGCGGCCACACAGGCGATGGGAATGGCGGGCAGGACATAGCGGTGGTCGAAGTCGAGCGCCGCCACGGGGCCGACGAGCAGGAACACGGCGAACGACCACGGCAGCAGCGCAGGACGCCGCCGTCCGTGGTCAACGCCCGCCACGAGCGCCTCATCGACGGCCTGCTCGCGCTGGCCGAGGGCGAGCAAACGGTGCTGGACCGGCGCCCGTTCGACCTGACGGACGTAGCCGAGCATGTTCTCGACCAGGCGGCGCCCGAGGCGGCCGAGCGGGAGGTCACCGTACACCGGCTGCTCGACCCCGCCCCGACGGCGGGCGAGGCGGTCCTGGTCGAGCGGCTGGTGCAGAACCTCGTGGAGAACGCCATCAGGCACAACCGGCCCGAGGGCGAGGTGTGGGTGACGACGCGGCGGCGGGCCGAGCGGGTCGAGCTGGTCGTGGCCAACACGGGGCTGCAGGTGCCGCCGTACGAGATCGAGGCGATCTTCGAGCCGTTCCGGCGGCTGCACGGCGACCGGCTGCGGTCCGACCGGGGGAGCGGGCTGGGGCTGTCGATCGTACGGGTGATCGCCGAGGCGCACGACGGCGTGGTGACCGCAACGGCGAGGGACGAGGGCGGGCTGACGATCACGGTCGAGCTGCCCGCCGATCCAGGCTCCCCTTGACGGATGCCCCTCTGTGTCGCCGGATGGTGTGTGCAATCCGATGACGAGGACAGCAGGTCCAGGTGGAAGCCCACGAGGAACAACACCACTGCGGTCCAACGCAAGCGCTTGGACTGGGCTGTCTCCACGAGTCCGGCCAAGGCGTGCGCCATGGCGATGAGCGGCATACTCGTGAGCGTCGCCCAACTGCTGATGAGCTTCGCTTGAAGGCCGGGCCTGCTTTTGATGATCCACGTCACTCCGGCGACTGCTGGGATCAACAGGATCATCCACTGACATAGAAGACGCCCACCAGCGACAACACTCCCTGAGCACCGACGGCGGAGCGGGTGACGTTCGGTTCGGGCAGCTCCAACGTGCCCGCAGCGCCCGATTCTCCAGGGTGAGCTGGTGGACGGCCCGGACCGGCGCGGAACGTCCTCCAGGATGTGGGTCGGAGCCGGTCGAACGGGTGGGAAGCGGGGCTAGCTGACCACGTCCTTGCGGCGGAAGCGGCGGAAGGCTACGGCGATCAGAACGGCCGCGTACGTCACCGACACCGAGGCGCCCTTGGCCATGCCGCTCCAGTCCAGCTCCGGGGCCAGGGCGTCGAGCCAGGCGTTGTTCCAGAACGTGGGCAGGAACTCGCGCAGCACCCCGAGCGCCTCGACCGCCTGCAGGATGGTGCACACGATCCACAGGCCGACCGCCCCGCCCACCGCGCCCAGCGGCGAATCGGTGAGGGTCGAGATGAGGAACGCCAGCGCGGCCACGACGAGCTGGCTGACCAGGGCGTACCCGATGACGATGCCGAAGCGGGGCAGGACGTCGAGCGCTGGGATCGTCTCGCCGGTGACGGGCACCTGGATGTCGTTCCAGCCGAACGCGAGCGTGCCGGCCAGCAGCGCCATCAGCGGCAGGCAGATCACGGCCGCCGCGGAGTAGCCGAGGGCCACGATCAGCTTCTGGCGCAGCAGCCGGTCGCGGGGGATCGGCGCGGCCAGCAGGTAGCGAAGCGACGACCAGTTGGCCTCGCTGGCCACGGTGTCGCCGCAGAACAACGCGACCGCGACCACGAGCAGGAAGCTGGCCGACACCGACAGCGCGAACGCGGCGAAGTTGAGCCCGCTCTCCGTGGCCAGGTCGGAGATGCGCAGCGCCTGCCCCTGGTTGGTGCTCTGCGGGCCGAACCGGAACGCGATCACCAGAATCCACGGCAGCGCCAGCAGCAGCCCGAACATGACCATCGTCCGCCGCCGCTTGAACTGCCTGATGATCTCCACGCGCAGCGGCAGCGTACGCCGGGGCGTGTAGCCCGTCGCGGCGGTCATGACTTGTCTCCGATGAGGTCGAGAAAGACGTCTTCCAGGCGTGGACCGTGCCCGTTGGCCGGGACGGCCGACCTGAGCAGCCGCTCCACCGGCCCGGTGGAGACCAGCCGACCGCGGTGCATGACCACGACGTGGCTGCAGGTCTGCTCCACCTCGGCGAGCAGGTGGCTGGAGACGATCACGGTACGGCCGTCGCGTGCGTAGCGCTTGAGCACCTCGCGCATCTCCCTGATCTGGGGCGGGTCGAGGCCGTTCGTGGGCTCGTCGAGCACGAGCAGGTCCGGTAGCCCCAGCATGGCCTGCGCGATGGCGAGCCGCTGCCGCATGCCCTGGGAGTAGGTGCGCACGGCACGCTGCAGCGCCTTGCCGAGGCCGGCGATCTCCAGCGCCTCGTCGACGTGGGCGTCGCCGACCGGGCGGCCGGTGGCGGCCCAGTACAGCTCGATGTTGTCCTTGCCGGAGAGGTGCGGCAGAAAACCGGGACCCTCGACGAACGATCCGAGCCTGGACAACACCGGCGCTCCCGGTGTCACGCGCTCGCCGAAGATCCGGATCTCCCCGCTGTCGGGGCGGATGAGCCCCATCATCATCCGCATGGTGGTCGTCTTGCCGGCGCCGTTCGGGCCGAGCAGCCCGAGCACCTGCCCCTGTTCGACGCGGAACGACAGCCCGTCCACGGCCGGCTCGCCGTTCCGGTACGCCTTCGTCAGCCCGCTGATCTCCAGCGGCACCCGCTCGGCGGCGGGTGTGTGCTGCGGGTCGGGCGAGCCGGTGTCGTGGTGGTCCGCGCTGATGGGTGTCGGTGCCGTGGCCGAGAGGGCAGGGACCAGGGCCTTCGGCTCCTCGGCGGTCGCCTCACGTGTCTCGGCGGTCGCGTCGAGCGTGGGACGGCGGCGGGGCGACGGGGTGAGGGTGGAGGTGCGGCCCGTCACCAGCAGGACGGCGGCGACCGCCACCGCTGCCAGCGGCATCGCCCATATCCACCACGCGATTCCGGTCGGTGCGGCGGCCAGGGTGCGGACCGTCGGGACGGTGAGGGCGGGGGAGGCCAGCGACACCTGGTAGGCGGCGGGCTCGGCGGGCGTGGCGAAGCCCATGTCGGTCGTGGTCACCACCAGGCGGAGGCGGTGGCCGACGGCGAAGTTGTGGTCGACGGCGGGCAGGGTGATCGTGGCCTCGACGCTGCCCGCGCCTTCCGGGATCGCCACCCGGATCGGCGCCACCTGGCCGGCGGGCAGGGTCGGCGGCTGCGTGCTGTCGGCCACGTCGTAGAGCTTGGCGAACAGGGTGGCCTCGCCCTCGCCCGACGCCTTGCCCGATACCTTGCCCGATACCTTGATCGTGGCCGTGGCGCTGCCGGTGAGCTGGAGCGGCGCGGTGAGCGGCCGCGACTCGAACGCGGCGCTCTGGCCCGGCATGTCGATGGACACGCCGGTGGTGTTCTGGCCGCCCAGCAGGCCGCCGATGCCGGGCACCGTCGAGATCGAGGCGGGGGCGCCGCCGGGCGGGTTGACGACGTTCTGCTCGGGGCCGTCGAGTGCCACCGTCGTGGTGTCGGTGCCGGCGAGGCCCGGGTAGGCGGTGGTTTCTGGGTGGAGGCGGATGCGCTGGCGGGTGCCGGGGTCGCGGCCGCCGTCGCGCGTCACCGTGAACGCGCTCACCGGCGGGGCGGCCTGGGCGGAGCCGTCGCCCTTCAGATAGCGGGCGAACCAGGCGGAGGTCTTCTCGAAGAGCCAGTCGGCCTCGCCGTTGCCGCCGTCGTGGCCGCCGTCGAACCAGGCGAGGCTGACCGGGGTGCCGGTGGCGGCGATCGCCCTGGCGTTGGCGTCCGCGTGGCTCAGCGGGAACAGCGAGTCGCGCTGGCCCTGGAGAAGCAGCGTGGGGGCCTTGATCTGGCTGGCCACGGTGATCGGGCTCGACCTGCGGAGCAGGGCGACGGCCTCGGGCGTGGCCCTGCCGGCTGTGGCGACCTGCTGGTAGACGTCGCAGATCGCGGGCAGGAAGCGGCCGCAGCGCGCCTGCTCCGGCGTCAACGGCCCGGCCGCCGCCGCGCGCGTGTCACGCGTCGCGAAGCTGTCGAGTGACACGCCCTGGCCGAAGAAGATGCCGGCCCACATGCGCTTGAACACGCCCGTGTCGACGTGCCGGCCGATGGCGGGCGCTGGCCCGGTGGCGGACGCCTGCCGGCTGGAGGCCGTCGTGGGGGCTTGGCGCGCGGTGGTGCCGTCGCCGGTCGTGGTCGCGTCTGCCGTGGTCGGCGGGGTGGCCGGGGAGGGGGCGGCCGCGTTGGGGAAGAGGGCGTCGGCGAGGTCGGACCAGGTGATCTGGGGGACGATCGCGTCGACTCGCCGGTCATGGGCGGCCGTCATCAGCGCGATGGCGCCGCCGTACGAGCCGCCGACGATGCCGACGCGCGGGTCGCCGGAGGCGTCGAGGCGCACCTCGGGACGCCTGGTGAGCCAGTCGATCAGCTGCTTGACGTCTTCGACCTCGTAGTCGGGGGAGTTGAGCGCGATCTCGCCGGTCGAGCGGCCGAAGCCGCGCGCCGACCAGGTGAGTACGGCGTAACCCTCCCGGGCGACCTGGATCGCCTGCTGCCTGACGCTCTGCTTGCTGCCGCCGAAACCATGGGCGATCAACACGGCAGGAGCCTTCCCGTCACCAGGTGGTGGGAAGAACGTCGTGTCGAGGTCGACCCGTTGGTCGCCGGCGGGTCCGTCGACGACGGTTATGGTCTGGTCCTGGCCCCGCACCTCGGGCGCCGACGGCCACACCAGCCACGCCGTCACCCCGATGAGGGCGAGAGCCGCCGCCAGCGCGGCCACACGCTTCATGACGGTGAGCCTACTTTCCGCACCTGAGAGATCCCTGAGACGGCGCCCCCGCCAGGGCGGTCCCTGCCGTGTTTCGTATCGCTTCGTACCGATTCGTGTCGTTGATCCTCGGCGATCAGGAAGATCACAGAATGGCGTACACCGTCGACGCGCGGGCGACCGGGTCGGAGCCGCCCTCGGCGGTGAGCGTGATCTCGGCGAAGGCCAGTGTGCGGCCCAGCTTCGATAGGTGCACGTGGACCAGCACGTCTTTCCCCATCACCGGGCGCTGGAACGTGGTGGACTGCTGAACCGTGGTCATCGGCACGAACCCGCCCTTGGCGGCGGAGACGGCGAGGGCCGTGGCGGTGTCGGCGGCGGCCATCATGGCCTGCCCGGACAGGCCGCCGCCCGCCCTGGCCAGGTCGGCGGACCACGGCAGGCGCACCACGGTGTGGCGCTCGCCCACCTCCTCCACCCGCAGCCCGAGCCGCAGGATCCAGGGCGCGAAGTTCTCCCGGAGTATCGTCTCTGCTTCTGCTGGAGTCACGCGCTCATCATGCACGCCCGCACGCCCGCCCGAGGCCCCGGCACGGTATCCGCCCGCCCGAGGCCCCGGCACGGTATCCGACGGTTCGCGGAAGGCGGTTCGCCGCCGTTCGCATGGTGGCACCCCACGCGTGGGTAGATGTCCAACGCGAGAGCGGGACCGATCTCAGGGAGACTCGAGGTGCCGGTCGACGAAGGAGAGGCGCGGGCGGTGGAGGTGTTCCTGCCGTCCACGTACGAGACCGCCGTCCCGTACGACCTGTTCGCCCGCCTCAGACGTGAGGCTCCCGTCTGCTGGGTTCCAGAACCGGCCGTCGGGCCGTGGCGTGAGGGGACGGGTTACTGGGCGGCCTTCCGGTACGGCGACGTGAAACGGGTCCTGCGTACCCCCGAGGACTTCTCCTCCCACCTCGGCGCCACCCAGATCCGCGATCCCGACACCCCGGCCGACCTGGCCTTCGTTCAGGACATGATGCTCAACATGGACCCGCCGGCCCACTCCGGGCTGCGCAGGATCGTGGCGTCGGCGTTCACGCCGCGGGCCGTGCGGGCGCTGGAGCGGACGATCGCCGAGCGCGCGGCCGCGCTGTTCGCGCCGGGCGAGTGCGACTTCGTTGAGGTGGCCGCGGAGTTGCCGGTGTGGACGTTGGCGCACGTCATGGGGGTCCCGGCGGAGGACAGGCGGCTGCTGTACGACTGGGCGTCGCGGGTCATCGGCTACCAGGACGCCGAGTACGCGCGCCTGTCCACGGCCGACCTCGAGGCGCTCACGCCGATGGGCCGCCTGGCGGTCGCGGCGCGTCCCGAGCCTCGACCCGGCATGAACCCCAGGTCGAGGGCCGCACTGGCCGACATGTTCGCCTACGCGCACGCCCTCGCCGACACCCCGGTGGACGACGAATCCGTCATGTCCGCCATGCGGAAGGCTGGCCTGACCCGGACCGAGTTCGAGAACATGTTCTTCCTCTTCGCCGTCGCCGGCAACGAGACCCTCCGCAACGGCATCCCCGGCGGCCTGCTCACCCTCCTCCAGCACCCGGCCGAGCTGTCGCGCCTGCGCGAGGAACCGGCCCTCCTGGGCTCCGCCATCGAGGAGATGCTGCGCTTCTGGCCGCCCGTGATCCACTTCCGCCGTACGGCGGCCCGCGACCTCACCCTCGCCGGCCGCCGCATCCGCGCCGGTGACAAGGTCGTCGTCTACCACGCCGCCGCCAACCGCGACCCGTCCGCCTTCCCCGACCCCGACCGCTTCGACGTCACCCGAACCCCGAACGACCACGTCAGCTTCGGCGACGGCCCGCACGTCTGCCTGGGCGCCCACCTGGCCCGCGCCCAGTTCCGCGCGGTCTTCAGGGAGCTGCTCTCCTGGGACGTCGAACTCGCCGGCCCCGCCGAGCGGCTGACGTCCAACTTCCAGAACGGCCTCAAGCACCTCCCGGTACGCCTGCGCCGCCGCCTCTGAGCGGAGCGCCGCCGCCCGCCGCCCCTTCCACCTGTGGGGTCGCGGGTCGATGTCCATGGCGTGCGTCGTCACAGAAGAGGGCTGGTCGGGGGCCCGGGGTGACGTGTCGGCCGGGGAACGTAAGATTCGTACCCGTGAAGTCTCCAGCATCGATCAAGAAGGCCGCGGCGTGGGCCTTGCCGTACTGGACGAGGGGCCAGGCGGGGCGCGACACGCCGCACGACCTGTTCCGGGTGCTCTACCTGGGCTGGCTGGCGGCGTTCACGCTCAAGGTGCTCGGCTCGGCCTGGGACGTCTCATGGCATTTCAAATGGCTGCGTGACGACCTCGCCCCGCCCCACCTGCTCAACTCGGCCGGCACGGCCATCGCCCTCGCCCTGACGATCATCCACGGCTACACCGGCTACGGCGTCGACAAGGCCGCGCTCCGGCTGATCCAGTGGGGCACCGGGATCTTCCTCGTGGCCGTCCCGCTCGACCTGATCAACCACCGGGTCAACGGGCTCGACATCACCTCGTGGAGCCCGTCCCACATCATGCTCTACGTGGGCACCTTCTTCATGATCGCCGGCGTGATCCTCGGCTGGTTCACCGGCACCAGAGCTCGGCCGCCGGGCCGGGAGCGCGCGGTCGTGCTGGGGGCGTTCTTCGCGTTCTTCCTGGAGAACGTGCACTTCCCCGAGCAGCACCAGGAATACGGCATCCTGTCCATCGGCGCCTGGGACAACCAGGCCGTCTACGCCGAGCGGATCCTGCTCCAGTTCGCCGCCGACCAGATGGGGCGGCCGGTGGATCGCACCATGATGACCGCGTTCGCGCTGCCGGTGCCCGACTTCCTCTACCCGGTCTACGCGGTGGTCGCCGGGGTGGCGGTGCTGGTGGTGGCGCGGCTGCTGATCGGCAGGTTCGGCGCGGCCACGCTCGTCGCGGGGGCGTACGTCGGGTTCCGCGCGCTGATCTGGCCGCTGCTGACCTTCACCGGCTTCCCGCCGTCGGCGGTGCCGTTCTTCCTGGTGCTCGCCGGTCTGCTGGTCGACGTGGCGTTCCTGGTACGCATCCCCCTGGTGCGCGCCGTACTGGGGGCGGCCGGCGCGACCGCGGTCGGCTACGCGGCGCTGGCCGCGCAGAGCGCGATCATGGGGGTGGTCTACGGCGCGCTCAAGGGCCAGGAAGGGCTCCTCGGCGCGCCGCCGCTCGCCACGTCGTCGGCCGTGTGGGCCGGCCCGGCGCTGCTGGCCGTCTGGCTGGCGGTCGAGTGGGCCGCGGGCCGGCGCGCCCGTCAGCCGATCGAGGCCCGGGTGATGGCCACCGCCACCCCGTAGGCCAGGCCCATCACCGCCACCTCGGCCGCCGCCCACCCTGCCAGGGCGGTGGCCCGGCCTCGGCGTACGGCGGGCAGCAGGCGGAAGCGGATGTGCGCGGCCAGCGGCACGAGCAGCGCCACCAGCGCGGTCTTGACCACGACCAGCAGCCCGTAATGGCTGGTGACGATCGCGTCCGGCAGCGTGACGCCCGGCGTGAGCGCCATCGTGCCCAGCCCGGTGACCAGGCCCGACAGACACACCAGGAGCAGGCAGACCGTGGCCATCCTGGAGAACTTCGGCAGCGCCACGGCCAGCAGGTCCCTGTGGGGGGCCACGAACACGGCCGTGGCCAGCAGGCCGCCGGTCCACGCCGCCGCGCCCATCACGTGGATCTCCATGGCGACCATGATCGGGTCGTGCCAGACCGAGTTCACGGCGTGGCCGGTGACCGGGATCGGCAGCAGGCCGAACAACGCCACGATCACCCGCAGCTCGGCCGGCACCTTCTCGCCGAAGCGCACCGCCACCAGCCCGATCCCGGCGGCCGCCAGCGCGCACGCCGCGCTGAACAGCAGCCCCTGCCCCGTGCCGACCTCCTGGACGTATGCCGCGATCATCCCGAACGTGGGCACGACGCCCGGGTTCAGCTCGGCCGTCTGGAGCACGACGGTGAGCAACGCGCACACCGCCCACGCCCAGGCGGCGGTCACGGCCAGCGGCCGCACCCTGAGCAGGACGGGCTCGGTGCGCTGCGGGTCGTCGAACCCGAGCAGCTTGGGCAGCAGGCTCAGCCCGACCACGGCGACGGCGGCGACGTCGAGGAGGACCCGCACGACCGGCAGCCCGACGGCCACGACCGGGCCCGGCATGGGGATGCCCGGCACGGCCTCCTGGGCCGTGAACGTACTCGCGGCGACGGCGGCGGCCACCGCGCACACCCCGAACGCGCCGCCGACCAGCCGCCCACCGACCCGCTGCCGTACCGGGAGAGACGCGACGCTCACGTCCGCCCGCCTTCGCCGCCGGCCGACGCACTCCTCGCCGGCCTCCCGGCGTCACCGCGATCAGCGCCGACCGCTGCCGAATCGTGGGTCGGGCTCGCGGGGTCGCCGGTCGAGCCCGCGGGGGAGTGATCGTACCCGGGGGTCCGGTCGTGGACGGGCGTTGCCGAGGCAGCCGGGGCGGGGCGGCGCAGGGCGACGGCGGTGCCGGCGGCCAGGATGAGCAGGGCGCCGACGATCCATACCACGGCCATGCCGGCGCCGCCGTTCGCCGCGGCCTCAGCCGCCTCGGCGTTCTGGCCCCGGCCCGCGACACCCGGATCCGCGGGGGTCCGCGCGCCTCCGGAGGCGCCCGGTGCCAGGTGGAAGGTGATCCTGCCGGTGACCGGGTGGCCGTCGGCGGACAGGATCCGGTAGCCCACCACGTACGACGTCCCGGCCGGCAACGGCTTGACCTTGACCGACACCCGTTCGGCGGACACCGCCGCGGCCCCGTCGGCCCACGCCGACCCGTCCGCGCCGGTCACGCCCACCTGCGCGTACCCCTGACGCACCGTCTGGTCGAAGACCAGTGTGACCCGCTCGGGCGCGGCCGTCAGCGTGGCCCCGTCCTTCGGGTCGCTGCCGACCAGCACGTTGTGGGCCTGGGCCGGAGGGGGGACGATTCCCACCGCGGCGCAGGCGAGCAGCAGGACCGTGAGTAGCCGCCTCAAAGCTCCAAGCCTTTCTAGAACATGTCCCGAACCCGTCTATGGTGCCATCCATGACGGACCTGTTCGGCGGCGCGGCGCCCTCGTGCGCCAGCTACCGCGCCGGCTACGGCGCGGCCGCCGACCCGGACGAGCCGCTCCCGCCGGACGGCATGATCGCGCTGGTCGGCCCGGCTCCTAGCAGGCCAACGGCGAGCACCACCACGACGTGCTCGCGAGGGTCACAGTTTGTCCGCCGACAGGCCGAGCTCGTTCGCCGCGGCCGTGCGGATCAGCAGGTTCGCCCGGCGCCGCGACAACGCCTTGGGGTGCACGTGCGTCTGGATCGCGAGCCCGTCGACCAGCGCGAAGATGCGCCAGGCCGCCGAGTCGGGGTCGGCGCAGTCGAACTCGCCGCACTCCGTGCCCGCCTCGATGATCGCGCGCAGCAGCAGGCGTCCCTGCGTGTCGATCCGCCGCGAGATCTCCTCCAGCTCGGCGCTGCGCATGGCCTCGCCCCACGCGTCGATCCACAGCCGCCACCCCTCGGTGGGGACGGCCGGCGAGCAGAGCCTGAGCAGGGTGCGCAGCCGTTCCAGCGGCGAGCCCGTGGAGCGCTCGATGTCGTCGAGCGCGTCCATGTGGAGGCGGGCGGCGTACGTGAAGGCCTGCGCGAACAGCCGATCCTTGCTCTCGAAGTGGTAGAAGAGGAGGGCCTGGCTGACGCCCGCGGCTCTGGCGATGTCGATCGTCCTGGTGTGGCCGAAGCCCTGGTCCGCGATCACCTCACAGGCGGTCTTGAGAAGATCCTCACGCCGTAATCGGCTGAATCCTGATGTCACAACGGGTAACTCTCTTTGTACTGGTCCACTTCTGGTGCTGTGTCGCGAGGTGCGCGAGCCTTCCGACCGGTGCTGCCTGATCACTCCTCCCGCGCACTCATGGTGATCATGGTAACGACCCCTGAAATCCTGTCATTACCCGCTCTTTGCTGTTATCAGTCCTTACGGGCAGGCATTCGCAGCACGAATCGGGCTCCCGTATCGGAATCCTCGATCGTCAGCGTCCCGCCGTACGCCTTGGCGATCTCCCGGGCGATGGGCAGGCCGAGCCCGGTGCCGCCGGCGTCGCGGTTGCGGGCGGCGTCCAGGCGGGCGAAGCGCCTGAAGACGACGTCGCGGTCCTCCGGCGCGATGCCCGCCCCGTCGTCGAGGACCTCCAGTACGGCCGCCTCGCCGTCGCGGCGCACGGTCACGGTGATCGTGCTCTCGGCGTGGCGTTCGGCGTTGTCGAGCAGGTTGTTGAGCAGGCGGGCCAGCCGGCCGCGGTCGGCCGTGACCACGACGCCGGAGCGCAGCGAGGTGCCCAGGCTCTTCGAACGCGGCCTGCCCGACTCGGCGGCGACCAGCTCGGCCAGGTCGACGGGCTCGCTCCGGCCGGGCTCCTGGGCGTCGAGGCGGGCCAGCGTCAGCAGGTCGGACACGACGTTCTGGAGCCGGTCGAGGCTGGCGATCAGCCGGTCGCCGGTCGCCCGCCAGTCGGTCTCGTCCGGGGCGAGCAGGGCCTCCTCCAGTTCGGCGCGCATCGCGGTGATCGGGCTGCGCAGGTCGTGGGAGGCGTCGGAGGCGAACTTGCGCTGCTGCTCCAGCGCCTCCTCCAGGCGGGAGAGCGTCCGGTTGCCGGTCTCCGCCAGCGTCTTGATCTCCTCGGCGTCCTCCGGGACGGGCACCCGCATGCCGCCGTCGCCGGCGGTGATCTCGGCCAGGTGCTCGGTGATGGTGTGAACCGGCGCGAGCGTTCTGGCCACCACCCTCGACACGCCGAACCAGGTCAGCGCGACCAGTCCCGCGGACACGCCGATGAGGAACGCGAGCAGGCCGGGATGGACGTACCAGGGGGTGACGGGGCCGAAGGCGTAGACGATCCAGTCGCCCGGCGACTCGTAGACCCGCACGATGGCCGTGATCTTGCACTGTCCGCCGAACTGGGGCAGGCCGCAGATCCGCGTCACGCGCGTGACCTTGCCCGCGCCCGGGTCTCCGTCGATCAGCCGCGGGGAGCCGGCGAGGTTGGGCGTCGAGGACACCACTCGCCCGGTGTGGTCCACGACCTGGAGCCCGTCCACGTCGAGGGGGACGACCTTGGGCAGCGGCCGCGTCTTGATCGTGTGGACCACGTGCAGGGCGGAGGCGATCAGGTGGTTGGTCTGGATGTCGCGGGCGGTGTTGTGCACGCCCCACAGCAGCAGCGAACTCGTCGCCAGGCAAAGCAGTGCCATGGCGACGCTCGCGAACAGCGCCAGTCGCGCCCGGATGGAACGGCTCAACCGTGCGATCACACGCATCCCCCCGAGTGATCAGATGATCACACTACGTGCTTGCGACTCGAATTTGCGGTGATTCCATGGCAAATCCAGCTAAAACCCCACCAGAGCAATGCTCTATGCGTCCCGCGCCGCGCTGATTAGAGTAAGTGAACACTGATACGAAGGAGACGACGATCGTGGACCTTGCGGAGTATCGGCGTAACGCCAGGGCCTGGCTGGCAGCGAACGCACCCACAGACGACGAGGGAGACGGCGGCGTCCCCGGGGCCAGGGAATTCATGGCCAAGCTGTACGACGCCGGCTACTCCGGCATCGCCTGGCCGAAGGAGTGGGGCGGCCAGGGGCTGACCCAGGCGGAGGAACGCGCCTTCGCCGCCGAGGCCCGCGACTACGTCCTCCCCACGTACGTCTTCTCGATCGGTCTCGGCATGACCGGCCCGACCATCGTCGACCGCGGCACCGACGAGCAGCGCAGGCGCTTCGTCCGGCCGCTGCTGCGCGGCGAGGAGATCTGGTGCCAGCTGTTCTCCGAGCCCGGCGCCGGCAGCGACGTCGCCAGCCTCCAGACCAGGGCCGAACGCGACGGCGACCACTGGGTGGTCAACGGCCAGAAGGTGTGGACCTCGGTCGCCCACCACGCCGACTGGGGCCTGCTGCTGGCCCGCACCGACGTCGAGGTGCCCAAGCACAAGGGCCTGACCATGTTCGCGGTCGACATGCACCATCCGGGCGTGACGGTCCGGCCGCTCAAGGACATGTCCGGCCGGTCCACCTTCAACGAGGTCTACTTCGACAACGTGACCATCCCGGACGAGCACCGGATCGGCGAGGTCAACGACGGGTGGAGCGTGGCCGTCACGACCCTCCTGCACGAGCGGCTGTCGATCTCGGCAGGCGTCGGCATGGGAGGCGACAAGGACAATCCGGCCTCCGTCGAGGCGCTGCGCCGGGTGGTCGACACCGGCGACCCGCTGGTCCGCGACCAGCTCGTCGAGCTGCACATCCGCAGCCGCGCGCTCGCGCTGTTCAACCAGCGACTGGCCCAGGAGACCAGGGCCGGGATGTTCCCCGGCGCCCGGGGGAGCGCGGCCAAGCTGCTGCTGGCCGAGCTGACGCTGTTCCAGTCGGACCTCGGCACGCGGCTGGTCGGCCCGGAGTCGGTGGTCGAGGGCCACCCGCTGTCGATGGCGCTGTCCATGGCCCCCGGCATGGCGCTGGGCGGCGGCACCAACGAGATCATGCGCAACATCGTCGGAGAGCGCGTGCTGGGCCTGCCGCCCGAGCCGCGCGTGGACAAGAACGTGCCGTTCAAGGACCTGAAGGTGGGGACCCAGGCGTGAAGCTCGTACTCAGCGAGGAGCAGCAGCAGCTGCGCGAGTCCGTACGGTCGTTCCTGCGCGCGGCCTCGCCGCTGCCGAAGGTCCGCGAGGGCTACGACCCGCACGTGTACGCCCGGCTCAACGGCGAGCTGGGCCTGTCCGGCCTGGTCGTCCCCGAGGAGTACGGCGGCGCCGGGGCCGGCATGTCCGAGCTGGCCGTCGCTCTGGAGGAGACCGGCGCCGCCCTGCTTCCCGGCCCGTTCCTGTCCACCGCGTTCGCCGCGCTCGCCCTGACCCTGGTGCCGGACAAGGAGCTGATGAGCGGCATCGCCGAGGGCCGGGTCGCGGCCACGCTCACCGGCGACGAGCTCGACTGCGACGGCGCGACCGTGCGCGGCACGCAGCCGCGGCTGCTCAGCGGCATGGAGGCCGACGTGCTGGTGGTCCCCGCGCGCACCGCCGACGGCCTGGTCATGGTCGCCGTCGAGCTGACCGCGCCCGGCGTCACCAGGACCCCGCTGGAGACGCTCGACCTGACCCGCGGCCAGGCCCGCGCGGAGCTGGACGGGGCGCCGTGCCGGGTGCTCGGCCCGGCGCC
>DASUCK010000269.1:0-2044 GCA_036276095.1 Nonomuraea sp. | reverse complement strand
GCAGGAGTTGGCCCGCCACCTCGACCACCTCAACCCTGACGCCGCCGCGTCCCTCGAGAAGGCCTCGAGGAGACCATCACCATCAACCGGCTCGGGATCGGCGGCACCCTCGGCCGGACGCTGGCCACCACCAACCCGATCGAGTCCTCCATCGACATCGTCAAGTCGCACGCCCGCAACGTGAAGAACTGGAACGCGGACCGCCGCGGCCACGGTGAACGACCCGCCGACATGCGCCTGCGCTGGGCCGCCGCCGCGGAGCCTGTCAAGGCCGGTGAGACAACTTCTCATGCGGATTTGATGAGTGCTTCCGGTGTCGGTTCGTTGATCCAGGCGACGGTGGGCAGCGTTGGTGGTGACGGTGGCCGGTGCCGGAACCGGGCGGGGTTGGCGGTGTAGGCGGCGTCGAGGGTGACCTGTCGTTGGGCGCGGACCTCGTGTGCGGTGCCGTAGTGCACCGACGCCGGCGTGTGGAGGCCGATGCCAGCGTGGCGGTGCACGTGGTTGTAGTGCTCGAAGAACGCCGAGCAGAACACGCGGGCGTCTTGGATGCTGCCGAAGCGGCCGGGGAACGCCGGGCAGTACTTGAGCGTCTTGAACTGGGCTTCGGAGTAGGGGTTGTCGTTGCTCACGTGGGGGCGGCTGTGGCTGCGGGCGACGCCCAAGTCGACGAGCAGCTGGGCGACGGGCTTGGAGGTCATCGACGTGCCCCGGTCGGCGTGGATGGTGAGCTGGTCGCGGTTGATGGCGTGGCGGGCGAGGGCGTCGGCGATGAACGCCTCGGCCAACTCGCCGGTTTCCGCCGGCGACACCATCCAGGCGACGACGTAGCGGCTGAAGATGTCGATGATCACGAACAGCTCGTAGTAGGTCCCGCGTTCGGGGCCTTGCAGCTTCGTGATGTCCCACGACCAGACCTGGTTCGGTCGGCGGGCGATCAGCTCGGGGCGCTTACGGGGGGGGTGGGTGCGCTGGCGGCGGCGTTCGCGGTTCTCTCCAGCGATGGCCAGCAGCCGGTACATCGTTGAGATCGAACACAGGTAGACGCCGTCGTCCAGCAGCCGGGCCCACACCTGGGCGGGCGCCAGGTCGCAGTACTCCTCCGATCGCAGCACCGCCAGGATGCGCTGGCGTTCGGCCTCGGTGAGCTTGTTCGCCGGCTCGGGCCGCTGCGCTGACGGACATGGCCGCGGTGGCCGTCGCCGCCGGTACATCGTCGCCCGCGACGCGCCCAGCAGCGCGCACGCCTGTTTGGTCGACGTCACCGCTTGGAGGTCCCCAAGGTGGGCGGCGATCACGGCTTCGACTTCGGGTCGGAGTCCGCGCTCTCGGAGAGCTGTTCCAAGAGCGCGTGCACTTTTCCCGTGATCTCCAGCGCCGTCTTCGTGCGCTCCAGCTCGGCCTCGAGCCGTTCGGTCTTGCGGCGCAGGCGCTCCAGCTCAACCTGCTCCGCTGAGCGGCGTGGCTTGGCCTTCGGCGTCAAGCCTTCACGGGCTCCGGCGTCGCGGGCCTTGCGCCACTCGGCGATGTGCGAGGTGTACAGCCCCTCGCGGCGCAGCAGCGCGCCCCGCTCGCTCGAGCCCGCCGGGAGCGCGTCGTACTCGTCGAGGACCTGCTCCTTGTACTCGGCGGTGAAGGTCCGCCGCCGCGGTCGGGCGGACGGGTCGGGCTCATCCACCTCCCCATCATGGGCGCGCGCGAGCAACGCTGCAGTCGTCATGGTCATCGGGTCTACGTGTTCCTGTCTCGCCCTGGAGGGATGGTGGGCTACCGCAGGTGTCTCACGTCACCCTGACAGACAGGGGTCCGGTTCGCCTCACCGTCGTCACGTCATCTGCTGGTCCGGCCGCAGGAACTGCTCACGCAGTCTTGACGTCGGGTACCGACCACCATTCGAGTACGGTCTCTTCCGGGTCGGCGTTCTTCCTTGGCGGGAAGAGTTCGCCGGCCCGACCCGCGTTCCAAAGCCGACTCTCCTCCGCCCCCGCCGAGGAGTGATGGAGCCTCAGCCTTCCCGCGCCAGCAGCGCAGCGTTCCCGTGGTT
>DASUCK010000268.1:0-5281 GCA_036276095.1 Nonomuraea sp. | reverse complement strand
TTCGCCACCCAGCACCCGCACCACCTCCTCGCACGCCCGCCGCCGCAGATCGCGCAGCGACGCCGAGGAGGAGAACGCGATGTGCGGCGTGACGATCGCGCGGGGATGCGTGAGGATCTCGCGTGGGGGGCGAGGTTCCCCCTCCAGGACGTCGATCGCCGCGCCGCGCAACGAGCCGCTGTCCAGTGCTTCGAGCAGGGCGCCATTGTCGACGAGCCCGCCACGGCTCACATTGACCAGCAACGGCCGGCGACGGCACGCCGCCAGGAACGCCCGGTCGACCAGGTGCTCGGTCTCGGGGCTGAGCGGGGCGTGCAGGATGATGACGTCGGCCTGATCCTGAATGGCGGTGACCGGGGCAATCGTGACCCCGGCGGGTGCTTCGACGAGCGAGCGGGAGTGGGCGAGCACGCGGCACCCGAACGCGGAGAGCTTCCGCCCGGTTTCCCGCCCGATCCGTCCGAACCCGATGATTCCCACGGTGAGCTCCGAGATGCGGGTCAGCTGCGCCTGGGAGGGATCCCATCGGCCGCGCTTGGCGGCGCGGTCGAAGTCGACGATACCGCGGCCGTGCGCGAGCACGAGGGCGACGGCGTGGTCGGAAACCTCGGACACGCAGTAGTCCGGGACGTTGGTGACCCACGCGCCGCGAGCTGTGGCCGCGGCGACCGCGATGTTGTCGAGACCGACACCCAGCCGCGCCACCAGGCGCACATTCTTCGGCTGTTCGATCGCCGCGGCGGTGACCGGCGCCCAACAGGTCAGAATGGCGTCCGGATCGGCGTCGGCGACCAGCTTCTCGACGGTGGCGGCGTCCGGCGTCTCCATCGGGCCTGCGACCAGCTCGATACCGGCGGCCGACAGAATGCTCCGCTCGATGTCAAGGTCCGGCCAAGGGTGGTCTGTCAGCACGACGCGCGGCGCTCTTGCGTGTGAGCCCATCGCCTACCTTCTTCGCTATCGTTAGCATTGCGACCCTAAGCGTAGAGGGCTCCCTCCAGCAACCACGAGACACGTCGACCCCAGCGCGCGGAGAGGCGGCGCGGAGCGCCGCGGCCCGGCGCGGATGCCGGCGGGGAACGTCCGCACCGCCTGCCGAAGCGCTTCACACGGCTACTCTGTCGCAGCGCCGGTGCTCACAGGAGGGAATCGAGGGGCCCCTTCACCTGCTGGAACCGCCATGCTATCGTTAGCAACCCGGCTGCGGCCATCGGCGCCTGCCTGCCGAGGACGGGCGCCAGGTCGCCAGGCACACCCGCCCGCCGCCGGGCCGTGGATCCCGACTCCGGCTCGGCGGAAGCCGGGACGCATTCTTCCTCTCACCACAGGGAGCGGTATGAGTGTCGAACGACACATCACCACACGTCATGCAAACGTTAGCGCGCCGCAGGGCCGGAACGAGGCACCGCTTCGGAGGGCGCGGCGCCGCTGCCACCCGTACGAGTCCGCAACCGTCGTCCGTCGAGGTGCCTGAATGAATCCCACTGTCGAACGCGTCCACGCCCGCCAGATCCTCGATTCGCGCGGCCGTCCGACCGTCGAAGTCGACGTGCTCCTCACCGACGGCACCGTCGGACGAGCGAGCGCGCCTTCCGGCGCCTCGACGGGCCGCCACGAGGCCCATGAACTGCGGGACGGCGACCCGGACGACTACGGCGGTCACAGCGTGCGGCGTGCGGTGACGAACGTGCGGACGGACATCGATCGCGCGCTGCGCGGGCGCCCCGCCGATCAAGCGGCGATCGACGACCGGCTACGCGCCCTGGACGGCACCGCCAACCTGGCTCGGCTGGGGGCCAACGCGGTGCTCGCCACCTCGCTGGCGGTGGCCCGCGCCGCCGCGACCGCCCAGCGGGTGCCGCTCTACCGCTACGTCGAGAACCTGCTCGGTGAGGCGCCGGCGAGCTTGCCGATGCCGATGACGAACATCCTGAGCGGCGGTGCGCACGCGGGGCGCGCCATGGACGTGCAGGACTTCCTGGTCGTGCCGATCGGGGCGAGTTCATACCCGGACGCGCTCGCGATGATCGGGAGCGTCAGGTCGGCCGCGGCGGACCTCCTGCGGGAAGCCGGAGGGTCGACCCTGCTCGCCGACGAGGGCGGGCTCAGCCCTCGCTTCGGTCGGGTCGAGGACTCGCTGGAGCTGATGCTGCGGTCGATCGAGCGCGCGGATCTCGTGCCCGGCGCCGACGCCGCGATCGCCGTGGACGTGGCGGCGAGCCAGTTGCGCGACGGTTCCGGCTACCGGTTCACCGGGGAAGAACGCGTCTTCAGCAGCCAGGACCTCGGTCAATTCCTGGGCGACCTCGCCCGCCGCTACCCGCTGATCTCGATCGAGGACCCACTCGACGAGGACGACTGGGACGGATGGCTCTCGTTCACAGGCGCGATGCCGGGCGTCCAGGTGGTGGGCGACGACCTGTTCGCCACCAACCGCGCGCGACTCGACGAGGGCATCCGGCGCGGCGCGGCCAACGCGGTGCTCATCAAGCTCAACCAGAACGGCACCCTCTCCGGCACCCTCGACGTGCTGGCCACCGCACGCTCGGCGGGGTACGCCACCGTTGTCTCAGCGCGCTCAGGGGAAACGGAAGACCCCTTCATCGCAGATCTGGCCGTCGGAAGCGGGGCGGGACAGATCAAGATCGGTTCAGTCCGCAACTCCGAGCGGCTGGCCAAGTACAACCAACTGCTGCGCATCGCGGAGGACGAGAGCCTGCCGTTCGCCGGCCGGTCCGGCTTCGCCGGCCACGCGGTCGCTTCATCGCAACCGACCGCACCGCAGCGCACATGAGCGGCAGTGACCAGCCGCGGATTGGTTCCGCCACCGTTGTCGGCTGCGGCGGCGCTGGAGGCGGACCGCGCATCGTGGATCGGCCCCGCTGGACGTGGTGCCTAGTGCTCTGACCGCACAGGTTCGGCCGGGTCGGTGGCCGCTTCGTCCACCTTGCGGCGAGCTGTGTTTCTGGCTGGCGGTGTCACGCGGGAGGAAAAGTGATTGCCTCGGGCATAGAGGTCATGTTGGCTGGGCAGCATGGTCGACCTGCGTACCGATCGCCTCATCCTGCGTCGATGGCGTGACTCCGACCTCGAACCGTGGGCGGCGATGAATGCCGATCCCGAGGTCCGGGAGCACTTGGGCGACCTGCTTACCCGCGAACAGAGCGATGCCTCCGTGTCGCGATTCCAGGCCGAGTTCGACCAGCGAGGGTACGGGTGGTGGGCGGTTGAGGTGGAGGCCACGGGCGAGTTCATCGGCTTCGCAGGCTTGGACGACGTGGACGACCACATGCCGTTCACAGGAGTGGAGATCGGCTGGCGGCTCGCCCGCTCGGCCTGGGGCCAGGGGTACGCTACCGAGGCTGCGCTGACAGTCCTGGCCCACGGCTTTGACGCCCTTGAGCTTCCTGAGGTCCTCGCTGTCACAACGGCCACCAACCTTCGTTCCCAGGCGGTGATGCGCCGGATCGGCATGACCCGGGACCCGGCCGACGACTTCGACGACCCCACCCAGCCCGAAGGGCCGCTGCGTCCGAACGTGCTGTACCGCATCGCCCGTAGGGTGAGGATCTGACGTTCTGCGCTGGGGTCGCTTGATCAGGCTTCGGTGGCCTCGGCGCGTCCGCGTCACGGTTCCCGCCAGCCGAGACCGGCGGCGAACCCTATGCGGTCGGCGCACTAGACACTAGGTCGCCAGGCCGGAGAGGAGGGTGTCCAGGGCGTCGGTGAGGATGCGTCGGCCTTCTTCGGGGGAGCTCAGGAACCAGCCGGGGAGAGGGGTGCGGTGGGAGCAGGTCAGTTCGATGCTGACCAGACCGTGGATGGTGGTCCACACCAGGTACGCGGCGCGTTCGGGGGCGAGGGAGCGGATCAGGCCGGCGGTCGTGGCGTCGGTGGTCGCCTCGGTGAGGAGCGTGAAGGTCCGGGCCAGGGCATCGTGGCGTTGTTCGGGCGAGGGGTCGAAGCCGGGGAGGGGGCGTTCGAACATCAGGGCGTAGAGGGCGGGGTCGGAGAGGGCGAAGTCCCGGTAGCCGTACGCGATCGCCATGATGCGGGGGTGCGGGTCCGTGTGGCCGGTCAGCGACCTGGTCAGCTCGGCGTGGAGGAGGGTGAAGCCGTGCTGGTAGATCGCTTCGAGGAGGCCGGCGCGCCCGCCGAAACAGGTGTAGATGCCCATGGTGGACGTTCCGGCGGCGTCGGCTACGCGGCGGAGGCTCAGGTGGAGGGCTCCCTCTTCGCGTAGGACGCGCATGGCGGCGTCCAGCAGGTCGTGGCGCAGTGCGCCGAGTTCTTTCGGGGTGCTTACAGCTCTCGGCACGCTCTCACCATATCTGGCGATAACGCGCATCATAACGAGCGTTATCGCCCGACGCAGGGCGAGTCGAGCGAAGGAGGCTCATCGACATGAGGGTCTATCGGGTCGCTGCGACAGCGGGAGTCGTCTGTGCCCTGCTGCTCGTGGTCAATTCGGCGCGACGCGCCGGGGCCGTTCCGGAAAACGGTCTCACCCATGCCATCGCACCCTTCGCGGCGCTCACCGGGTTGCTCGCGCTCACCGGCATCTACCTGGCCATCCGGAGGACGTCCGGCGGGCTTGGCCTGGCCGGGTACGTGCTCAACTCGGCGGGGCTGGCGGGGGCGTTCGCGATCGAGTACATCGTGCACTTCGTCTTCCCCTATCTGGGCGGCGGGGCGGTGAGCACTCTGCTGGCCGGTGGCACCGGGCGGGCGTTTCTGGTCACGTCGGTCGTCCTGGTGATCGGAGTGCTCACGTTCGGCGCGGCGGCCATCCGGAGCGGGGCGATGCCGGTCGCGGCCGTGCTCCTGTACGTGGTGGGGATGATCCCCGGGTCGCTGCGGAACCTGGTGCCGTTGCCGGTCTACCTCGGCGGGCTGGTGATGGCGGCGGCCGGTATCGGGTGGATGGCGATGCGGCTCTGGTCATCCGAGGAGGACTCGCCGACCGCGACGATCGCCCCCTCGGCACATGCGGCGAGGCGACCGGCCTGAGCGGGCACGGGTCACCGGCAGCGGTTCGTCGCCCCGCCGACGACAAGGTGACGCCGCAGCTCACAGCACAGGTCACAGCACAGGTGACAGGCCAGGTGACAGGCCAGGTGACGCAGTAGGTGACGCAGTAGGTGGCGGCGCAAGAGATGCGAGCGCACCTGGGGGGGACGTATGGAAAGAGCCGGGCGCTAGGTTGCGCCCGGCTCTTTTGGAGATCCTGCGCCGGCGGCAGGATCTGCGTTGTCAGAACTGCTGGGTCAGCGCCTTGCGG
>DASUCK010000267.1:0-16228 GCA_036276095.1 Nonomuraea sp. | reverse complement strand
CCGGCCCCTCGCGAGTCCTAGAGGTGGGGGCTCGGGTACGCCATTTCGCCAACGGGGAAAGGGACTGCGCGATGCCAGTCGACCTGAACAACGACCAACCCCTGGCCTGGGACTCGGCCACGCTCGACGCGGACACCAAGGCGATGCTGGACAACCTCCAGCCGAACATCCTGCGCGCGCACGTCCGCGAGCACATGTCCATCCTGTTCGTCCGGTTCAACGACGTGGCCGCGGGCCGGGCGTTCCTGCGCCACATCGCGACCACGAAGATGAAGTCGGCGCGCGAGCACCTGGAGGAGGTGCGCGACTTCTCCGCCCGCGGCCGGCGCGGCACACCGTACGTCGGCATCGGCGTCAGCAAGGCCGGCTACCGCGACCTCGGCCACTCGGTCGAGGACATGCGCATGTTCGGCGACCAGGCGTTCCGCGACGGCATGAAGCGGCGCGTGGAGGTGGTCGGCGACCCGCCGGTCGAGCAGTGGGAACGCGCCTACCAGCGGGAGATCCACGCCGTCATCCTCATCGGCGACGACGAGCACGACACCGTGGCCGCGCTGCGCGACGAGATTCTCGGCGAGCTGCCGGAAAGCGCCCGGCTGCTCGGCGAGGAGACCGGCAGGGGCATGCGCAACCCGGCCGGTGACGGCATCGAGCACTTCGGGTACGTCGACGGCCGCAGCCAGCCGCTGTTCCTGAAGGACGAGGTGGACCGGGAGCCGAAGAAGCGCTGGGACCCGGCGTTCCCGCTGGCCAACGTGCTGGTGCCGGACCCGCTGGCGCCCAACCCGGTCCGTCACCACGGCAGCTACCTGGTCTTCAGGAAGCTGGAGCAGAACGTGCGGGCGTTCAAGGAGATCGAGCGGGACCTCGCCGACGGGCTGGGCCTGACCGGCGCCGACCGCGACCGGGCCGGCGCCATGCTCGTCGGCCGCTTCAAGGACGGCACCCCGCTGACCAGCAAGCCGAAGCCCGGCGGCGGGCCGGTGGCCAACGACTTCACCTACGACGGCGACGACGGCACCAAGTGCCCGTTCAGCGGGCACGTCAGGAAGACGAACCCGCGGTCGTTCGGGCGCGGGGTGATCATGGCCAGGCGCGGGCAGACGTACGGGGAACGCGCGGACGCCCCGTGGGACGACGCGCCACCCGACGACCGGCCCAGCGGGGAGGTCGGGCTGCTGTTCATGGCGTTCACCGGCAGCCTGGTCGACCAGTTCGAGTTCACCCAGCAGAGCTGGGCGAACAACTCCGACTTCGAGGTTCCGGCGACCGGCCACGACCCGGTCATCGGCCAGGGTGACCGGGACATCAAGGTCACCTTCCCGAAGGTCTGGGGCAAGCCCGAGCTGTCGCTCCCGCAGGACCAGGTGCCGCAGACCGTCACCATGCGGGGCGGCGAGTACTTCTTCGCGCCGTCGCTGGCGTACCTCCGCCGGCTCTGACGCCAGGGCCGCCTCCCCCGCCGAGCGGACCGGCGATGTGCGCATCGAAGGACGTACGCCGGATTCGACCAGGCGGAGGAGGCGGCCGCGGGTGGAAGATCTCCGCCGATCCCCGTAGCGTCGTGCGGACGTTACTACCTCCGGAGACTCCATGTTCAACGTACCTGTGCTCGCCGGCGTCCTCGGCCTTCTCGCGCTGGCCGTCATGTTGATCGTCGGCATCGTGCTCATGGCGATGCGCCGGCATGAGCACGGCCGCGGCGCGGTCATCGGGATCGTCGGCTGCGTCGTGCTCCTGCTCGGAGCGGTGTTCAACATCGCCCAGAGCCTTCTGGTCCAGTCGTTGGTCGACCTTGCGGGGCTCGGCGTGGCGATCACGGTCACGACGTTGATCTCGACGGGCTTCACACTGGTCGGCACGGGCCTGCTGATCGGTGCGGTGGTGATCAGGCGTGAGCCGCGGCAGCCCGCGGCCCCGTCCGGCATGCAACCGTCCGGCCCGCAACCGTCCGGGCCGTACCAGCCGGGACCGTACCCGTCCGGGCCGTACCAGCAGCCTGGCGGGCCGCAGCACACTCAGCAACCTCACCAGCCCCAGCCGCAGTCCCAGCCCCAACCGCCGCAGCAGCCGCAGTGGGGGCAGGGCGGGTGGCAGCAGCCGCCGCAGGGCTGAGCGGTTCACGCACGCACCGCCATCGGTTCACGCGCCGCTGCCGGTTCAGGCGCCGTTGCGGTAGTCGTCCCAGGTGATCTCGCCGGTCGGCCGGGCCTCCGTCGTCAGCACGGCGCGGCCGAGCCGTCCGGTGCCGCCTGTCACGAGTACAGATGTCATGCCAGCTGGACGGGATAACCCGGATGGGTGTGACAATGTTCGCGGAAACTGACACTCCGCGCGCTCGAGGGGATCATGAATCCAGATGAGCCTGACCGGCAGGAACCCGATCCCGACCAGACGATCAGGCACCGCTTCCCCCGTTCCGCGCAGCCGCCCCGGCAGGGCCCGCCGGAGGCGCCCTTGACGCGGCGCCTCCCGTACACGCCGGACATGCTTCCCCCGGTGCGCCACTACGAGGCCAGGCCGCCGCGGTCGGCGTGGTGGTGGGTGATCGTGACGGGTGGGCTGGTGCTGCTGATCGCGGTGCTGGCCGTGGCCGTGGTCCTGTGGGTACGCGGCACCGCCGCCGAGTCCCCGCCCGCACCGTCGCGGACGGTCACCCTCGGACTCGGCCCCACCCCGTGATCCGGTTCGCCTCCCAGGTCGCGCACGGCCGGCCGCCGAGGTCGTTCACGACGGCGAACCGCCGGTGGGGTCACCGACAGGCGGTGTCGGTGACGTAGGCGCGGTTCTCGCCTGGGCGCGGTCCTGCTGCTCCTCCAGACGCGGGACCGGATGACCGCGCGGGAGACGGCGGGCCCGCCCAGCGGTCGGTTAGCCCCGATTTATGGGGATACTCCCCTGTGAAGACTCCCCCGCCCCGGAAGGGCGCGCGATGGACCTGCACGATCGCCTGCTCGTCCAGGTCAGTGTCAGGGACGTCTACGACGCGGTGGCGCTGGCCGGGCACCCCGGCTCCGGCCTGGTCTTCACCGGCCTGGCCGGTCACGACGCGGTCCGCATGGCGCGCCGCGGCGGCTACGACGGCCCGCTCCTCGCCGACCGCCGCCGCTACGCGGGCTCGGCACGCGTACGGGGCACGGCCCCGCTGTCGCCGGACTGGATCGCCGACCAGGTGGAGGCGGGCGCGACGGCCCCGCTCACCGATTCCGGCTACATCGGCGAGGGCGACCACGAAGCCCTCCACAGCGTTCTGGAGCAGGCCCTCCGGTGGTCGGACGCGATCGCGGTGCTGCCCGTGCACGCGCGCTGGGTGGCCGAGGACCGGCCGGCCCTGGTCCGCGTGATCGCCGGCTACGGTGCCCGGGTCGCGCTCGTGGTCGAGGACGGGCCGCCGTACCGGCCGCTGCCGTACCCGCTGCTCTCGGCGGGCGTGCCGGCGCTGGCCGCGCTCGCGTACGGCGCGGAGTGGGCCGCGGTCGGCGTCCGCGAGGTGCTGCGCCACCTCTACCCGGAGCCGCACGAGGCGCGGGGCGGGTGGCGGCGCGGCGGGGCGCGGAGCGCGTTCGTGCCGGAGCGGCTGGAGTTCGTGCCGGTCGAGCGCCTCGGGGACGGCATGTGCGGCTGCTCCACCTGCCGCGGCCGCCCGCTGCGTCATCTGGCGGACGCGGAGGAACTGCAGGTCAACACCCACAACGCCAAGGTGCTTCACCGCCTGCACAACCGCCTCCTGCGCAGCGCGCACCGCGAGCGGTGGTGGCGCGAGCTGACGGAGTCGGCTCGCACGGCCTGACCGGGCCCCGACCGTTCACCGAAACTTTCTTACCGTTCGGCGCTCAAACGTGGCCTCGAACGCCCCAGAAAGGGACACTCACTGGGATGCCACCAGGCATGTTGTCCTTATGAAACTTTCATTTCATACTCGCAAAGTTTCAGCGAGCACGAGAGGAGTCTCATGAAGAAGGTGACAGCCCGCATAGCAGGCGCCGTGATCGCCGCGGCGACGCTGGTCATCGCCGGCCTGATCGCGGCGCCGCCGGCCGCCTCGGCCCAGCTGACGGAGGTGACCAACTTCGGCACGAACCCCACCAACCTGCGCATGCACTTATACGTCCCGGACGGCGTCGCCTCCCGCCCCGCGCTGCTCGTGGCCGTCCACTACTGCACGGGCTCAGGGCCGGCCTTCTACTCGGGCACGGAGTTCGCCTCGCTGGCCGACCGGCACAAGTTCATCGTCATCTACCCGTCGGCGACCAGGAGCGGCTCCTGCTTCGACGTCTCCTCACCTCAGGCGCTGCGGCACGACGGCGGCAGCGACCCGGTCGGGATCGTGTCGATGGTCCGGTACGTCCAGCAGCGCTACAACGCCGACCCCGCCCGCACGTACGTCACCGGCGCCTCCTCCGGCGGCATGATGACGAACGTGCTCCTGGGCGCGTACCCCGACGTGTTCAAGGCGGGCGCGTCGTTCATGGGCGTGCCGTTCGGCTGCTTCGCCACCACGGACGGGTCGAGCTGGAACACCCAGTGCGCCAACGGCCAGCGCGTCATGACGGCGCAGCAGTGGGGCGACCTCGTACGGGCCGCCTACCCCGGCTACACCGGGGCGCGACCACGCGTCCAGATCTGGCACGGCACCGAGGACACCACGCTCCGCTACCCGAACTTCCAGGAGCAGATCAAGCAGTGGACGAACGTCAACGGCCTGAGCCAGACGCCCAGCTTCACCGACCAGCCCCGGTCCGGCTGGACCCGCACCCGGTACGGCGGCACCGGCGCCAACGCCACCGTCGAGGCCGTCAGCCTCCAGGGCGTCGGGCACACGCTGCCCCAGAGCGGGATGGCGGCCATGACGATCGCGTTCCTCGGGCTCGACACCGGCGGGCCGGGCCCGTCCGAGTCGCCGACCCCGCCTACGTCGCCGCCGCCGGGGGCGTGCCGGGTGACGTACACGATGAACACCTGGAACACCGGCTTCACGGCCAGCGTCACGGTCACCAACACCGGCGCCGCGACGATGTCGTCGTGGTCGCTGGCGTTCACGCTGCCCGCCGGACAGACGATCACCTCCGCCTGGAACGCCACGATCTCCCCGAATTCCGGCCAGGTCACCGCCAGGAACGTCGGCTACAACGGCACCCTGGCTCCCGGCGGTTCGGCCCAGTTCGGCTTCCAGGCCACCCACGGCGGGACCACCTCCCAGCCGTCCGCCTTCGCCCTGAACGGCGCGGCCTGCACCTGACCACCTCCGATAGGCGCGCCCCGGGAGTTCCGCCCGGGGCGGCGCGGTGCGTCACAACCCGGAAGGGGATTTGTGCGGAATGTCACAGCCGAAATGGGAATTACGGTCGGCGGCGCGGGGTTGATGGTGCTTGACTGACCAAACAGGCCAGCCTCGCACTCGCCATCGGCGGAGGTTCTCATGAAGGCATGGTCACGCTGGCAGGACTGGGTAACCCTGGTCGCCGGCCTCTACGCGGCACTCTCTCCGATCTGGGTCAACGCCTCTTCCGGGGCCGCGCCCGCGCTGATCGTCCTGGGTGTCCTCATCGTGATCACGTCGCTGGTCTCGCTCGCCAACCCGGGCGTGGTCGCCACGGAATGGCTCAACGCCCTCTGGGGCGTGCTGCTGTTCGTCGCGCCGTGGGCGATGACGTACACGCAGGCTCAGGGGGCGTCGTGGACGTCCTGGGTCGTGGGCGTCATCACGGTGGTGCTCAGCCTCACCGCCGTACCCGCCAGCCGAGCGGCTCACGGCCACGTCACCCAGCCCTGACGATCCGTACGAACCGAAAAGGCCGGCCCCACACGCGGACCGGCCTTTTCGCATGCGGGGCCTGAGGGCAATGCGGGGCCTGATCGCATGCCTGGGCCTTCGCATGCCAGGGGTCGATGAAAGGGGCACTGTGGGCCGTCCACAGCCACCGCCCGTCCCGCATCGACCATCCACAGAACCGCGTTCGCCTCCTCGCCGACCCGCCCCGACCGAGCATCCTCTTCCCACGCCAACTCCCCGTCGAGTCGAGAGGACGCACGAGATGCCCGGAGGCCCGCCCACACTGGGTTTCAGCCTGATCATCTACGCCGCGGTCGGCCTGGTGACCCTGATCGCCGGCAGGCTCCGCAGGGGGCGCGGGTGAAGACGCTCACGGTCATCGTCCCCGCCCACAACGAGGAGCACGGCCTCCCTGCGACCCTGCGCTCCATCGCCGCCCAGACCGTCCGGCCCGAGCGGGTGATCGTCGTCGACGACGCCTCCACCGACCGTACGAGCGCGGTGGCCGCCGCCCACGGCGTGACGGTGTTGCGCCCGCCGCGCAACCTCGGCAGCAAGGCCAAGGCCCAGAACTACGCGCTCCCCCACTGCGACACCGATCTGGTCCTGGCGGTGGACGCCGACACCGTGCTCGCCCCCGACTACATCGAACGCGTCAAGCCGGCCTTCGACGACCCGGCCGTGAGCGTGGCCGCGGGCAACGTGCAGACCCGATTCGCCCGCACCCCCTGCGAGCGCGGCAGATCCACCGAATACCTCTTCGGTTTCCACTGGCACCGCCCGATCCAGCAGCTCGCCAACAGCCCGATGGTCTGCTCGGGCTGCTGCTCGGTGTTCAGGCGCACCACGCTGGCGGCGTCCGGCGGCTTCCCCGAACGCACGATCGTCGAGGACATGGACTTCACCTGGAGCCAGCAGGTGGCCGGCCGCAAGGCGGTCTACGTGTCCGACGCGATGGCCTGGGCCGCCGACCCGGAAACCCTCACCTACCTCCGCAAGCAGGTGTGGCGCTGGATGGCGGGCTTCATGCAAAACGTCCGGCTCCACCTCCCGCGCCTGCTCACCCGCAAGCCGATGCTGGCCACGTGGGTCATGGTGGCCCTCCTGGAGATCCTTCTGGCCCCGCTGTGGTGGGCCGCCCCGTTGATCTCCACCCTGGCCCTGGGCCAGCCGGTGGACACCACGATGGCCTGGTGGGCCGGCAGCGAGCTCCTGCTCACCGTCCCGGCCCTCCTGTACGCGGCCCACCGCCGCCGCCTCTCCGCGGCACGCGTCCTGTACAACCTCCCGTTCGTCTACCTGAACAAGGCCGTCAACCTCTACTACGCCTGGAAGGCCATGCTGGTGGAGCTGATCATGGTCCCGCTCCGTCTCTCCCACGGCCTGCTCATCTACGAGAAGGGTCGCTGACCTCCGCGAAAGGCCTCTGCCCACGTGCCCTGATCGCCCTCAGCGTGACATGGTCGCCGCGGATGACCGAGACCAACACGTACGCGACGAGCAGCAACCCGAGGCAGAGCGCGTCAGCGGCCCACCACGGAATCTCGGCGAGCAGCAGATACCCATCCTCATCGCTCAACGACCTGACCACCATCGTGGCCACGGCCACCACCGCGGTCACCAACAACCAGCTCCGCAGCCTCGGAAGGCTGCCCTGGTTCCACAACCGGATGCGCCACTTCATGAACACCGCCAGCCCGCCCAGCAGCGCGCAAAACCCGATCAGCCACCACGGCAGGGCGAACGCGTTCCGCGCGTCGACCGCGTTCTGTTCGGCGACCTGCGCCCGCATGGCCTGCACCTCCGCCTCGGCCTGCCGCCGGGCCTCCACGGCCGCCTCAAGCTCCCGTTCCAGCTCGGCGATGCTCTTCCGCAGGCTCTGCTGGCTCTGCTGCTCGCGCTTCGGCGGCGTGGAGACCTCCGTCGGCAACATGCGGGCCACGACGGTCAGCATGATCGCGATGAACGACAACGCCAGGACGATCGCCATGAACAGATCGATGAAGCGAAGATCGAGCGGCGGCGCGAATGCCCTGACCGTCCGCTTTCTCACGGTTCCCTCACCAGGGTGTACCTATGCGGCCGGCTCTCGACGGCACTCAGCCGGTCCACCGCGCTCCGCAGCGCGTCCAGGCCCTTGACCAGTTCCTCGGTCCTGCCTCTCGACTGCGCCAGCTCCTGGGTGAGCCCCTGCATGGCAGGAGCCGCCTCCTTGGCCGGCAGGCGCGCGATGAGCGTGAGGAACACCTCGTCGGCGGCCACCACACTGGCCCGCTCCGACCGCTCGACCAGCGCCATGACTCCGAACGCCACCACGCTGAGGAACAATGCGATCATGGTGACGGCGAACGCGGACGCCAGCTCCGGCAGCACGTGCTGCTTGAGCGCGGTGATCAGCACGCCGGGATCCCCCTGGCTGTCCAGTGCGTTGGAGAACGAACTGACCATGGCCGCCATGGTCAGCGCCGTACCGATGAACCCGAAGACCGGCAGCGCCCAGATGAGCGCGTGATCGAGATGATGCTTGTTGGCCATCTCGCTGTCGTCCAGCGACGACCTGGCGCTCAAGACGGCCTCACAGTCGTTCCCGGCCTCGGCCGCCTCCTTGAAGAGCCGCAGCCGCCGGGCCACCAGCGTGTCGTCCCCCGGCCTGACCGCTTGAACGCTCAGCGCGGCCCGTGCCGTGGCCGCGCTCTCCCGCCGGATGTCCGGCACCGCGCGCACGATCCTGAGCACGGCGGTGACGAACACCGCCACGATCAGCGCGACGATGAGCTCGGCCCCGATCGGCGCCGTCGTCGCGCCGACCGACGTCAGCAACGCCCCGACTAATCCGGCCACCATCAACAGCGCAGAGACCCCGAGCCCGACAAGGGGCGCGAACGCCGAATGACGCCAGTCGTATCTTGACACCCTTCAAACCCCACTCCGCCACACGATGAATCAGCCCTACCTAACCATAAGTAAGTCACTCATCGCTCACAGAGAGGAACCCTCACCCCAACTTCCCCAAAAACACCACTCCGGGAGCACCACCCTGAAGACCACCAAAAAGCCAAAACCGCCCTGCACTGCCAATATCACAGCAGTTCAAGGCGGTCGACCAGAGAAGAGACAAGAAGTGGAGCTATGGGGATTCGAACCCCAGACCTCCTCCATGCCATGGAGGCGCGCTACCAACTGCGCTATAGCCCCTGGCCACCGCTCCGAGTCCACCCGTCACGGCGCTCCGAGAGCATATAGCCATCCCCCCTGATTCACCTAATCGTCCCAGCCCCTACGCTCCGCCCGCCATCCGGTTCGCCGACCGGCGGCTCCGGCCACACGCCCGTGACGCGTCAGAGCGCCCACAGCGATCACCCGCCGTACAGCCCCCGAGCCGTACGGTCAGGCCCCGACCTCCGGCCGGTCGTCGCTACGGACGGGCTCGGGAAGCGTACCGGCGTTGTGTTCCAGCAACCGCCAGCCCTTGCGCCCCTCCTGCAACACCGACCACGAGCAGTTGCCGAGCCCGCCGATCGCCGGCCACAGCCCCTCGGGCAGCCCGAGCAGCTCGCAGATGCCCAGCCGCAGCGCCGCGCCGTGCGAGGCGACCACGAGCAGGCCGTCGTCGTCGAGCCGGGCCGCCCACCGGCGCATGGCGGCCCCCACCCGGGCGGCGACGTCGGTGACCGGCTCGCCGCCCGGGGCCTCCCAGGCGACGTACTCGGCGGGCCAGCGCGCGGCGATCTGCTCGCGCGTCAGGCCCTCCCACTGGCCGCCGCCGCGTTCGCGGAAGTCCTTGTCGACGGCCACTTCCAGCCCGACGAGGCGGGCGAGCGCGAGCGCGGTGTCGTTGGCGCGTTGCAGGTCGGAGGAGACGATGAGCGTGGGTCTCAGCGCGGCCAGCAGCGAAGCGGCCCTGGTGGCCTGGGCCAGGCCGGTCTCGTCGAGCGGGATGTCGGAGTGTCCCTGGAAGCGCTGCTCCACGTTCCACAAAGTCTGCCCGTGACGCAGGCAGACGATCCTTTTACTCAAGTGCGCGCCCGCTGGAGGTTGGCCTGCATGACGCTTTCCGGCAGTGCGATGGCCGGGCAGTCCTTCCACAGGCGCTCAAGGGCGTAGAAGGTGCGGTCTTCCTCGTGCTGGACGTGCACGACGATGTCGATGTAGTCGAGCAGGACCCAGCGGCCTTCGCGCTCGCCCTCGCGGCGCACCGGTTTGGCGTCCGCCTCGGTGCGCAGCCGCTCCTCGATCTCGTCGACGATGGCGCGGACTTGACGGTCGTTGGTGGCGGAGCAGAGCAGGAAGGCGTCGGTGATGACGAGCTGTTCGCTCACGTCGTAGGCCAGGATGTCATCGGCCAGCTTGTCGGCCGCGGCCTCCGCGGCAATCCGCACGAGCTGGACGGATCTGTCAGATGCGGTCACGATGCGGGTCTGTCCTCCTGTGTCGGCAGCATGCCCATATGTTGAGAGTACCCTTCTGGGCCGAAACCCCTCACGCGTGAAGACGGCTCGTCACCCCCGTGCCCGGTAGAGCCCGCGCTTGTTGATGTACTGGACGATCCCGTCCGGCACCAAATACCAGATCGGCTCCCCCTTGGCCACCCGCTGGCGGCATTCGGACGAGGAGATGGCGAGGGCGGGAATCTCCAGCAACGTCACCTTGCCCTCGGGCAGCCCGGGGTCGTGCAGCGTGTGGCCGGGGCGGGTGCAGCCGACGAAGTGGGCCAGCTCGAACAGCTCGTCGGCGTCCTGCCAGCCGAGGATGGCTCCGAGCGCGTCCGCACCGGTGATGAAGAACAGCTCCACCTCCGGGCCGTAGATCTCGGCGATGTCGCGCAGCGTGTCGATGGTGAAGGTGGGCCCGGGCCGGTCGATGTCCACGCGGCTCACGGAGAAGCGGGGGTTCGACGCGGTGGCGATCACCGTCATGAGGTAGCGGTCCTCGGCCGCGGAGACCTCGCGCTCGGACTTCTGGTACGGCCGTCCGGTCGGCACGAACACGACCTCGTCGAGCTGGAAGTGATGGGCGACCTCACTGGCCGCGACGAGGTGCCCGTGGTGGATGGGGTCGAACGTCCCACCCATCACACCCACTCGCCGAACCCCATGCATACCAGGCGCGTTCATCATGAAACGGACCTTACGCGGACACGTCGCCGAACATGATGGCACCCCCCTGGATGATGACCGCGCATCACTTCCGTTGCGGACGTAGCATGCCGGGCATGACGACCACCCCGGACCGCAACCGCGTCCAACTGCCCGGCATCTCGTCCCGAGCCTACGAACACCCCGCAGACCGGTCCGCCCTGGTCGCTCTGCGCAAGTTGAGCGGGTTCGACACGGTTCTCAAGCAGATGTCCGGCCTCATCAGCGAGCGCCGACTGCGCCTGATGTACCTGGCGTCGTCCGTGCGCGTGAGCGAGACCCAGTTCCGCTCCGTCTACGACATGGGCCGCGACGCCGCCTACATCCTCGACCTGCACCGCGTCCCCGAGATCTACATCCAGCAGGACCCGCAGGTCCAGGCCAAGGCCATCGGCTTCGACGACCCGTTCATCGTCGTGACCACCGGTCTGCTCAACCTCATGAACGAGGAGGAGCAGCGCTTCGTCATCGGCCACGAGACCGCCCACATCCTCTCGGGGCACGCGGTCTACCGGACGATGCTCGACATCCTCACCCGCCTCGCCACCCGCGTCGCCTGGATCCCGCTCGGCTACATCGGCCTGCGGGCGATCGTCGCGGGCCTGGAAGAGTGGTACCGCAAGTCGGAGCTGTCCTCCGACCGCGGCGGCCTGCTCGTCGGGCAGGACCCCGACGCGGCCAAGAGGGCGCTGATGAAGCTCGCCGGCGGCGCCTACACCCACGAGATGAACATCGAGGCGTTCCTGGAGCAGTTCCAGGAATACGACACCGCGGGCGACCTTCGCGACGGCTTCCTCAAGGTGCTCAACCTGCTCGGCACCACCCACCCGTTCGCCGTGGTCCGCGTGGCCGAGCTCGACAAGTGGCAGCGCAGCGGCGAGTACGACCGGATCATCGGAGGCGACTATCCTCGAAGGGAGGACGACCCGAACGCCCGGGTGACCGACGAGATCAAGGCGGCGGCCGAGTCCTACCGCGCGTCCTGGTCGCAGTCGCAGGACCCGTTCATCGGCGTGCTGCGCGACGTGGCCGAGGGCGCCGTGAACGCGGGCGAGCGCATCTTCAACCGCTTCTCGCGCCGCGACGGCGGCCAGGGCTAGCCCCGTTCGCCGAACGCGGCCGATCACCGTGATCGGCCGCGTCCTGTCCGCCGCCCCGGCGTCCGAACAACCGCATGATCGACCCCGTGTCGCCCTACGGGTCCGTCGTGACCATTCGTGCGGAGGCGATCATGCGGCTGGACCCGGGGCGGCGGGCCGGACCACGCGCCACAGCCACCCCGGCCAACGACCCGCCAACCCGGCACAACGCCGACACAACGCCGACACAACGCCGCCACAACCGCATCCAGGCAGCGTCACAGCACCGCCCCTGCGGCGTCACAGCAGCAGGGCGATGGCACGTACGGCGGCCGCGCACAAGGCGACGAACCCACCCAGCACGGCCAGCGCCCGCAGCCCTTCCCTGCGCAGGTCCGGCAACCTCCCGCCGATCCGCTCGATCTCACGCCCGGTGATGCCGCCGCAGAGCATCCCGAACACCACGCCCGCCACCGTCACCGGCGCGGGCTGCTGCCACCAGTCGGTGTCGATCTGCCCGCCGCCGGTCACCCAGAGCGCCCCGCCCGAGGCCACCGCGACCGGCAGCCCCGGCCAGACCACCGCGGTCACCGCCGCCCCGGTCAGCGCGATCGGGAAGAGCATGACCCGCAGCGCCACCCGCATCCGCCGCGAGCCGCGCTTGCGCACCATCCAGTGGCCCATCCACAGCGTCCTGGTCAGCACCACGAACGCGGTCGTGATCGCGATGGAGGCGATCGGCCAGATCACCGACGCCACCACGCACGGCACGGCCAGCACCGCGAGCAGCAGCAGCGCGCCGTTGCCGGCCGGCAACGTGGTGGCCGACCCGGTGGTGCGCCGGCCCGCCGGCGGCGCCTTGACCGCGGCCCCGCTCCGCACGGCCGCCGCCACGGCCCGCTGTCGCGACGCGGCCACCTTGGCGCGCGGCCCGGTGTTCTTGTCACCGCTGCCACGCACCCGCGGCGCGGGCACCTTCCCTTCCATCCGGCTCCGCGCCACGGCGCCGTCCGACCCGGCCCGGCTGCGCGCCGACGGGTCCGCGCCGCCGCGGGGCCGCGCCACCGCCGCGTCGCCGCCCGTGCGCCCGCGGGCCGCCGCTCCGTCCGCGCCCGTGCGTCCGCGCGCCTGCGCCGGATCGGCGCTGCCCCGGGCTCGCGGCGCGGCGCCGTCGGCACCCGTGCGACCGCGGGCGGCGGCGTCCGTCCCTCCAGCACGCCCGCGCGCCGTCGCGCCCTTCCCGTCCGTGCCGGTCCTGGCCCGCTCCGCACCAGTACGGCCCCGCGGCGGCGGCACCTTCCCGTCCGCCCCGGCGCTGTTCGGCCGCCCGCGCGCCGACTTGGCCGCCCCTTCCTCAGCGGTACGGCCCCGCGCGGGCGTCTTTCCCTCCTCGGCCGCGTCGGCCCCGGCCGGCTCAGGCTCGGTCGCGCTGGTGGCCCTGGCCAGCCGCGACAGCCGGTCGGCCAGCAGCGCCGCCGTCGGCCGCTTGCCCGGCTCCCGGTTGAGCGCCGCCCGCACCAGCGGCAGCAGCTGGACGGGCACCCCCTTGAGGTCGGCCTGCCCGTTGAGGACGGCGTACATCTGCGCCTCGGCCGTCCCCCGCCCGAACGTCGGCCGCCCGGTCGCCGCGAACGCCACCGTGGCCGCCCATGCGTGCACGTCGGCCGGCGAGTCGACGTGCTCGTCGGCGAAGATCTCGGGCGCGGTGTATCCGGGCGTGCCGAGGAACGTGCCGGTCATGGTCAGCCGGGTCGCGTCCAGTACCTGGGCGATGCCGAAGTCGATCAGGACCGGCCCGGCGGAGCCCATGATGATGTTCCCGGGCTTCAGGTCCCGGTGCACCACCCCGGCCGCGTGGATGATCGCGAGGGCCGCCGCGATGCGCTGCGCCAGTTCCACGAGCTCACCGACGTCGAGCGGCCCGTCCTGGCGCACCCGCTCCAGCAGCGTGGGGCCTTCGATGTGCTCCATGACCAGGTACGGACGCGCGCCGTCGAGGTCCGCGTCGAGCACCTTGGCCACGTACGGGCTCTCGACCCTGCGCAGCGCCCGCACCTCGCGCTCCAGCCTGATGCGCAAGGTCTCGTCCTCGGCCAGGTCGTGCAGGACCTTGAGCGCGACGCGCTCGCCCCGGCGGGTGGACGCGAGGTAGACCTCGCCCATGCCGCCCCGGCCGAGCCGCTCGACCAGGGTGTACGGCCCGACCTTGCCGAGCTTGCTCACCGTCCCTCCCCGCCCGGCGCGCCCATAAGGGACACAACCCTAGCGCCGGGACGCCCGCCGCCGCGTGAGGCACGCCGAGGGTTTATCGCCGTGTGTGGTCGGAGAGCATGCTGTCGAGCCGCCCGGTGGGCTCCTCCGACAGCCGCCTGCGGCCCTTCCTGCGCCAGCGGACGTGGCCGCGGCTCTCCAGCCAGAGCAGCAGCCGATCGGCGCCGAACACGACCGCGACCACGAAGACGAGTGCGATGACAATCTCCATGACTCTCAGTCAAGCCGCGGTGCACCGCCCGGGTCAGGCCGACACGCCGGTCAGCGCCTTCATGACCGCACCACGTGCGGCGACCGGGCCGGCGCGCTCCGCCGCCCCGCTCATGGCCCAGCTCGTGCGGCGGCACGCCCTGCCGGCCCCGCTCCGGCCGCTACGCCCCCGCCGCCCCTCCGGGCGACGGCGTTCCCTCCGCCACGACCGTGCCCTCCGACGTGCGCAGGTGCCCTTCGCCGGTGTAGACCCACTTGGTCGAGGTGAGCTCGGGCAGCCCCATCGGGCCGCGCGCGTGGAGCTTCTGCGTGGAGATGCCGATCTCGGCCCCGAACCCGAACTCGCCCCCGTCGGTGAACCGCGTCGAGGCGTTGACCGCCACGGCCGCGGAGTCGACCAGTGCCACGAACCGCCGGGCGGCCCGCTGCGATCGGGTGACGATGGCGTCGGTGTGGGCGGAGCCGTACCGCCTGATGTGGGCCACCGCCTCCTCCAGGGAGCCGACGACGGCGGCGGCGATGTCGAGCGAGAGGTATTCGGCGCGGAAGTCGTCCTCGGTGGCGGGGACGACGCCGGGGGCGTAGCCCGCGACGCGCTCGTCGCCGTGGACGGTCACCCCGGCCTCGGCCAGCGCCCGCAGCGCCCTGGGCACGAAGGTGTCGGCGATGTCCTGGTGGACCAGGAACGTCTCGGCCGCGTTGCACACCGACGGCCGCTGCGCCTTGGCGTTGACCAGGATCTGCACCGCGAGGTCGACGTCGGCGTCGGCGTCGACGTAGACGTGGCAGTTGCCGACGCCGGTCTCGATCACCGGCACCGTGGACTCCTCGACCACCGAGTTGATCAGCGACGCGCCGCCGCGCGGGATCAGCACGTCGACCAGCCCGCGCGCCCGCATGAGCTCCTTGACCGAGTCGCGGGACCGCCCCGGCACGAGCTGGACGGCCCCGGCGGGCACCGCGGTGGCCTCCAGTGCGTCCTGCATGATCCGGACCAGGGCGGTGTTGGAGGAGTAGGCGCTGGAGGAGCCCCTGAGCAGGACCGCGTTGCCGCTCTTGAGGCAGAGCGCGGCGGCGTCGACGGTGACGTTGGGGCGGCCTTCATAGATGATGCCGATGACGCCCAGCGGCACCCTGAGCTGGCGCAGCTCAAGCCCGTTGGGCAGGGTGGAGCCGCGGACGACCTCGCCGACCGGGTCGGGCAGGTCGGCGATCTCGCGCACGGCTTCGGCGATCTTGGCGATCCGGCCCTCGTCGAGCCGCAGCCGGTCGACCATCGCGTCCGCGGTGCCCTGGGCCCTGGCCTGCTCGACGTCGGTGGCGTTGGCCTCGACGATCTCGGTCGCGTGTGCCACCAGGGCGTCGGCGACGGCCCTCAGCGCGTGGTCCTTCGGCGCCCGCGGCAGCGGGGCCAGCTCGGCGGCGGCCTCTCGCGCCGCGTGGGCGACCTTCAGGAACTCTGTGCTCATAGCCGTACTCCGTCGTCGAGAGCGTTCACGGGTGGGTTTCCAGTATGACGATGTCGTCGCGGTGGATGAGTTCGCGTTCGTATTCCGGACCGAGCGCGCTGGCCAGCTCGCGCGTGGACCGCCCGAGCAGCTCGGGGATCTCGGCGGCGTCGAAGTTGACCAGGCCGCGCGCCACGACGTCGCCCTTCGGCCCGCACAGGTCGACCGGGTCGCCGGCCGCGAACTCGCCCTCCACGGACGTCACCCCGGCCGGCAGCAGCGACTTGCGTCGCCCCACGATGGCCTCCACCG
>DASUCK010000266.1:0-22319 GCA_036276095.1 Nonomuraea sp. | reverse complement strand
GTTCCAGGCCGTGACCATGCAGATCGCCGACGTCTACATCGCCGGGCGGGCGCTCGACGTGGCCATGTGGTCGGCGGTCTGGCGGCTCGGCGAGGGGCTGCCGGCCGAGCGGGACGCGGCGCTGGCGGCGTACCACGTGGGCGAGGCGCACAAGGCGCTCTACACCTGCCAGCACCTGCACGGCGGCCTCGGACTCGACGTCACCTACCCGCTGCACCGCTACTTCGCCCAGGCCAAGCACCTGTCCCACCTGCTCGGCGGCGCCGACGCCCAGCTCGACCTGATCGGAGCGCTCGTCTGATGCTGATCGACCTGACCCCCGGGCAGCGCAGGCTCCGCGACGAGCTGCGCGAGTACTTCCGTGGCTGCCTCACCGACGAGGACCGCCGGCGGCTGGCCGAGGATCCGTTCGGCGAGGCGTACATGGAGCACTGCCGCCGCCTCGGCCGCGACGGCAAGCTCGGCCTCGGCTGGCCCAAGGAGTACGGCGGCGGCGGGCTCGGCCCCCTTGAGCAGCAGATCTTCGCCAACGAGATCGCCCGCGCCGGCGTCCCGTACCCGATCATCACGGTGCAGACCGTCGGCCCCACCCTCATGCAGTACGGCACCCGGAAGCAGAAGGACTTCTTCCTGCCGCGCATCCTGGCCGGCGAGTGCCACTTCGCGATCGGCTACAGCGAGCCCGAGGCCGGCACCGACCTCGCGTCCCTGCGGACCGCGGCGGTGCTGGACGGCGACCACTACGTCGTCAACGGCCAGAAGATCTTCACCAGCGGCGCCCACCACGCCCAGTACGTCTGGCTCGCGGCCCGGACGAATCCCGAGGCCAAGAAGCACAAGGGCATCACCATGATGATCGTCTCCACGGACGACCCCGGCTTCTCCTGGACCCCGATCACCACCATGGACGGCCGCCACCACACGAACGCCACCTACTACTCCGACGTCCGCGTCCCCGTGGACATGGTGGTCGGCGAGGTGGACCGGGGCTGGGACCTGATCGTCAACCAGCTCAACCACGAGCGCGTCACGCTCGGCCCGGCCGGCAATCTCGGCCAGACCTACGACCGGTTCCTGGGCTGGGCCCGGCGTACCGGGCTGGTGGACGACCCGGACGTGCGGCGGGCGCTGGGGCGGGTGTGGGCGGCCTACCGTACGAACGAGCTGCTCAACTGGCAGGTCGCGGCGAACATGGACCTCGGCTGGCTGGGCGCTCCCGACGCCTCGGCCACCAAGGTCTACGGGTCGGAGCGCATGCAGGAGATCGGGAGGATCGTCGGGGACGTCCTGGCCAGGTACGGCGATCCGGCCGACCCGGAGACGGCCGAGCTGCTGGAACGCGTGGACCACGGGGTGAAGGGGGCCGTGGTGCTGACGTTCGGGGGCGGGGTCAACGAGGTGCAGCGGGAGCTGATCGCCATGCTCGGCCTGAGCCTGCCGAGGCCACCCCGATGACCGGCGAGCCGGCCCCCACCACGACCGCGGCGACGACCGCGGCGACGACCGCGACGACCGCGACGACCGCCGCGATGTCCTCCTCGACGGCCTCCGCCATGACGGATGCGGAGTTGCGCGCTCTCGGGGGCAGGCAGGCGGCGCTCGGGGAGCTGCGCGGCGCTCCGGCGGCGGACCCGGTGAACGTCCCGATGATCAGGCACTGGCTGGCCGCGATGGGTGACGCCAACCCCGTCTACCTGGACCAGGGCCTCGCTCCGCCGGCGATGGCGCAGGTGTGGACCATGCCGGGGCTCGTGCCGCCCGTGCGGGAGCGGTCGCCGGTCGACGACGTGCTCGCGGCGCTGGACGCGGCCGGGTACACGGGCGTGGTGGCGACCAACTGTGCCCAGACCTACCACCGGTACGCCCGCGTGGGGGAGCGGCTGACGCCGGCCACCAGGTTCTCCGGCCTGGCGGGGCCGAAGAAGACCGCTCTCGGCGTGGGATTCTTCGCCACGTGGACCGTCACCTGGTACGCGGAGGACGACGAGCCCGTGGCGGACATGATGTTCCGCATCCTGAAATTTCGCCCGACGGGTCCTCAATCGGCTTCTGCAGCCGCTCCGGAGCCGTACCCGCTCCAACCCGCGATCAACCAGGACACCGCGTTCTTCTGGGACGGCGTACGCGAGGGCGAGTTGCGCGTCCAGAGCTGCGCCGACTGCGGCCTGCTGCGCCACCCGCCCGGCCCCCTGTGCCCCCACTGCCGCTCGGCCAACCGGTCCTACCGGGTGGCGAGCGGTGCCGGCGTCCTCTACAGCTACGTCGTGCACCACCACCCGCCGGTACCGGGCCGGGCGACGCCGTTCGCGGTGGGCGTGGTGGACCTGCCGGAAGGGGTGCGGATCGTCGGGAACGTCGTGGACTGTCCGCTGGAGGAGGTGCGGATCGGCATGCCGCTGCGCGTGACGTACCGGCGCATGGACGACCGGCTCGTCCTGCCGATGTGGACGCCGGAGGAGCCGTGAGCGCCGGCCGCGCCGAGACCGGCGCCGTGCTGCCGGAGCTGTCCCTCGACCTCACCCCGACGATGGTGATCTCCACGGCCCTGGCCACCATGGACTTCACCCCGGTGCACCACGACCCGTCGCTCGCCCGCGCCCAGGGCTCGAAGGACATCTTCCTCAACATCCTCACCACCATGGGCCTGGTCGAGCGGTACGTCACCGACTGGGCCGGCCCGGCGGCCGTCATCAGGCGCATCGACGTGCGGCTGGGCGTCCCGGCGTACGCGGGGGACCGGCTGCGCTTCGGCGGGACGGTCGTGTCGCGGGCGGACGGCGAGGTGACCGTCGCGGTACGCGGCACCGTGAGCCTCGGCGACCACGCCACCGGCACGGTCACCCTGGCCATCCCCGAGGAGGGCGGATCATGAAGGGGCGCGCGGCCGTCGCGGGTATCGGCGCGACCGAGTTCAGCAAGCGGTCGGGGCGCTCGGAACTGCGGCTGGCCGCCGAGGCGGTGCTGGCCGCGCTGGACGACGCCGGTCTGTCGCCGTCCGACGTCGACGGCCTGGTCACCTTCAGCCAGGACACCAACCAGGAGATCGCCGTGGCCAGGGAGACCGGCATCGGCGACCTGACGTTCTTCTCCCGCGTCGAGTACGGCGGCGGCGCGGCCTGCGGCACGGTCGCGCACGCGGCCATGGCCGTGGCCGCCGGGATGGCCAGGACCGTCGTGTGCTACCGGGCGTTCAACGAGCGCTCCGGGCGCCGTTTCGGGCGGCCGGCCGCCGGCCTCGCCGGCGAGCCCACCTCGCAGGGGCTGGAGATGAGCTGGCACGTGCCGTACGGGCTGGTCACCCCGGCGGCCTGGGTCGCCATGTTCGCCCGCCGCTACATGCACGCCTACGGCGCCACGTCGGCGGACTTCGGGAGGGTGTCGGTGGCCATGCGCCGGCACGCGGCCACCAACCCGGCCGCCTGGTTCCACGGGCGGCCGATCACGCTGGAGGAGCACCAGGCGTCCCGCTGGATCGCGGAGCCGCTGCGCCTGCTCGACTGCTGCCAGGAGAGCGACGGCGCGGTGGCGTTGGTGGTGACCTCCGCCGAACGGGCCCGCGACCTGCGCAGATCGCCCGCCGTCATCACGGCCGCAGCGCAGGGCTCGGCCGCCGGGCAGATGATGATGACGAGCTATTACCGGGACGACATGACCGGCCTTCCGGAAATGTCACTCGTCGGCCGCCAATTGTGGGAAATGTCGGGCCTTCGTCCGGCTGACATCCGCACCGCCATCCTGTACGACCACTTCACCCCGTTCGTCCTGGCCCAGCTGGAGGAACTGGGCTTCTGCGGCCCCGGCGAGGCCCCCGGCCTCGTGGCGGACCGCGGCATCGACCTGGACGGCCGCCTCCCGGTCAACCCGCACGGCGGGCAGCTCGGGGAGGCGTACATCCACGGCATGAACGGCATCGCGGAGGCGGTCCGCCAGATCCGCGGCACCGCCGCCAACCAGCTCCCCGCCGTCCACCACGTCCTGGTGACCGCCGGCACCGGCGTCCCCACGAGCGCCCTGATCCTCTCGGCCACCTAGCTCGCGCAGCCGCCCTCTCCACGGACCGGGGCCCTCCCGAGGGTCCCCAAGCTCCGAACTTCTGCCAGCGGAGTGCGGCGGGGTGGTGCGTAGGTGTGCCCTGGCGTTCCTCGCCCGGTTCAGGGCCAAGCGCCCGCTACCTGGTGGATGGCGACGTTCAGACGGTTCCAGACGTTGATCGTGGCGATGCCCAGGAGCAGCGCGGCCAGTTGCTTCTCGGAGAAGTGGTCGGCCGCGTCGCTCCACACCTCGTCGGACACCGGCTCCGGGCGGTCGCTCAGCCGGGTGACGGCCTCGGCGAGCGCCAGGGCGGCGCGTTCCTCGTCGGTGTAGTACGGCGTGTCGCGCCAGGCGGCCACGGACCACAGCCGCTCGTCGGACTCGCCGCTCTTCTTCAGGTCGCGGGCGTGCATGTCCACGCACACGCCGCAGCCGTTGATCTGGCTGACCCGCAGGTAGACCATGTCGAGCAGCTGCTTCGACACGCCGCGGTCCGTGTACGTGGCGCCGAGCGCGTGCAGGGCCTTGAGCGCGTCGGGCAGGACGGCGACGGGGTGGTTCATCCGTGCTTCCATGGTCGGTCTCTCCGTTGCTCGGGAATGGGTACACCCCCATGACGCGGCAGCGGAGGAAAACGTGACGCGGCCGCCCCCGAGCCGGACCCCGATCCGGGGCGGCGCCCGGATCGGGCCGGTACGACCGGTGGGCGGCGGTTACGGGTCGACGAGCATCGGCACGGAGAAGAACACGATCATCGCGATCGCCACGCAGACCAGGAAGCCGATCGCCTCCCAGGCCCAGTCGTAGTGGCGTTCCCCTCGGCGGCGGGTCTTCCCCGGCCGGACGAACCTGTCCGGGCGGCGCTTCGGCGTGGGCCTGGACCGGACCGGGCGCGGCGCCAGCAGCGACTCCTGCTGCGCCGGGACCGGCCTGCCCGCGCTCTCCCGGGCTCGGGTCTGGCTGGTCATGCCCTCCTGGGCCGGGGCTGGCCTGGGCGAGCCCTCCTGGGCCGGGGGTCGTTCGGCGGGGTCGTGCTGGGCTGGGGGCCGGTTGCTCGCATGGTCCTGTCGCGGTGCGGTGGCCGTGGCGGTGGGCTCGCCGTCCTGGTGCGCGGGCGGCAGCCGGTAGATCGGCTCGGACGGCTTGGGGCGGGGCCGGAACAGGGGGGCCGTGTCGAGGATCGGGTCCGCCTCCTCCTGGTGCGGTGACCGGAACGGGCGGGCCGGGCCCTTGTGCACGAGCACGTCCTCGGCGGGGGAGGTCCGCGTCCTGCGTCCCGGCCTGGGTCTGCGCAGCCCGCCGGCCCGGGACGACCGCTCCCCGAACGGGTCACCGGCGGCGAACGGCGCCGGCGGCGGGCCGCTCTCGCCGGGGAGCAGCACGTCCCCGGTGGCGAACGGCTCCGGCGAGCCCTTGGGCAGGAGCACGTCCCCGGTGGCGAACGGCTCGGCCTCGCCCTCCGGCGCCGCCATGAAGAACGGCCGCTCACCGGCCGGCGGGACGGACGACGCCTGCGGATCTCGCACGTGTGGCTCCTGCGGGAAGGGCCGCGGGTCCCGGGTGAAGGCGCCGCGCGGGCCTTGCGCGCGGGGGTTCGTGAAGGGGTGGGAGGTGTCGAACGCGGCCAGCGGGTCACGAAGGGGACGCGCGAGGTCCGTGGGCGGCGCCAGGGGGTCGCGGAATCTGGGCATGGGTGCCGTGGTGGCCTCGTGTTCCCGGACGCCCGTCGGGGAGGGCGGGGTCAGCAGCTCCTTGGGAAAGATCATGGTGCTGGTCGCCGGGTCGGTCTCGGCCAGCGGTTGCGGCCACACCGGCGGGCTCGGCCAGCGCGGCTTCACGAACAGCGGCGCGGGCGTCGCCGTACGGGAGCCGGCGAGGTGGATGCGTACGGCCCCGGGCGGCTGCGGCCACGGCAGGCGGCCGAGCACGTCACGCAGCGGCGCGACGCCCAGGGCGCCGTAGACGTCGGCGACGGGCTTGGGGACGCGTACCCCGATGGAGGCGAGGGCGGCGCCCAGGGCCTGCCGGAAGCGGTGGCCCGCCCCGACGGCGAGTTCCTCGGCGGTGTCGGGGGCGACGTCGAGCACCCAGGCCAGCTCGGCCTTGCTCAGCCCGCAGACCGCGCACAGCACCAGGACCTCCCGCTGGTGCGGGCGCAGCTCCCGGAGGGTGCGCTCGACGAGGGCGGTGGCGGGGTCGATGAGCGGGTCGACGGCGGGTGGCGCGTAGACGACGTCCCGCCGGTGGATCTCGCGGCGGGCGAGGGCGTAGAGCGCGGCGCGGGGCGGCTCGGTGTCGGGGACGCCGGAGAGCACCGTCACCAGGACGTCGGACGCGGAGCCGGGGTCGCCGAGCTGGTCGGCGCAGTACGCGAACAGCCCGGCGGCATGGCGGTCGTAGAGCTCTGCGATCAGTTCGGCGCGTGGGCGCTGATCGGTGAGCGGCTGGGACACGGGGCCGGTTCCTCTTGCTCTGTCGGACGCTGAGGGGTGGGTGGGGTGCGCGTCAGGAGATTGTGGAGGTAATCATGCCAACACAGACAGTCCAGCGCACTATCAAGTCCAGATTTATGTAAATATGCCTGGTCAGTGAAACGTTTAAGCTCGCCCTGACCTGACACGGCGGTCCCCGATCGCCGTAGTCTGTGGGCCACGAGAGATCATGCGGCGGTCGTGGCAGGGGTCGCGGCCCTGCTCGGAGCGAGAGGTCACGCGTGATCACCTTTGACGGCGTCTCGAAACGCTACCCCGACGGCACGGTCGCGGTGGACCGCCTCAGCTTGGAGGCCCCCACAGGCGAGATCACCGTGTTCGTCGGTCCCTCCGGTTGTGGCAAGACGACCTCCCTGCGGATGATCAATCGCATGATCGACGCCACGGAGGGCAGCATCCTGCTCGACGGCGAGCCGGTGCAGGGCATCGACCCGCCGACGCTGAGGCGCGGCATCGGGTACGTCATCCAGCAGGCCGGCCTCTTCCCGCACCGGAAGATCGTGGACAACATCGCCACTGTCCCCTACCTGCTCGGCTGGGACCGGAAACGCGCCCGCGCCCGCGCCATGGACCTCCTCGAACGCGTGGGCCTCGACCCGGCGCTGGCGGAGCGTTACCCGTTCCAGCTGTCCGGAGGCCAGCAGCAGCGCGTGGGCGTGGCCAGGGCGCTGGCCGCCGACCCGCCCGTGCTGCTCATGGACGAGCCGTTCAGCGCGGTCGACCCGGTCGTCCGCACGAGCCTGCAGGACGAGCTGCTCCGCCTCCAGGCCGAGCTGAACAAGACCATCGTCTTCGTCACCCACGACATCGACGAGGCGATCAAGCTCGGCGACCGGGTGGCGGTGCTGCGGGTCGGGGGCCGGCTGGCGCAGCTCGCCGACCCCAAGACGCTGCTGTCGGAGCCGGCCGACGACTTCGTGCGCGAGTTCCTGGGGCGCGACCGGGGCATCCGGCGGCTGCAGTTCGTCCCCACGGAGGGGTTGCGGCTGCGTACGGACCTCACCGTCGAGCAGGGGGCCGAGCGCGGCACGTCCGAGCCGTGGCTCCTGGTCGTGGACGCCGAGAGCCGCCCGGTGGGGTGGGCGTCGAGGGAACGGCCGGGCGAGCTGGAGCCGTACGGGACGTTCGTGTACGGGCGCGACTCCATGCGGGCGGCGCTCGACGCGGCGCTGCTGTCGCCGTCGGGCTGCTCGGTGGCCGTGGACGAGCGCGGCAAGGTCGTCGGCGTGGCCGCCAGGGACGCGCTCGACCAGGCGCTCGCGGAGGCCGCAGATGGGTGACGGCCCTCCCTCCATCTGGGAGTGGATCGCCAGGAACTGGGACACCGGCCGGGTCGACAGCATCAGTAACCTGCTCACCGACCACCTGACGATGTCCCTGGTGCCGATCCTGCTCGCGCTGCTCGCGGCGCTCCCGCTAGGGCTGGCCTGCGTGCGCTGGCGCTGGCTCTACCAGCCGACCGCGGGGCTGTTCAACGTGGTCTACGCGCTGCCGTCGCTGCCGGTGTTCATGCTGCTGATCTCGGTGACCGGGCTGTCGCAGACCACGGTGATCATCCCGCTGGCCTTCTACGGCACGGCCGTGCTGATCCCGGCCGTGGTCGACGGCCTGAACTCGGTGCCCGACCACGTCCGCCAGTCGGCCGTGGCGATGGGCTTCACGCCGCTGCGGCGGCTGCTGCTGGTCGAGCTGCCGATCGCGGTGCCGGTGGTGCTGGCCGGGCTGCGGGTGGTCGCGGTGTCGAGCATCAGCCTGGTCAGTGTGGGCGCGCTGATCGGGCAGGGCGGGCTCGGCGGGCTGTTCACGCGGGCGTACCAGAACCCGTTCATGCCGCCGGTGATCGTCGGCATCGTGCTGATCGTGGCGCTGGCGCTGGTCGCCGACGGGTTCGTCGTGCTGGCGCAGCGGCTGCTCACCCCCTGGGTACGAGCGCGGAAGGGGCAGGGAACATGAGCTGGCTGACCGCGTTCATCGCCTGGCTGGGGGAGTTCTTCGGCGACCCGGAGAGCTGGTCGGGGCCGGGCGGCATCCCCGCGCGGCTGCTGGAGCACCTGGAGTTCTCGGCGCTGGCGCTGGCCCTGGCCGTGCTGGTCGCGGTGCCGCTCGGCCTGCTCATCGGCCACACCGGGCGTGGCGAGCTGGTCGTGGTCGTCTCGGCGAACCTGGCCAGGGCGCTGCCCACGCTGGGCCTGCTGGTGATGTTCGTGCTGCTGCTCGGCGCGGGCTCGATCTGGCCGGTGATCATCCCGTTGGTGCTGCTGTCGGTGCCGCCGATCCTGGTCAACACCTACGAGGGGATCAAGGGGGTCGATCCGGAGCTGCGGGACGCGGCGTACGGGATGGGCCTGCGCGGCGCGCAGGTGCTCATGCGGGTGCTGGCGCCGGTCGCGCTGCCGTTGATCCTGCTCGGGTGCCGGCTCTCGGCGATCCAGGTGGTGGCCACGACGACGGTGGCGGCGTACACGGGGCTGGGCGGGCTCGGACGGTATGTGATCGACGGTTTCGCGACGAAGGACTACGCGAGCGTCGTCGGCGGTTCAGTCCTGATCGTGCTCTTCGCTCTGGTGGTGCAGGCCGCGTTCGCGGTGGCGCAGAGGGTGACGGTATCCCCGGGGGTGAGGCAGCGGACAAAGGTCGGATAGGTTCTCCTGTATTACCTCCCGCTTTAGAAGGGAATAACCAACATGAGACGCAAGTACGGCATCGCGGGGATGATCGTTTCGGCGATGCTCGCGCTCGCCGCCTGCGGTGGCGGCGGCAGCACCGCGGGGAACCCGCTCGAGTCCACGAGCGCTCCCAGCGGCACGGCCTCGGGCGGGGGTGGCAAGGCCGTCATCGGATCGTTCGACTTCGACGAGAGCGTGCTGCTGGCCTCCCTCTACGCCCAGGCGCTGGAGGCCAAGGGGGTGCAGGTCGAGGAGAAGCCGCGCATCGGCACCCGCGAGGCGGTCTACGCCCAGGTGCAGAGCGGCGGCCTGACCGTCGTGCCGGAGTACAACGGCAACCTGCTCGCCTTCATCGACAAGCAGGCCACCGCCACGACCACCGACGAGGTCAACGCGGCGCTGAAGGAGAAGCTGCCCGCCGCGCTGGAGGTGCTCGACGCCTCGCCCGCCGAGGACAAGGACACGCTGTCCGTCACCAAGAACACCCAGACCAAGCAGTCGCTCAACACCCTGGACGACCTCGCCAAGGTCTCCAAGACGATGACCGTGGGCGGCCCGCCGGAGTTCAAGGACCGGTGGGAGGCGCGGTTCAAGGAGGTCTACGGGATCGAGTTCAAGGAGTGGAAGCCCACCGGCCCCACCACCGCGGACGCGATCAAGGACGGCTCGATCCAGGTCGGCAACGTCTTCAGCACCGACCCCAAGATGACCGCCAACGGCCTCGTGCCGCTCCAGGACACCAAGAACGTCTTCCCCGCCCAGAACGTGACCCCCCTGCTCTACAAGTCGGGCGCGACCGACACGATCAGGACCACGCTGAACGCCGTCTCGGCGAAGCTGTCCACGCAGTCGCTGCTCGACATGATGCAGCTCATCGCCATCAACAAGGACGAGCCCGCCACGGTGGCCAAGGAATGGCTGACCAAGAACGGCCTCGCCTGACGCGCCCCTCGGGGGCCTCCGCCGGGAGGCCCCCGAGCGTGACGCGCGCCACGGGGACCTCCACCGGGAGGTCCCCTGGCGTGACGTGCCCCCAGGAGGTCCCCAGCCGGAGGCGTCCGCGGTGAGCGAGTTCACGGAGGCGATGGCGCAGCTGGCGGCCGGGGTGGCGGTGGTGACCGTACGCGACGGGCGCGACGACCTCGGCGCCACCGTGTCGGCCCTGATGTCGGTCTCCGCGGAGCCTCCGCTGGTGCTGGTCAGCCTGGCCAGCCGGGGCTACCTCAACGAGGTCTTCCTCCGCCAGGACCGCTGGGCCGCCTCCCTCCTGTCCTCCGGCCAGGCCGCCATCGCCAGCCGCTTCGCCACCCCCGGCCGCCCCAGCGCCCGCCTCCTGGTGGCCGGCGTGCCCCACCACCGCGGGCCGCACACGGACGCGCTGGTGGTGGAGGGCGGCGTGGCGGCCCTGGAGGCCGAGACCATGAAAGTCGTCCAGGCCGGCGACCACACCCTTTTCGTGGCCGCCGTCCTGGCCGTCGCGTACGTCAACCCGGCCCTTCAGCCGTTGGTCCGTCTCCGTGGCCGGTATCGCTGAATCTGATCGGGTTGGTGCTGGCCGCACCGGCGAGAACCCCGGCCTTCCTGGACCGCCCGCGGGTCAGCGGACGGCGTACCACTCCGGCAGGATCAGCGGGCCCGCCGCGGGCAGGCCGAGCTCGGCCGAGAGGCGGGCGAGCGGGCCCCAGGAGTCCAGGCGGATCCGCGCCAGCGCGGCCGACCGGTCCTCGCTGGACTCGGGGCCGCGCAGGCGCTCCAGCGGGTTGAGCCGCGGATACATGCGTACGGGCGCGTCGTCGGCCAGCCCGCCCCGCCTTCTGGCCATGGCGAGCGCGTCCTCCAAGCCGCCCAGCGCGTCGACCAGGCCGTTGGCGTGGGCGTCGGCGCCGGTCCAGACGCGGCCGCGGGCCAGCTCGTGGGTGCGTTCGCGGGTGAGGCCGCGGCTCTTGGCGACCTTGCCCACGAAGTCGTCGTAGATGCGGTCGAGCCAGGCGTTGATGCGGTCCCACTGCTCGGGGGAGAAGCCGCGGGAGGTGGAGAACATGCCGGCGTTGGCACCAGCCGCCACCATTTCCGAATTTATCCCCATTTTTCCGAGCAATTCGGCGAATACTGGCTTGCCGCCGTACACGCCGATCGAGCCGGTCAGGGTGCCCGGCTGCGCCACGATCACGTCGGCGGCCATCGACACGAAGTAGCCGCCGGAGGCCGCCACGTCTCCCATCGAGACGATCACCGGCTTCGCCTTGCGGGTCAGCGTCACCTCGCGCCACACCGTGTCGGAGGCCACGTACGAGCCGCCGGGGCTGTCCACCCGGAAGACGACCGCCTTGATGTGCTCGTCGCGCCGGGCCGCCCGCAGCGCGGCGCCGATCGTGTCGGAGCCCATCGACCCGCCCCCGCCGAGCGGGCTCCGCCCGCTCCGGCCGGTCTTGATCGGGCCGAGGCCGTGGACCAGCGCGACCCCGTCGGCCATCGGGTGCGGCAGCTTCCGTACGGCGGCGGCGCGGGCGTACCGGGACACGAACTGCAGGTGCATGTCGCCGCCCACGGCCCCCTTGACCTCGTCGTACACCTCGTCCCGGTACGCCAGCCCGTCGACCAGCCCCGCCTCCTGCGCCTCGGCGGCCGTGAACGGGCCCCGGTCGATCAGCTCGCGCACCTTGCCGGGGTCGAGGCGGCGGCCGTCGGCGATGCCGGCGATCATCGTCTCGGTGACCGACTCCACGATGCGGGCTGTGGACTCGCGGTGCGCGTCGGTCATGTGGTCCTGGGTGAAGGTGTTGGCGGCGGTCTTGTACTCGTACCGCTGGCCGCCCTCGAACCCGACGCCCAGCTTCGTCAGCGCTCCCTTGACGAAGCGCTGCTCCAGCGCCACCCCGGTGAGGCCGACGTCGCCGCTCGGCTGCAGGTAGAGGCGTTCGAAGGCGGTGGCCAGGTAGTAGGGGACGGTGCCGCCGGCGAACTCGCCGAACGACTCGGCGAAGGCCACCGTCAGCTTGCCCGCGGCCCGGAACTGGATCACGGCGTGGCGCAGCTCCTGCACCGTGGCCAGGCCCAGCGGGGTGCCGCCGATCTTCACGACGAGCGCCTTGACGCGCGGGTCCTGCCTGGCCCGCCGCAGACCGGCCAGGACGTCGGCGAGCCGCGTCTTGCGCATGGACAGCACCGCGGCGATCGGGTCCGCCGGCGGGCCCTCCGTAACGCCCTCGGTGAGATCGAGCTCCAGCACCAACGGCCCGGTACGCCGCTGGCGTAGCTTTTCGACGGTTTCGAAGATCGCCTTACCTGCGTCCATGAAGCCACCCTAAGCGACACATTTCCAAACGATGCTTGGAAGTGCGGTCGCAAGGTACTTTTCGGGCATTCTCTGCCGAATGGGGAAGGAAGAGACTTTGCCCTTCTCGCCCTTGAGGCAAGGACGCGAAACGCCGCACGCCAGGGCAGTCCTGGCGTGCGGCGGTGTGCGCGGGTATGCGCGGGATGGGCGGCCGTGGGGGGCAGGCGGCACGGGTATGGGTGGCCGGTGGGAAGGTCAGGCGGCGGCGCGGGTGCCGCCGGCGGTGGCGCGTTCGGCGTCGATGCGCGGCGTCGCCACCGCCGTGCCGCCGGCGTCGTACCTGATGGACGTGCCGGTGCTGCGCAGCCGCTCCAGGCTCTGCTGCACGGTGTTCGCCGGGAACGCCTGCTTCATCAGCGCGAACAGCCCGGCCACGTGCGGCGCGGCCATCGACGTGCCGCTCTTGTCCGCGTACGTCCCGCCGGGCACCGCCGACCGGATGTTCACCCCCGGCGCCAGCACGTCCAGCAGCGGCCCCCGGTTCGTGAACGAGGCCAGCGCGTCGGAGTCGTCGGTGGCGCCCACCGTGATCGCCGTCGAGATGCAGGCGGGGGAGGCCACGCCGGAGGTGAAGCCGTTGTTCCCGGCCGCCACCACGGGCGCCACCCCCAGCGACACCAGCCGGTCCAGCTCGGGCTTGATCGCCGCCGCGCTCACGTCGTTGTCGCACGCCTGCGTGTACGGTCCCCCGCCGCCGATGCTCATGTTCACCGCCGCCACGTTGTGCGTCCTGACCACCCGCGCCACGTACTCCAGCGCCAGCTTCTGGTCGGAGGTGTAGCTGAGGAAGCACGGCGCCCCGCGGCCGCCGAGCCCGCACGTGAGCGCGTTGTCCACGCGGCTGAACACCTGGATGGGCAGGATGCCGGCCTCGGGGGCGACGCCGTTGGCCGGCGCCCCCGCGACCATCCGGCCCGCGGCGATGCCGGCCACGTGGGAGCCGTGGGCACAGGAGTTCGTCCCGTTGACGACGCACTGGGCGGTGGTGGCGCTGGCCGCGCCGGCGCCGGTCTGGGTGGGCTGGTTGTTCGGGCACAACGAGACGGCGCCGTCACCGGCGTCGGAGGAGGAGAAGCACGCCTCGCCGACCACGCGGCGGGAGAAGAACCCGTGGGAGGTGTCGAGGCCGGTGTCGAGCACGGCGATCGTCGTGCCCCGGCCGTTCCAGCCTGCGGCGTTCGCCCGGTTCGAGCGGATCAGGACGGTGCTGGCGTCCAGCGCGGACGGCCGCAGCTCGTCCTTGTAGACCGCTTGGACGCGGCCGTCCTTCTTGAGCCGGGCCAGCGTCGGCTGGTCCACCTCGGCCACGAAGAAGTGCGGCGACGCCGCCGACTCCAGCACCCGGCTGCTCTCGGAGGCGTGCTCGATGTCGCCGGCCACCGCCTGCACGCTCTGGCCCGGCTTGAGCTGGATGATCGAGCGGACCCGGGTCTTGGCGCGGATCTCCTTGATCAGGCTGGGGCTGATGACCGGGCCACCGGCGCCCGAGCCGCCCTTGTTGTCCGCGTCGAGCGGGCTGGGCCTGGGCGAGACGTCGGGTACGTCGGCGGCCTCGGCGTGGACTGCCGGGGACGCGCAGAGCAGGGCGGATGCGGCGGCGAGCGCGGTGGCGAGCGCGGTGGCGCGGGCCCGCGGGGACCGTGGCCTCACTGATTCCTCCGGGGTTCGGCTGTGACGTGCCGCGGCCGGCGCCGTGCAGCGTCCCGGCTCCCGGCCTGCGTACAGCCGTATGCCTCCCCACCTGCGGCAACTGTGATGTGCGTGGCCTATGTGACCGAAGGAAACATTGGCGGCTCTTTTGCCGTCCGCAGGTGGAACGGGGGGTCCGCCCGGAATACGAGCGGACTCCCCGTGCGCTGCTCAGCGGTTCTTGCCGGCGTTCCTCGCCGCCTTCTTCAGCGCCGCCGCGGACGACTCGCCGTTCAGTCGCACCTTCTCGGCGGCGGCCAGCGCCTTGGTGCCGTTCACGCCGTGGGCCCAGTTCAGCCAGGCGGTCAGCAGCGCGCTGTCGAGTCTGGCCCTGGCGGTCCTGGCGTTCTTCAGCACCCGGTACGCCTTGCCCAGCGACGACGCCTTCGTCACCTCGGGGAACACCTTGCTCGACTTGCCGATCAGCTTCAGGTAGCACGTGAGCGCGGCGTCGGGGATCGTGCCGCTGCTGCGGTGGATCTCCACGGCCCACCTCCTGGCCGTCAGCTTCGCGGCGGCGACGCCGCGCGTGCAGACCGCGGCCGGGGCGGCCGGCGTCGGCGTGACGGTCACCGTGACCGTGACGGTCGGCAGCGGGACCGGCGAGGCGGACGGCCCCGGGTCGTCCGTCGGCTCGGGGTCCGGGTCCCCGGTCGGCTCGGGGCCGGGCTCGGGGTTCGGGTCGCTGCCGGTGGGGCCCGGATCGGGGACGGCCGTCTGCGTGACGGTCGGCTGCGGCGACGCGCCGGCCAGGGCCGCCGCCAGGTCCAGACGCGGCGTGGTGACCTGGGCGCCGTTCGCCTCGTACGCGTACGGGCGGCCGGACTGCCGCAGCTTGTCGATCAGGCCGGAGATCGGCGTCTGCGGCTCTGACTGCTTCATCAGCGCCAGGGCGCCGGCCACGTGCGGGGCGGCCATCGACGTGCCACTGTGCACGGCCGTTGCGTTGTCCGGCACGGCCGAGTCGACGTCCACGCCCGGCGCGAACAGGTCCAGCAGCCCGCCCCGGTTGGAGAAGGGCGCGATCTGGTCGTCGCCGTCGTTGGCCCCGACGGCCACCGCCGAGGAGACGCACGCCGGGTACGACGCCCCCTCGAACTGCTCGTTGCCGGCCGCCACCACGGTCGCCACGCCCTTGGCCAGCAGCGCGTCGATCTTCTCCTTGAAGGCCGCGCCCTCCTCGGTGCCGTCGCAGGCGCCCTCGGACAGGATGCCGCCGAGGCTCAGGTTGACCGCCGCGAGCGGCTGGGCCAGCCCGGTCACGTAGTCCATGGCCAGGCGCAGCGACGACTCGTACGCCAGCAGGCACGACGGCTCGCCGCAGATGCCGGGGTCGTCCACCCGGCTGAACACCTGCACCGCCACGATGCCCGCGCCCGGCGCGACGCCGCCGGTGCCGGCCGCGATGCCCGCCACGTGGCTGCCGTGCTCGCACAGGTTGACGCCCTCGGCCAGGCAGTTCGCGGTCATCGCGTCGGCCGCGCCCGCGCCGGTCTGCTCGGTCTGCCCGTTCGGGCACAGTGACCGTACGTCCTGCTCCACGGCCGAGAAGCACGCCTCGGCCACGAGCCGGCCGGCGAACCACGGGTGGTCGCGGTCGATGCCGGTGTCCAGCACGGCGACCGCCTGCCCGGCCCCGTTGAAGCCCTTGGCGTGGGCCTGGTCGGCGCCGATCTGGCGGAGGTTGGGCGTGACGTCCGCGGGCGCGTACGTGCGGTCGCGGTGGATGGAGGCCACCCGCGGGTCCGCGGCCAGCTCGGCCAGCTCCTCGGCGGTGCCCTCGACGACCATGAACGACTGGTCGGCCGGGCGCAGCACGACGTCCACGCTCTCGGCCGCGGCCCGCGTCGCCACGGGCGCGTTCTGCGCGGGGTCGGCCAGCTCGACGATGGCGCGTTCGGTGCCGCCGTCGACGCCTAAGCCCTCCTCCATCTTCGCCGCGACGCCGGGGGCCGGCGTCGGGTCGTCTGCGTAGGCCGGGCCCGATAACGGGATCAGGGCCAGCGTGATCGAGCACACGATCAGGTGGCGAAGTCGCACGCGTCTTCCTCCGAGGGGGGATGATCTCGGAGTTTAGGGTGATTTGCCGGACAGGCACAGCTTTTGCCGGCCTTTCTTACCGAACTTTCAGCGGACGCTCCCCCTTCCGGCCACCCTCCGCCGGGTCGCGCCGGCTTCTGTCCGCCGCCCCGGGATCAGGCCGCCGGATCGGGGTCAGGCCGCCGGGCCGGGGTCAGTCCGCCGGCCAGGGTCAGTCCGCCGGCTCCTGTTCAGTCCGTCGGCTCGGGCCCTCGTGGGCGAGCCACACCGCGCCGAGCGGCGGCACCCGCAGCGTCGTCGAGTACGGCAGCCCGTGCCACGGCTCGGCGGCCGCCTCCACCGCTCCCAGGTTGCCGACGCCGCTGCCCCAGTAGGCGTACGCGTCGGTGTTGACCACCTCGGCCCACCGGCCCTCGTACGGCAGCCCGAGCCGGTAGCTCTCGTGCGGCCCGCCGCTGAAGTTGACCACGCACGCCACCGCCGACCCGTCGCCGGCGTACCGGAGGACCGAGAACGTGTTGCCGGAGGCGTCGTCCGCGTCGATCCACCGGAACCCCTCGGGCGAGGAGTCGCGCTCCCACAGCGCCGGCGTCTCCCGGTAGAGCGCGTTGAGGTCGCGGACCAGCCGCTGCACGCCCTGGTGGCCGTCGAACTCCAGCACCCACCAGTCGAGCCCGCGCTCCTCCGACCACTCCGAGCCCTGCCCGAACTCGCCGCCCATGAACAGCAGCTGCTTGCCCGGATGCGCCCACATGAACGCCAGCAGCGCCCGCAACTGCGCGAACCGCTGCCACTCGTCGCCCGGCATCTTGCCGAGCAGCGACCCCTTGCCGTGCACGACCTCGTCGTGCGACAGCGGCAGGACGTAGTGCTCCGAGTAGGCGTACAGCAGCGAGAACGTCATCTGGTGATGGTGGTACTGGCGGAAGATCGGCTCGTGGCGCAGGTATTCGAGCGTGTCGTGCATCCAGCCCATGTTCCACTTGAAGCCGAACCCGAGCCCGCCCAGGTGCACCGGCCGCGACACCCCCGGCCAGGCCGTCGACTCCTCGGCCACGGTCGAGATGCCCGGAGCCTCCCGGTAGCTGACCGCGTTCATCTCCTTCAGGAAGTCGACCGCGTCGAGGTTCTCCCGGCCGCCGTAGACGTTCGGCGTCCACTCGCCCTCGCGGCGCGAGTAGTCGAGGTAGAGCATCGACGCCACCGCGTCCACCCGCAGGCCGTCGATGTGGAACTCCTTCAGCCAGAAGAGCGCGTTGGCGACCAGGAAGTTCCGCACCTCGCGGCGGCCGAAGTCGAAGACGTACGTGCCCCAGTCCGGGTGCTCGCCTCTGGCCGGGTCGGCGTGCTCGTACAGGGGGGTGCCGTCGAAGCGGGCCAACGCCCAGTCGTCCATCGGGAAGTGGGCCGGCACCCAGTCCAGCAGCACGCCGATGCCGCGCTGGTGCATGCGGTCCACGAAGTGCCGGAACTCGTCGGGGGTGCCGAACCTGGCCGTCGGCGCGTAGTAGGACGTCACCTGGTAGCCCCACGAGCCGCCGAACGGGTGCTCGGCCACCGGCAGCAGCTCTACGTGCGTGAACCCCATGTCGGCGACGTACTCCGAGAGCTGGTCGGCCAGCTCCGCGTACGTCAGCCCCGGCCGCCACGACCCCAGGTGCACCTCGTACACGCTCATCGGCTCGGCCTGCGGACGCCGCTCCCCGCGGCCGGCCATCCAGACGTCGTCCTGCCAGCTGTAGGCCGACTTCTCGATCACCGAGGCGGTCATCGGCGGCACCTCGGTACGCCTGGCCATCGGATCGGCCTTGTCGCGCCACATCCCGTCCGCGCCGAGAATCTGGAACTTGTACCGCTCGCCCGCCCCGAGCCCCGGGATGAACAGCTCCCACACGCCCGACCGGCCCAGCGACCGCATGGGGAAGGCGGTGCCGTCCCAGTGGTTGAAGTCGCCGACGACCCGGACGCCGCGGGCATTGGGCGCCCAGACGGCGAACGCCGTGCCCTCGACGTCCTCGTGCTCCATCACCCGCGCCCCGAGCGCCTCCCAGAGGCGCTCGTGCCGGCCCTCGCTGATCAGGTGCAGGTCCACCTCGCCGAGCGTCGGCCAGTGCCGGTACGGGTCCCGCACGGTGATCGGGCCGGCACCGGCGTACTTGACCTTGAGGGTGTACGCCGGGACCTTGTCCAGGCCGGGGACCGTGACCTCGAACACGCCGTGGGCCTGGTGTCTCATGTCGTGGGTGGTGCCGTCGTCCAGCACGACTGCGACCCGCTCGGCCAGCGGGCGCAACGCCCGGAAGACCACACCGCGGGATCCGGGGTGCGCTCCCAGCACGGAGTGCGGATCGTGGTGTGCTCCGCCCGCGAGGCGGTCGAGCTCTGTCCTCATCGGCATGCTCCCAACCCTGCCCTATGATGACCGTCCATCCCAGGCACTGCCCGCTTTCACGGAGACAATCACAGAAAGTGCAAAAACCCGGCGTTCTCCGAAGCGGACCCCGAAACCGCCAACTGATCCTTTTCCCCTTCTTGGCGTGGCGCACCACTCAGGCCCGGCATCGTCACCCTGCTCGACCCCAGCGAGCCGCCGCCGGGTGGCGGTTCACGGGCGGGGGCGGAAGGCGGCCAAGGGGATGGGGAGCCAGGTGGGGCGGTTACGGGCCTCGTAGACGACCTCGTAGACCGCCTTGGACAGCGCGAAGGCGCGGAGCAGGGCGGCGTCGGCGCGGTTGATCTCGCCGCCGCCCTCGACGTACCCGTCCAGGAACGCGGCGCGGTTGCGGTCGGCCCATTCCTGGGCGCGGGGTTCCAGGTCGGCGGCTTCTGGGCGGCCGGCCAGCAGGTGCCGGGCGGCGTAGTCGAAGGAGCGCAGCATGCCGGCCACGTCCCGCAGCGGGGACGACAGCGCCCGCCGCTCGGCGAGCGGCTGGCCGGGTTCGCCCTCGAAGTCCAGGACCACCCAGTCGGTCGGGGTGCGCATGACCTGACCCAGGTGGTAGTCGCCGTGCACCCGTTGCACGGGCACCTGGCCGGTGAGCAGTTCCACCTGGTGGTAGGCGTCCTCAAGGGCGCCGACGTGCCGCCGCAGCTCGGGGACCTCGGCCACGGCCCGCATCAGCCGCCTCCGGAAGGTCTCGGCCATGCGCTTGACCTCGTGGGTCTCCACCACCTCCGTGGGGAAGGCGGCCGCCAGCTCCCGGTGCACGTGGGCGGTGGCGACGCCGAGCCGCAGCGACTCGCCCGCGAAGTCGCCGCCCGCCTCGGCGGCGCTGATCTCGGGCGAGCTGGCGTACAGGTCGCGGACGCTGGTCAGGGCGAGGTCCCAGCCGTCGTTGGAGGTGTTCAGGAACTCCTGCATGATCGCCAGCGTGGTCTCCGTGCCGTCCAGATCGATCTCGATCCACCCGTACGGCTGCGCGATGTGCGGCGCGTTCCGCGCGGCCAGGGCGGTGACGATCTCCAGCTCGGGGTTCACTCCGGGGATGAGGCGGCGGAAGAGCTTGCAGATGTAGGCGTCGCCGTACACGAGCGAGGTGTTGGACTGCTCGGCCCCGAGCACCAGGCTGCGCTGCGCGGTGTCGATCTCGGCTCCCGGGACGTGCCGCATGCGCAGGCCGCTGCGGGTCTCGTCGCGGGCCATGCCGTCCAGGAGCCAGGCGGTGCGCTCGGGGTCGTGGACGGCGTCGTACAGGTAGGTGTCGTCGACGGTGGCGATCAGGGCGTGGGTGAGCCGGTCGGGCAGCTCGGCGCGCTCGCCGAGCAGGAGCTGGTAGCGGTCGCGGGAGCCGTCCTGCCACACGTTCACGATCAGGTGTCTGAGCCCGGGCGTCAGCTCGACGTCCGAGTCGATCGACAGCTCGTCGATCGGGCGCCCCTTGCCGCCGAACCACCGTTGTCGGCCGATCCATGCGGCAAGGAGCTCAGTAAGCACGTCCTACTCCTCCTGGATGATCGCCGGCGGGAGTGTGAACCAATAGAACCCATGCCCAGGAAGCGTCAAAAGATACGGTAGTTCGCCAATTGCCGGAAATGGCACGCCTCCCATGGTTTCCACGGGGGAGACGCCGACGAACCTGCGCAGGTCGAGCTCGACCGGTTGCGGGAAGCGTGACAGGTTGTTCACGCACAGCATCCGGTCGTCGCCCAGTTCCCTGACGAAGGCGAGCACGCTGGGGTTGGAGGAGTTGAGCTCGGTGTACTCGCCGAGGCCGAAGACCGGATGCCGCTTGCGGATCTCGATCATGCGCTTGGTCCAGTGGAGCAGCGAGCCGGCGTTCTTCTGGTGGGCCTCGACGTTGATGGCCTGGTAGCCGTAGATCGGGTCCATGATCACGGGCAGGTAGAGCCGCCCGGGATCGCAGTCGGAGAAGCCGGCGTTGCGGTCGGGGTCCCACTGCATGGGGGTGCGTACGCCGTCGCGGTCGCCGAGCCAGATGTTGTCGCCCATGCCGATCTCGTCGCCGTAGTAGAGCACCGGCGAGCCCGGCAGCGACAGGAGCAGGGCGGTGAACAGCTCGATCTGGTTGCGGTCGTTCTCCAGCAGGGGCGCGAGGCGGCGGCGGATGCCGACGTTCGCCCGCATGCGCGGGTCCTTGGCGTACTCGGTGTACATGTAGTCGCGTTCTTCGTCCGTGACCATTTCGAGGGTCAGCTCATCGTGGTTACGGAGGAAGATCCCCCATTGGCAATTTTCCGGAATTTTCGGCGTTTGGGCCAAAATTTCGGAAATGGGGTAACGGGACTCCCGGCGTACGGCCATGAAGATGCGGGGCATCAGCGGGAAGTGGAAGGCCATGTGACACTCGTCACCACCGCCGACCGGATCGCCGAAGTACTCCACGACGTCCGACGGCCACTGGTTGGCCTCGGCGAGCAGCACCCGGTCGGGGTAGAGCCGGTCGACCTCGGCCCGGATCCGCTTGAGGTACTCGTGCGTCCTCGGCAGGTTCTCGCAGTTGGTGCCCTCCTCCTCGAAGAGGTACGGCACCGCGTCCAGCCGGAACCCGTCGATGCCCAGGTCGAGCCAGAACCGCAGGACCTCCAGCATCGCGTCCTGGACGTCGGGGTTCTCGTAGTTGAGGTCGGGCTGGTGGTGGAAGAAGCGGTGCCAGTAGTACTGGCCGCGCACCGGATCGTAGGTCCAGTTGGAGGTCTCGGTGTCGATGAAGATGATCCGGGCGTCCTGGTACTTCTCGTCGGTGTCGGACCAGACGTAGAAGTCGCCGTACGGGCCCTCGGGGTCGTGCCGGGAAGCCTGGAACCAGGGGTGCTGGTCGCTGGTGTGGTTCATGACCAGGTCGGCGATGACGCGCATGCCGCGCTTGTGTGCCTCGTCGACCAGGCGTACGAAATCTCCCAGATCCCCGAACTCTGGGAGGATCTTCATGTAGTCGGCGATGTCGTAGCCGCCGTCCCGCAGCGGGGATTCGTACAACGGCAGCAGCCAGAGGCAGTCGACGCCCAGCCACTGCAGGTAGTCGAGCTTGCTGATGAGACCCCGGATGTCTCCGGTACCGTCGCCGTTGGAGTCGGCGAACCCTCTGATCAGCACCTCGTAGAAGACGGCGTGCCGGTACCAGTAAGGGTCGCGCGGCTTCTCCTCGTCGAAGGTGTTGGGAATTGGTGTGGTGGAGCTCATGAGCCACCCCACGAGGGGCTCATGAGGGAGACGCTTTCACACACTGTCGAAGACTCCCCGCTGAATTCAGTTCTACCGTGGCGCGGCTCGTACGGTGAGAATGTGGGCAGGCTGGATGTGGGGGTCGAGGCGGACGTAGTTGCTCTGCCGCCAGCGGTAGGTCTCGCCGGAGAGCTCGTCGTCGACGACGAACTCGGCGTTCCAGTCGAGACCGATCGCGGGCAGGTCGAGTTCAACAGTCGCCTCGTGGGTGTGGTGCGGATCCAGGTTGACGACCGCCAGGACGACGTCACCCAGCCCGTGCCGGCGCGTGGCCGGGTCATAGGCTCCGGGCAGGCGCTTGGAGAAGCAGACGATGTCCGGTTGATCGACCCTGTGGAACCGTAGATTACGCAATTCTTGCAGCGCCGGATGCGCTCTTC